>SPQI01000505.1 GCA_004570315.1 Oxalobacteraceae bacterium OM1 | reverse complement strand
GGGCGATAGCCTTGCTAAAGGCATTGCGCACATGCTCGAGGACATGCAGATGGGCCACATCTCGCAGAGTGACGAGAATGCCTTCGAGGTCGGGCGCAACGTCGCCACGACCGAGGGCGAAGTGGTTTTCGAAAACGAACTGTTCCAGCTTATCCAGTACAAGCCGTTGACGACGTCGGTCTACGAACGTCCGCTGCTGCTGGTGCCGCCGTGCATCAACAAGTACTACATTCTCGACCTCCAGCCCGAGAACTCGTTGGTACGCCACACGCTGTCGCAAGGCCACCAGGTGTTCCTGGTGTCGTGGGTGAACCCGGATGCCTCGCTGAGCAAGGTAACGTGGGACGATTACATCGAACAGGGCGTCATGCAGGCCATCGAGGCGGTGCAGGACATCTCCAAGCAGGAGCAGATCAATGCGCTGGGCTTCTGCGTCGGAGGCACGCTGCTTTCTTCGGCGCTGGCCGTGCTCTACGCGCGCGGCGAAAAGCCGGTGGCGAGCCTCACGCTGCTCACCACACTGCTCGACTTCTCCGATACCGGCGTGATTGACGTCTTCATCGACGAGGCGCAGGTCGCGCTGCGCGAGCAGAGCATCGGCAGCGGCGGCCTGATGCCGGGGCGCGACTTCGCCTCGGCCTTCTCCAGCCTGCGGCCGAACGACCTGGTCTGGAATTATGTGAAGTCCAATTATTTGAAGGGCGAAGATCCGCCGCCGTTCGACCTGCTGTACTGGAATGCCGACAGCACCAACCTGCCGGGCCCGATGTTCTGCTGGTACCTGCGCAACATGTATCTGGAGAATAATCTTCGGGTGCCGGGCAAGGTGACAGTGGCCGGCGAGGAGGTCGACCTGGCGCGCATCGATGCGCCGGTCTTCGTCTATGGCTCGCGCGAGGACCATATCGTGCCGTGGAAAGCGGCCTACGAGTCGGTCAAGCTGCTCAATCCGAAGAAGCGCAACCGCAATCGCTTCGTGCTCGGCGCGTCGGGCCATATCGCCGGCGTGATCAATCCGCCGGCCAAGAAGAAGCGCAGCTATTGGGTCAACGACAAGGCGGCGGCCGACGCCGATGCCTGGCTGCAGGGCGCCACCGAGCATCCCGGCAGTTGGTGGGTCGAATGGACCGGCTTCCTCGACAAGTACGGCGGCAAGCAGATCAAGGCACCGCGGCGCCTGGGGAATGCGAAGTACAAGCCGATCGAAGCGGCACCCGGCCGCTATGTGAAGGTGAAGGCTGAATGATGCAGCAAGCCGGCGTCGCAGGAGGGCGCCGGCGGTGCGGCGGAACCGGCGGTTAACGTTTACGTAAACTCTTGTTTTTTCGCACTATAATAAAAACACAGGGGGCGAACGCATGTTCGCTTTTTTACAGACACGGCCCCGCCGCGTCGATGCATAACACGGAAGAGACATGAACAGTGCAAAGAAGACGTCCGAGCGCTTGATCAAGAAGTACCCGAACCGCCGCCTCTACGATACACAGACCAGTTCCTACATCACGCTGTCTGACGTGAAGCAACTGGTGCTCGACAACGAGGAATTCACCGTGGTCGACGCCAAGACGGAAGAAGATCTCACCCGCAGCATCCTGCTGCAGATCATCCTGGAAGAAGAAGCCAACGGCACGCCGATGTTCTCCAGCAGCGCGCTGTCGCAGATCATCCGCTACTACGGCCATGCGATGCAGGGCATGATGGGTTCGTACCTGGAGAAAAACATCCAGGCCTTCATCGACATCCAGAACAAACTGGCGGAAAGCTCCAAGGGTTTCTACGAAGGCAAACCGTTCAGTCAGGAAATGTGGACCCAGTTCATGAATGTGCAGGGGCCGATGATGCAGGGCATGATGAGCAACTACATCGAACAGAGCAAAAACCTGTTCATGCAGATGCAGGAGCAGATGCAGAGCCAGACCAAGAACATGTTCGGTTCCACATTCCCGTTCCAGGGTGGAGACAAAAACAAGAAGTAATTCAACAGCTTAGCCGTCCCGCCGGCGATTCGGGGCGGTAATCGGAAAGCCATTCGGGGGTACAATAGCGGGTTCGCTTTGTACCCCCTTTTGCCATGTCCAACTCTTCTCCCAAAGTCGGCTTCGTCAGCCTCGGTTGTCCGAAGGCACTGGTCGACTCCGAACAAATCCTCACCCAGTTGCGCGCCGAAGGCTATGACACCGCTAAGTCCTATGACGGCGCGGACCTCGTCATCGTCAATACCTGCGGCTTCATCGACGCCGCCGTCCAGGAATCGCTCGACGCCATCGGCGAAGCCCTGAACGAAAATGGCAAGGTCATCGTCACCGGTTGCCTCGGCGCCAAGAAAGATGCCGCCGGCAACGACATCATCCAGAGCGTCCACCCCAAGGTGCTGGAAGTGACCGGTCCGCATGCTGTCGGAGAAGTGATGGCTGCGGTACACAAGCACTTGCCCAAGCCGCACGATCCCTTCGTCGATCTGGTGCCGGCGCAGGGCGTGAAGCTGACGCCCAAGCACTATGCCTACCTGAAGATTTCCGAAGGCTGCAACCATCGCTGCAGCTTCTGCATCATCCCCTCGATGCGCGGTGACCTGGTGTCGCGGCCGATCGCCGAAGTGATGCTCGAAGCGGAAAACCTGTTCAAGGCCGGCGTGAAGGAGCTGCTTGTCATCTCGCAGGACACCAGCGCCTATGGCGTGGACGTGAAGTTCCGCACCGGCTTCTGGAACGGCAAGCCGCTGCGCACGCACATGACGCAGCTGGTGACGGCGCTCGGCGAGCTGGCCGCGCAGTACGACGCCTGGGTGCGCTTGCATTACGTGTACCCGTATCCGCACGTCGACGACATCATTCCGCTAATGGCCGAGGGCCGCGTGCTGCCCTACCTCGACGTGCCGTTGCAGCATGCCCATCCGGACGTCCTCAAGCGCATGAAGCGTCCCGCCAACGGCGAGAAGAACCTCGAGCGCATTCAAGCCTGGCGCAAGATGTGCCCGGACCTGACTATCCGCTCGACCTTCATCGCGGGTTTCCCGGGCGAGACCGAGGCTGAGTTCGTGTACCTGCTGGACTTCCTGAAGGAGGTGGAGATCGATCGCCTCGGCTGCTTCGCGTACTCGCCGGTCGAAGGCGCGACCGCCAACGCGCTGGCGAACCCGGTTCCGGAAGAGCTGCGCGAGGAGCGCCGTCGGCGCGTGATGGAGCTGCAGGAAGGCATTTCCCGCAAGCGCATGCAAGCCAAGGTCGGCAAGACGATCCGGGTATTGCTCGACGAGGTCAGCACCAGCGGCGGCGTCGGACGTTCCATGGCGGACGCGCCCGAGATCGATGGCGTGGTCTACGTCAAACCGCCCTATGAGCCGCACAAGAAACTGCGCGTAGGCGAATTCGTCGATGTGACAGTCACTGCCGCGGACGCGCACGACCTGTGGGCCGAGGCATGATGCGGGTCGCCGGTGTACTGGTGGCCGCGCTGTTCATCGGCACAGCCAGCCACGCCGGTGCTGCCGGCAAGGCGAGCCCGCTGTTTTCGGTTGCCGCCAATCTCGGCGCCGGGCCGATCGCGCTGCGCGGCAAACTGGGCGATGCCACGGTCCAGGTC
>SPQI01000085.1 GCA_004570315.1 Oxalobacteraceae bacterium OM1 | reverse complement strand
GCGGCCAGGCGCGGCGCTTCTACGAAGAAGAGCGCGGCGACTGGGGCTACAAGCCGGAATTCTTCAAGCTGCCCGACGACACCATGCTGCGCGGCTGCTTCTTTTCCTACCGCTACTTCGCGCACATCGACGACGTGATCCGCGCCGAGTTCACGTTGAAGGCGCCGCTGTCCGCGCCCAGCCAGGCCGTGGCCGACGAGATCGCGGCGGGTGGCGAGACGGTAAGCCTGCACGTGCGCCGCGGCGACACCGTCACCGATCCGGAATACCGCAGCTGGTACGACGGCATCCTCACCGATGCCTACTACCGCAACGCCGTCGACCACTTCCGCACGCGGTTGCGCGATCCGCAGTTCTTCGTCTTCTCCGACGACATCGACTGGGTGAAGTCGCATCTCAAGCTGCCGGGCCGGCTGCGCTTCGTCGACCACAACGGACCGGACAAGGGCTACGAGGACCTCGTGCTGATGAGCCGCTGCAAGCACAACGTCACCGCGGGCTTCAGCTCCTTCAGCTGGTGGGGCGCATACCTCAACGACAACCCTTCGAAAATCGTGGTGCGTACGCGCCGCATGAATGCACTCGATCGATTGAACCATCCCGACGATTTCTTCCCGCCGGAGTGGGTGATCGTCGAGTCGTGAGGGCAGCATCGTGCAAGAGACACACGCGATTGATGGGACTCAAGGACCCCGCAACTACACCCCGCGGTACTCTCGCCGCGGCCTAACTTTCATCGTGCACCGCATGTCGAATCGCTCACCCCGCGCAGCAATGCGGCGCACATGGAGGACCAAGTGATTGAAGCAACGCTCTACGAAAACACGATCCCGGCATTCGCACGCGAGCTGGTGGATCGCCTGCACACGCATCTGCATGCCTCGCTGACCTACCACGCTGTCTACGGCTGCCTCGATCGCTCGGTGCATACCTGCGTGCTGCAGGAGAATGGCACGCCGGTGGCCGCGCTGGTGTTCCGCATCGAAGGCGGCCAGGCCTGCGTGCTGAGCGAGCAATGCCGCTTTGCGCCGGCGGTGATCGATCGCTTCGCGCAGGCGGTGTTCGCGCGCTTCCCTAACGTGCGCGCGGTCTGCTTCACCGCGATCCAGCAGCCGGCGCAGGGACCGTCCCTGCCCTTCGTCGCCGCCAGGCGCACGCAGGACATCGTCGCCGCGCTGCCCGGTACCGTGGACGCCTACCTGGCGCGCCTCGGCAAGTCGACGCGCACCTACGTCAAGCGCTACGCCAACAAGCTCAAGCGCTGCTTCCCGGGCGCGGCATGGCAGACCTATGGCGGCGCCGACGTCGAGGAAGCGCAGGTGCGCGCCATCATCGAATTCAATCGCGCGCGCATGGCGGGCAAGTACAAGGCTTCCTACATCGACGAAGCGGAGACGCAGCGCATCATGCGCCTCGTGCGGCAATGCGGCCTGGTTACCGTGATGACCATCGACGGCAAGGTCTGCGCCGGCACCATCAATTACCGCATCGGCGACGCCGCCTTCCTGCAGGTGATCGCGCACGACCCGGCCTACGACGACTACGGTCTCGGCACGCTGTGCTGCTACTTCACCATCTGCGCCTGCATCGAGCGCGGCTGCAATGCCTACCACTTCCTCTGGGGACGCTACGAGTACAAGTACCGCCTGCTCGGCGAACAGCGCGACCTGAGCGACCTGCGCGTCTACCGCTCGCGCCTGCAGCAGCTGCTCGACATCCGCCACGTGCTGGGGCAGCACTACGCCGACAAGATGTACGAAATGAAGGACTGGATGGAGCAGCATGCGCGGCGCGCCGACACCTCGAGCCCGCTCGAGCAGGCCTTGTTCCGAGGGCTGAACGCGCTCAAGGACGCCAAGCGCACGGTCGACCGCCTGCGCATGCAGCGCGCCGGCGCGGGTGCCGTCCTGCCGCATGGACCGGCGGCGAACGGATCGTAAGCGAGAGGAACACACCATGGGAACCGTGAACGCACCGGCATCGCTGCTGGACGGCGTCGGCGCCATCGAGGCGGCGGAGCGCGTGGACATCGCCTGCCACGACGGCATGAACGCAGAGCTGGCCGCCGCGATGGACGCGCTGTACGCCCACCTGTATGCCTCGCCGCGCTACTTCGAAGCCGCGGAGGCGCTCAAGGGCGCGCAGGTCTACGTCGCCAGCCGCGCCGGCCGTCCGCTGGTCATCCTGCCGTATCACCATGCGAACGGCGAGGTCACCGTGGCCAGCGAGTACATGACGGTCGAGGCGGCGGAAATCGAGCGCTTCGCCCGTCACATGTTCGAACGCCATCAGGACGTGCGCCGGGTCGTCTTCCCGCGCGTCTGCGCGCAGCCGGGGGGCATGCGCCTGCCCTGGCATGCGCTGGTGGCCAGCGAGGACATGGTGGTGCAGCTGCCGCCCACCGTGAAGGACTACGAAGCGGCCATCGGCAAGAACACCCGACGCAACATCAAGCGCTACACGAGCGCCCTGCAGAAGGATTTTCCGAGCTACCGCTACGACCTCCAACTTGAAGGCGACATCCGCGAGCAGGACGTGCGCGACATCATCGCCCTGAGCGTGATGCGTATGAAGAGCAAGAACATCGTGCCGCGCTTCAACGATACCGAAGTGAACTGGATCGTGGACTTTGCGAAGACCAACGGCATTGTCGGCGTGGCGCGCATCGACGGCGAGGTCGCCGCGGGTGCGATCGGCTTCCGCATCGGTGACCACTACTTCATGCACGTCATCGCGCACCACCCGAAGTACAACGACTACAGCCTCGGCATCCTCTGCTACTACCACACGCTGTGCGAAGGGATCGTGCGCGGGGCACGCCGCTTCCATCTGCTCAACGGCCGCTACGGCTACAAGTACCGCCTGCTGGCCGAGTGCACCGACGTCATCCATCTCGACGTCTACCGCAGCCGCTTCGCCGCGCTGCTGCAACTGCCGCGCATCGCCCGCAAGGAGGCGAAGGGGCGCGTGTGGCGCGTCAAGCAATGGTTGCTGCATGACCTCGAGCGCATCGACAAACCGGGTTACCGCCAGCTCGCGAAGCTGGTCAACACGCTGCGCCGCGCCAAGCGCGCACGGGGCGGCGAGGAGGGCGCGCCGGATCATTGACGTGCCACAGCAAACGCGTTTGCGCAAACCGACCGGCGGCGAACGCCGCCGGGCTTTCGAAGTCTGTCTTACAGGCATTACCACCAAGGGGATAACACGTGAACACAACCAAGACTTTGCTGTCCCTGCTGATTGCTTCGGCCGTCATGGGCGGCTGCGGCGGCAGTAGCGATTCCACCCAGGCGTCCGCGACGCCGACGCAGGCCGGCACCGGTACGGCGACGCCGGGCACGGGAACCGGAACGACCGGGACCACCGGGACCACCACGCCGGGCACCACAACGCCAGGCACGACCACGCCAGGCACGACCACGCCAGGCACGACGACTCCGGGAACCACTACGCCGGGAACCACGACACCTGGGACCGGAACGGGCTCCGGCACCGGCGGCACGACCACACCGGTCGCCGACCAGCAGTTCAAGGGCTACATGCAGATGGTGGCGGACCAGGTCCTCTACGTCCGCACCAATCC
>SPQI01000472.1 GCA_004570315.1 Oxalobacteraceae bacterium OM1 | reverse complement strand
ACCAGGGACCTGCGGATTAACAGTCCGTCGCTCTACCGACTGAGCTATCAGGGAACAGCTGAGTCGCTATTATAGGCTGATCTTTTTACGTCTGTCAAAGCCTCGCGGAAAGAAAACGTGATTTTCGGACGGACAACATCGTGTCCGCCCGTTCCATCACAGCACCTTCGCGATGGCGTCGACCACGGTGTCGATATTGCGCGAGTTCAACGCGGCCACGCAGATGCGGCCGGTGTCCACAGCGTAGATCGAGAACTCGTCGCGCAAGCGGCCGACCTGTTCCTTGGTCAGGCCGGAATACGAGAACATGCCGCGCTGGCGCGTGACGAAGTCGAAGTCGTGGCCGGGCGCCTTTTCCTTCAGCTTCTTCACCAGCGCCTCGCGCATTTCGCGGATGCGCACGCGCATGCCGGCCAGTTCCTCTTCCCATTTCTGCCGCAGTTCCGGCGTGGACAGCGCGGTGGCCACCACCTGGCCGCCGTGGATCGGCGGGTTAGAGTAGTTGGTGCGGATGACGCGCTTGAGCTGCGACAGCACGCGCGCAGCCTCTTCGGCGTTCGCCGCGACGATGCTCAGCGCGCCGACGCGCTCGCCATACAGCGAGAACGACTTGGAGAAGGAGTTCGACACGAACAGCGGGCCGCCGGCGTCGGCGAAGCGGCGTACCACCTTGCCGTCCTCGCCGATGCCGTCGCCGAAGCCCTGGTAGGCCATGTCGAGGAAGGGCACGAGGCCGCGCTGCGTCACGACCTGGATCACCTGGGTCCACTGGTCGTCGGTGAGGTCGGCGCCGGTCGGGTTATGGCAGCAGGCGTGCAGCACGACGACGGAGCCGGACGGCATCTCTTTCAGCGCATTCAGCATGCCGGCGAAATTCACGCCGCGCGTGGACGCATCGTAGTACGCGTAGTTGTTGACCACGAAGCCCGCGGCTTCGAACAGCGCGCGGTGGTTTTCCCAGCTCGGGTCGCTGATGTAGACCTGCGCGTTCGGGGCGAAACGCTTGAGGAAATCGGCGCCGAGCTTCAGCGCGCCGGTGCCGCCGAGGGCCTGCGCGGTGATTGCGCGCTTTTCTTGAATTACGGGGCTCTCGGCACCAAATACAAGCTCTTGCACCGCCTTGTCGTAGGCAGCGATGCCGTCGATCGGCAGGTAGGTGCGGGGCGTCGCTTTTTCCATCAGCTGGGCTTCCGCCTTGCTCACGCACGCGAGCAGCGGCACCTTGCCGTTGTCGTCGTAATAGACGCCGACGCCGAGGTTGACCTTGTTCGGATTCTTGTCCGCGTTGAACGCTTCGGTAATACCGAGGATGGGATCGCGGGGCGCCATGTCGACGGCGCCGAGCAGGGATGCGGGATGGGATTGGCTCATCGTGATAACATGAAAAATTGGCTGCGGATGAAAGCAAAAAGATGCTTTTTGCAGCAGGTTGAAGGCAGGTTATGCTTAAACGGTAAGGCTTGCGTGCAACTTTCTATTCTACCAAAGGTCGAAGCCAGATGGCAGATTTAACCCAGGTTTCCAGTCCCATCGACGAGTCCAAGATCATTACTTTCCCGGACTCGCCCTATCGTCTCTACCAACCGTTTCCGCCCGCCGGCGATCAGCCTGTCGCGATCGACAAGCTCGTGGAAGGCGTTGAAGACGGTTTGTCGTTTCAGACGCTGCTCGGCGTCACCGGTTCCGGCAAAACCTACACGATGGCAAACGTCATTGCGCGCCTCGGCCGTCCGGCGGTCGTGTTCGCGCCCAACAAGACGCTCGCCGCGCAGCTGTACAGCGAATTCCGCGAGTTCTTCCCGCAGAACGCCGTCGAGTACTTCGTCAGCTACTACGACTACTACCAGCCGGAAGCCTACGTCCCGCAGCGCGACCTGTTCATCGAGAAGGACTCGTCGATCAACGAGCACATCGAGCAGATGCGCCTGTCGTGCACCAAGTCGCTGATGGAGCGGCGCGACGTGGTCATCGTGGCAACCGTGTCGGCGATCTACGGTATCGGTAATCCGAACGAATACCATCAGATGATCCTGACGCTGCGCGCCAAGGACAAGGTCAGCCAGCGCGACGTGATCGCGCGCCTGATCCAGATGCAGTACACGCGCAACGAGATCGACTTCGGCCGCGGCACCTTCCGCGTGCGCGGCGACACCATCGACGTGTTCCCGGCGGAACACGCCGAGCTGGCCCTGCGCATCGAAACCTTCGACGACGAGATCGACAGCCTGCAGCTGTTCGACCCGCTCACCGGCCGCGTGCGCCAGAAGATTCCCCGCTTCACCATCTATCCCGGCTCGCATTACGTCACGCCGCGCTCGACCGTGTTGCGTGCCATCGAAAGCATCAAGGAAGAGCTGCGCGAACGCCTCGATTTCTTCCGCAAGGAGAACAAGCTGGTGGAAGAGCAACGCCTCGAGCAGCGCACTCGCTTCGACCTGGAGATGATGCAGGAGATCGGCTTCACCAAGGGCATCGAGAACTACTCGCGCCATCTCTCCGGCGCCAAGCCGGGCGAGCCGCCGCCGACGCTGGTGGATTACCTGCCGCAGGATGCCGTCATGTTCCTCGACGAGTCGCACGTGCTGCTCGGCCAGCTCAACGGCATGTACAACGGCGACCGCGCGCGCAAGGTCAATCTCGTCGATTACGGCTTCCGTTTGCCATCGGCGCTCGACAACCGGCCGCTGAAGTTCGAGGAATTCGAGGGCAAGATGCGGCAGACCGTGTTCGTGTCCGCCACGCCGGCCGAATACGAAGGCAAGCATGCCGACCAGGTGGTGGAGCAAGTGGTGCGTCCGACCGGCCTGGTGGACCCGGAGATTTCCGTGCGCCCGGCCAGTACCCAGGTCGACGACCTGATGCAGGAAATCACGGAGCGGGTGAAGAAGGACGAGCGCGTGCTCGTGACCACGCTGACCAAGCGCATGGCCGAGCAGCTCACCGAGTTCCTGAGCGACAACGGTGTGAAGGTGCGCTACCTGCACAGCGACATCGACACTGTCGAGCGCGTGGAGATCATCCGCGACCTGCGCCTGGGCACCTTCGATGTCCTCGTCGGCATCAACCTGCTGCGCGAGGGTCTCGACATTCCCGAGGTATCGCTGGTGGCCATCCTCGACGCCGACAAGGAAGGCTTCCTGCGTTCCGAGCGCAGCCTGATCCAGACCATCGGCCGCGCGGCGCGCAACCTGCACGGCACGGCCATCCTGTACGCCGACAAGATGACCGACTCGATGAAGCGCGCGATCGGCGAAACCGAGCGCCGCCGCGCCAAGCAGATCGAGTTCAACAAGGCGAACGGCATCACGCCGAAGGGTGTGCGCAAGGAGATCCGCGAGCTGATCGACGGCGTCTACAGCCCGGCCGAGGCGCGCCAGGAACAGCTGGTGGCGCAGGACGCGGCGAAGTACGAGTCGATGAGCGAGAAGCAGGTCTCGAAGGAGATCAAGCGGCTCGAGAAGCTCATGGTCGAGCATGCCAAGAACCTCGAGTTCGAAAAGGCCGCGCAAGTGCGCGATCAGCTCCACCTGCTCAAGGAGCAGCTGTTCGGCGCGCCGGGTTCGGACAACGTCGTCTCCATCGCGGGCAAGTAAGCTTCCGGCAG
>SPQI01000406.1 GCA_004570315.1 Oxalobacteraceae bacterium OM1 | reverse complement strand
GCATGATGACCGGCTTGGGCCAGAAGGCCGATGCAATCGGCTCGATAGCTTCCGCCAGCTTGTATACATAGATGGCGCGCGGCGAAGCATGGCCGCGTGCAACCGACTCGACCGCCTTCTTCAAGTCGGTATCGATGCCCGGATACTCGAGGATCGCTTTCGGATGCACGCCGATGTTGTTGTTGATGATGAACTCGAGGCGGGCCAGACCGACGCCGCCGTTGGGCACCGCCTGGAAGTCGAACGCCAGCTGCGGGTTGCCGACGTTGAGCATGATCTTGGTCTTGAGCGGGGGCAGATCGCCGCGCGAGACTTCGGTCACTTCGGTCTCAAGCAGGCCGTCGTAGATCTTGCCCTCGTCGCCTTCGGCGCAGGAAACGGTCACCAGCGTGCCGTCCTTCAGCATGTCGGTCGCATTGCCGCAACCGACTACCGCCGGCACGCCGAGCTCGCGGGCGATGATCGCCGCATGGCAGGTTCGGCCACCGCGGTTGGTGACGATTGCGGAGGCGCGCTTCATCACCGGTTCCCAGTTCGGGTCGGTCATGTCGGCAACCAGCACGTCGCCCGGCTGCACACGCTCCATCTCGGACGGATCGCGGATCACGCGGACCGGACCGGCACCGATCTTCTGGCCGATCGCGCGACCGGACGCGAGCACCGTACCGCTGCTCTTGAGTTTGAAGCGCTGTTGCGCGTCGCCGGCCTTGTGCTGCGACTTCACGGTTTCCGGGCGGGCCTGCAGGATATAGAGCTTGCCGTCGCGACCGTCCTTGCCCCACTCGATGTCCATCGGACGCCCGTAGTGCTTCTCGATGATCACTGCGTACTTCGCCAGCTCGACGATTTCCTGATCGTTCAGGGAATAGCGATTGCGCAGCTCGATCGGCACATCGACCGTCTTCACGGAGCGGCCAGCCTTGGCTTCGCCGGTGAATTCCATCTTGATGAGCTTGGAGCCGATGTTGCGGCGGATGATCGGCAATTTACCCTGCTCGAGCATCGGCTTGTGGACATAGAACTCGTCCGGATTCACCGCGCCTTGCACCACGGTTTCACCCAGGCCGTAGCTGGACGTGATGAACACCACGTCCTTGAAGCCGGATTCGGTGTCCAGCGTAAACATCACGCCGGCGGCGCCGATGTCCGAGCGCACCATGCGTTGCACGCCGGCGGACAAGGCGACCTCGCTGTGGGTAAAGCCCTTGTGCACGCGATAGGAAATTGCCCGGTCGTTATACAACGATGCGAACACATGCTTGATCGCTTCCAGCACGTTGTCGATGCCAACGACGTTCAAGAAGGTTTCCTGCTGGCCGGCAAACGACGCGTCCGGCAAATCCTCTGCCGTGGCGGACGAGCGGACGGCGAACGACATTTCGGCGGACGAATCGGCGACCAGGCGCTGGTAAAACTCGCGGATCTCCTGTTCGAGGCGCGGCTGGAACGGCGTTTCCACGATCCATTGCCGAATGTCGGCGCCAGCCTGTGCCAGCGCACGGACGTCATCGACGTTAAGCGATTCAAGACGATCGGCAATGCGCTTGCCAAGCGTCGGACCGCCATTGGTGCTGTGATCGAGGAAATCGCGGAACGCGGCCGCCGTCGTGGCGAAACCGCCCGGAACACGCACGCCAGCGCTCGCGAGCTGGCTGATCATCTCGCCGAGCGAAGCGTTCTTGCCGCCGACGGACTCGACGTCCGTCATTCTCAAATGGTCAAACGAAGCTACGTACGTAGCCCCCTGGGTATTCCCCGTTGCGTTGGACATGATAACCCCTGATTTGATGATAAGAAATCTGCATGTGCGCCATCGCCGCCGCAAGTCTTTTTGATATTCTTCACCGGGGCGATGCCTCTCGTATCCGTTAGCGTCATTTTACAGTGCGCAATCGCATTTTGCGTTGCACAATCCGCATAACACCTTGCTTTACATTCAATCCGACCGATTATGCCAGAGCTCTCTCACCACCTGCCGGCGCCCGACCGGACCGTCTTCTTCGTCTCGGACGGCACCGGCATCACCGCCGAGACGTTCGGCCATTCGGTACTGACCCAGTTCGAGTTGCGCTTCAAGCAAGTCCGCCTGCCTTTCGTCGATACCTTAGACAAAGCCTATGCCGCCGTGCGGGAAATCAATGATGCCTATGACACCGACGGCAAGCGCCCTATCGTGTTTTCGACACTGGTCAAATCCGACTTATCCTCGGTCGTCCGCCAGTCCAAGGGCATGCACATGGATCTGATCCAGACGTTCGTCGAACCGCTCGAACATGAATTGGGCGTGAAGTCGACGCACACCATCGGCCGCAGCCACAACATTGCGGACTCCGAGGATTACAAGAATCGCATCGAAGCCATCAACTTTTCGCTGGCTCACGATGACGGCCAGTCCAATGCCAACCTGCAGGCTGCGGATGTCATCCTGGTCGGCGTGTCGCGCTCAGGCAAGACGCCGACCAGCCTGTATCTGGCCATGCAATACGGCGTCAAAGCTGCGAACTACCCGCTAATCCCCGAAGATTTCGAGCGCGGCAAGCTGCCGGGAGCTCTCGCGCCATACAAGAAGAAGATGTTCGGCCTTTCCATTGCCCCGGAGCGGCTCGCCGAGGTTCGCAATGAACGGCGCCCAGGAAGCAAGTACGCGGCCATTGAAAACTGCCGTTATGAAGTCAATGAAGCGGAAAAAATGATGCGCCGTGAAGGCATACGCTGGACCTCGTCGACCGCAAAGTCGATCGAAGAAATTGCAGCGATGATCTTGCAGGAAATCAAGTCAGACCGCCGGGCCTACTGAAGACAAAATCCAAAAAAGCTTTCTCTGCGGCTGTGACTTTTTTACCGGATTTGTGGTCTTTCCCTTGGAATGGAAAGGACTATAACGAAGGTACAGGCACGACAGGGAACGACATGGACCTCATGCTGATTGAGCTCGTCCTGTGGGGCGGGCTGCTGTTTTTCATCTGGGCGCTGAAGGATGGCCTCGGGAAGGTGGAATCGGATATCGAAGAGCTGGGAGTCCTGCCCAAGCGGCAGGATCGCGCGGCACGCCGCCGTAAAGAGTTCTTCCAGCCCGAATGGACCAGCGAACCGATCGGACGCTATCTCGGCAGCGATATATTTCGCTTCGTCATGGTGAACGGACGCCATTACGAGTTCAGCCGGGTTTGCCCGCAAGGCAACGAGGCTGAGGTCGAGAGTGATGAAGTACTGGTTGTGCCGGGCCTTGTTTACGAGGAGTGTGCGGCACCGGCCTCGCTGTCCGTCAGCCGCTGACGCAACTGCTCGAACAGGCAGACCGCCGCGCATGCTGCGACGTTGAGCGACTCCATATCGCCGGCGTGCGGGATCGCGACCTGTTCGCGCGCCAGCGCCAGCAAGCGTTCCGATACGCCCTGGCCCTCGTGGCCGAACAACCACGCAACGGGACGGCGCAAATCGACTTCGTAGACGCGGCGCGTTGCGTGCGAGCTCGTCGCCAACACCGGCACGCGGGAAGCGGTGATCACCGCCTCCAGGTCGGCGTGCTCGACGATTTCGAGAAGAAAATGCGCGCCCATTCCGGCTCGGAGCACCTTCGGCGACCACGCGAAGGCGGTCCCTTGCCCACAGA
>SPQI01000110.1 GCA_004570315.1 Oxalobacteraceae bacterium OM1 | reverse complement strand
GATCAGCGCGTGGATGGAGCCGCGCTTGACCTTCAGGTTCACATCGTTGACCGCGATGAATCCCTTGAATCCTTTCGTGAGATTCCGCGTTTCCAGAATGACGTCGCTCGCCATGCAAGTTCTCCAGGTTGCTTCGTGTTGAGACGGCGGCCCGGCACCGTGCCGGGCCGCCCTGCCGCCATCAGTCGGGGATGGCCAGCGTGCCGTTCGCGAAGGTGATGGCATTCGCGGCGGCTGCGGTGGCGGCGATCGGCGGCACGTTGGCCGTCGTGATCGCCGGCGCGGCGCCGAAGGTACCGCCGCGCTTGGTGGTGCGCACCACCTGGCTATCAGGCAGCGGCGCGCCGGTGGTCAGGTGCGCCCACATGCGGTCCATTGCCTGGTTGTAGTAGTAGTGCAGCGGCACCAGCAGCGCGTCGTAGCCCGGCAGCGAATCGATGAACGAATCGAAGTGGTTGCCGTTCTCAACCTCGATGTAGCGCGCTTTCGACGCACCACCGTTGGCCTGCGCACGGGCGAAGTAGGCACGTGCGTGGTGGTTGATCGGCAGGAGCGTGTCGCTGCGGCCGGCCACGATCAGCGTCGGCTTGTCGTGCAGGTTGCCGTTGAGCTGCACTTCCGAAATGCCGGCCTGCACGCGCTGCGAATTGGCGAGCTGCGTGCCCGTCAGTGCGGCGCCGGTCACCGGGTCCTTGCCGGTCACGAGTGCGCGCTGGCACAGGGCTGCATCCAGCGCCAGGTCGGCCGTGTTGGTCGACGGGGAAATGCTGAACAAGTCCTGCTTCGCACCGCCGACGGAGTCGTTGTAGACGATGTTGATGCCGCTGGTCGGCGGCACGCCGTTACCGGTCGAGAACAGCCCGGCCTGGGTGGCAGCCACCTGCGGAATCACGTCGCCGGTGGCGCTGGTGTTCGCCAGGCTGAGCCCGCAGAGGTTGTCCAGCACGCTGAAGCGGCCATAGGTGTTCGAGTAGGTGTAGGCGATCGACGGCGTGGCGAAGCGGTAGTGCGTCGCCTGCAGCGGATCGGATTCGGCTTCCCAGCCGTAGGCATGCAGCTTGGCCAGCGCATCGGCGGCCTGCTCGGCTTGCGTCGCGCCGGTCACCAGCCCCTTGGCGGCGAGCGCCGTGCAGCGGTTCGCGGTGCCCGGCAGTGCGGTCAGCGCTGCGGCGAAGGCGCCGTTCGGCACGGCGAGTGCTGCGCAGGGTTGGTAGATGCTGGCGTAGGTGAAGTAGTCGAGCAGCGGCTTGCCGGTGGTAGCGATCGCATTGCTGCCGCGCTTGATCGTCACGCCGGTCATGGACTTCGGCTGCACGTTCGGCTCGGAGACGACCACCGCGTCGATCAGGCCGGAGGTGTCCTGCTCGGCCGCCGCGATGGCTGCGCCGCCGCCGTTGGAGACGCTCGAGGCGATCACCAGCGTGTTGGACGGGCTGACCGTGATGGTCTTGCCGGCTGCAGTGGTCGCACCGAACTGTTCGTTCAGCACATAGAACGCGAACTGCACGGCCTGCAGCGTGTTCTTGCCCCAATCCTTCTCCGGGTTCTGCTGCGAGTGCGCATGCTTGTACGCCACGCGATTCGGGAACAGTGCGTTGTACGCGGCACGTGCGGCATCGCTGACGGCGGCGCGGAACTGCGCGGCGGTGCCTGCGGTGCTGGCGTCGGCAGTCGTGCCGTCGATGAGCGTCACCTTGTTCGTCATCAGATCATGGAAGCCGTTGCCGCTGCCTTTGTCGGTATAGGCCACGGCGCAGCCATGCTTCAGGCCCCATTCGCCGGCCGTGCCGATGGCGCCGTAGACGCCGCGCGAACCGGACGACGTGGCTGTCACGATGCAAGGCTTGGACGTGCTGAAGTTGTCCGGCACCTGCACCATCATGACGACGTTCTGGTTGCCGCTGCCGTCGCCGGCATAGGCGATGTATTCCTTGCCGGCGACCTTGCCGGTCCCGCTGACGGCGCCGGTGGACGTGACGTTCGGGCCATAGAGCGTGCCGTAGCCGCCTTTCGGGCTGATGTCGACCAGCGCACGGTAGTTGTTGTAGATGGCGGCACGACGCAGTTCGGCCGCCGTCGGGCTGGCCGGGTTGGCGAAGGCCGGTGCTGCGCCGGCCAGGCCGGTGGCGCCGAGGCCCGCGGTCAGCAGGTCGTCGCTGTTGCCGTCGTAGGTTGCCGTGCGCACCGCGCCGGCGAGGAATGCCGGCTTGGCGTTGATGAGGCCGGCATCGAGGCCGGTAAAGTTATCGCTGCCGCCGCCGCCGCAGGCGGTCAGCAGGCCGGTCGTCACGACGGTTGCGACCGAACCGATCACCGTCTTCTTGCGTAGTGCCATGGTGTCTCACTCCTTGTTATTGCTGCTCGCTGATACAAACAACGTTTTTATGGGGACAACAACTACAGGTACTGCGTGGTGCTACAAAGTCATTCCTCCGCACACCTCGATGACGGCGCCGTTGATGTAGCTGGCCTCGTCGGAGGCCAGGAAGGCGAAGGTGTTCGCGATCTCTTCGGGTTTGCCGAGACGGCCGAGCGGAACGCGCTCTTCCATGGCGCGCACGACCTTCTCGGGCATGGACTGGATGATGGTGGTGGTGATGAAGCCGGGGCAGATGGCGTTGGCGCGGATGTTGTGCTTGCCGAGTTCGCGGGCCCAGGTCTTAGTCATGCCGATGACGCCGAATTTGCTGGCCGCGTAGTTGGTCTGCCCGAAGTTGCCGTAGAGGCCGACGATGGACGACGCATTGAGGATCACGCCGCCTTTACGCTCGATCATCACGTCGACCACGGCGCGCGTGCAGTTGTAGGTACCCTTGAGATTGACGTCGATGACGCGGTCGAACTGCTCCTCGGTCATCTTGCGCAGCTGCGCGTCGGCGACGATGCCGGCGTTGTTGACGAGGACGTCGATTTGTCCGTAGCTGGCGACGACGCCGCTCACCATGGCGTCGATCGTATGCGGCTTCGTGACGTCCACCTTGAAGCCGAGCGCGTTCGCGCCCTGCAGCCGGATCTCGGCGACGGTTTCCGCCACCGCGTCATCGACGTCGCACACCACCACACGCGCGCCTTCGCGAGCAAACTTCAGCGCCGTAGCCTTGCCGATGCCGCGGCTGGCGCCCGTAATGAGCGCCACCTTGTTCGAGAGTCGCACGTTGCCTCCACCTTCTCTTGTTTGGGAGACCGGTCTACGCCGATCTTGAGATTGGCACCACTATGGCAAGTGTCATGCCATGCGACGCAAGTCATTGATTCAAAAAGGAAAGGTGGAAAATGAGGGGCTGGCAAAGCTTGAATGGGCAATGAAACCTGCTGGAAATACGTCCGGATACTGAACACCAGGCGAGCCGGGCAGCTCAATGTCATAGAAATCAACAACTTACGAAGTGCCTGATAATCAGACACCTGTCTACGGATCAGACACTCCCTGATATTCCTCAAGCTTTTGGTACAGCGTGGCCCGCGAAATGCCGAGTGCGCGGGCGGCCGAAGCCTTGTTCCCGCCCGTGCTTTCCAGCGCGGCGCGGATCATCTGGCGCTCGAGGTCTGCGACCGCCTCGCCGAGCGGCCGCAGCACCGGCGCCGGCTCGTCCGGCGTCGCCGTGGACGCGACAACGGCGGACAC
>SPQI01000174.1 GCA_004570315.1 Oxalobacteraceae bacterium OM1 | reverse complement strand
AGTGCGGTGCGGGATTGGCCGAACACAAATCGGCTCCGGCATCTCGCTGCACGTTGATTCCTGTCATCCGGCCGCGCATGGCTGCGCGGTCCAATGGAAATGTTGCCGTTCCTGCTGCACGAGCGTGCGGTAAAAATTTCCTGTCTGGAACGGAACTGTCTGTCGAGGAGGCAATCTTTACCAGAGGGCGTTCCAAACGCGCGATAGCGTTCGCCCAACCATCGGAGAGACATCGGAGAGTGACAATGCAGACCCTGAATTACACGATTGGAAACTGGCGTGCGGAAGCGCACGTGGAGGAAGTCGAAACCGGCAAGCTGATGGCCGTGATTTCGGTGATGAATGAAAAGGGCGCGCTGCAAGGCACCTCGCAGCATACGGTCGTCTTCGATCATGAGCAGGGCCGCGACCAGGGCGAGGAGACCAAGATCCTCGTGCAGCGGCTGCTGCGCGATCGTTATGGACTCTGATCAACGAAGAGATTGCACGACGGCGCCTGCGGGCGCCGTTTTCGTTTCGGCAAGGAACTCGACGCTGGCCCGCGAATCAGATTGGCAACATCCACCGCGCCGACGCGTGCGGTGCCTGGAGGGAGAATGATCGAAGCGGTTCTTTGCCTGCTGGTATTTCACGGCATCATCGGCGGGCTCGATGTCATGGTGAACCACGAAGCGGCCGAGCATCTTCCGCAGCAGGCTTGGGCCAGGCACGAGCAGGTCCTGCATAGCCTGCGCGAACTTGCTTTCGCCATGCTTTTTGCGGGTCTCGGCTGGCTGCAGTGGAACGGCGCTTTCGCCTGGGTCATTGCCGCGATCGTCGTGGCCGAATTCACGATCTCTTTCGTGGACACCCTGCTCGAAGACAAGATCCGGCGTCTGCCGCAGCTGGAGCGCGCCCTGCATACCATCCTCTTCATCAATTTCGGCGCTTACACCGCCTTGCTCGCTTACGTCCTCGTGGACTGGCATGCGGCGGAGTCGGCGGTGCGCTTCGCCTATCACGGCGTATTGAGCTGGGCGCTCGGCGCGCTGGCACTGGGCAGCTTTGCCTGGTGCGTGCGCGATGCCGTGTCGGCGCGGCGTCTCATGCGGAGCGCCGAACGCGGCGCCGTCGCAGCGGCGGGCACACCATAAAGCGCTATGCGCTGGCGCAGGAAGAATGTCGGAACCATCGCGGCGCCGCACGATCTCTCCCTTCGTAGCAAAAAGATACCCTTCGGCCGCGAGGCCGCGCCTGCAGGCCTAACCACAGCATGCAAAATCGACTACTGAATCTTTCCTTACGCTTCGTCCTTCCCCTGGCCCTCGTTCTCGGGCTGTTCGCCTACGCAGTCATTCCTTTCGTCGACGACCTCACCGTGCGCTGGTCGGTGCGCGATCTCGACGTGCGTTCGCAATCGCTGGCCAATGCGCTGCAGGAGCCGCTCGGCGAGTATCTGCAGGCGCAGGAAGAGCGCCGCGTCCTCCAGCTCTTCGACCGCGCGGTGCAGGACGAGCGCCTGTACGCACTCGGATTCTGCGACCCGAGCGGCCGTCTCCAGTACCACACCGCCAACTATCCCGCGACACTTGGCTGCCGCAGCGGCAGCGGAGGCAGCGGCGGCAAGAACCAGTCGCTCGTGCATCTCGGCCGCGGCCCGGTGCATGTGGCGGAAAGCCCGGTCGAGCACAACGGCGCCTATCTCGGCAGGCTCATTCTCGTGCACGACATGGGCTTCATCGAGCGGCGTTCGGCCGACACGCGCAATTACGTGATCGCGCTGTTCGTGCTGCTGGCGGTGGTGATTTCGCTGATCACGGTGTTCGTCGCACACTTGAGCTGGCGCGGCTGGGTGAGCTCGGTCAAGCGCATGCTGCGCGGCCAATCCGGCCAGCACACGGCGACGCCCACGCCGCCGGAGGTGCAGCCGATCGAGAGCGACTTGCGCACGCTGTTGAACGAGCTCAACATGGAACGGCGCAGCCGCGACGACGCTACGCACATGTGGTCGCCGGAAAAGTTGCGCGCGCTGCTGCATGAACAGCTCGCGGGCGATGAAGTGCTGGTCGTCTCGAACCGCGAGCCTTACATGCATGTCCGCAACCGCAATGGCATCCAGGTACAGCGGCCGGCCAGCGGGCTCGTGACCGCGGTGGAGCCGGTGATGCGCGCGTGCTCCGGGACCTGGATCGCGCATGGCAGCGGTTCGGCCGACCGCGAGGTGGTCGACCGCAACGACCGCGTGCCGGTGCCGCCGGAAAAACCGAGTTACACGCTGCGGCGGGTCTGGCTGAGCAAGGAGGAAGAGCAGGGCTACTACTACGGCTTCGCTAACGAGGGGCTCTGGCCGCTGTGCCACATTGCCCACGTGCGCCCGGTATTCCGTTCCAGCGATTGGGCGCAATACGAAGCCGTGAACCAGCGCTTTGCCGACGCCGTGATCAAGGAAGCGCGCACCGACGATCCGGTGGTGCTGGTGCAGGACTACCACTTCGCGCTGCTGCCGCGCATGGTGCGCGAGGTGCTGCCCAAGGCGACCATCATCACCTTCTGGCACATCCCCTGGCCGAACCCCGAGTCGTTCGGCATCTGCCCGTGGCGCGAGGAAATCCTGGAAGGTCTGCTCGGCAGCACCATCCTCGGCTTCCATACGCAATTCCATTGCAAGAACTTCCTCGAGACGGTGGACCGCTATCTCGAAGCGCGCATCGAGCATGAAGCCAACACCATCTCCTACGGCGGCAAGCTGTCGCAAGTGGAAGATTATCCAATCTCCATCGCCTGGCCGGACGGCACCGAGAAGTGGCCGAGCGTGGCGGAATGCCGCGCGAGCGTGCGCGAAGAACACGGCATGCCGCCGGACCATCTGCTTGCCATCGGCGTCGACCGGCTCGATTACACCAAGGGCATCATCGAACGCTTCCAGGCAGTGGAGCGCATGCTGGAGATGCATCCGAACATGGTCGGTCGCTTCACCATGATCCAGATCGCCGCGCCGACCCGGTCCTCGCTCGACGAGTATCAGAACTTCGAGGCGCGCGTGCGGGCGCTGGTGCAGCGGATCAACAGCCGCTTCGGGTCCTCGAACTACCAGCCGATCATCCTCAAGGCGGAGCACCACGGCAGCGACCAGGTCAACCGCTACTTCCGGGCGGCCGAAGCCTGCGTGGTCACCAGCCTGCATGACGGCATGAACCTCGTCGCCAAGGAGTTCGTGGCCGCACGCGACGACGATCGCGGCGTACTGATTCTCAGCCAGTTCACCGGCGCCGCGCGCGAGCTGCATGAAGCATTGATCGTCAATCCCTACCACGTGGAGCAGAGTGCGGAGATGCTGTACCGCGCCGTGACCATGCCGGAAGCCGAGCAGTGCGAGCGGATGCGCAGCATGCGTACACTGGTGAAGGACTTCAACATCTATCGCTGGGCGGGCCGCATGCTGCTCGACGCATCGCGGCTGCGCCAGCGCGAACGCATCATGAGCAAGATCCGCTCGCATAGCCGCACTTCGCTGCGCCGGGTGGTGTGACGATGCAGGAGCTATTCTCGCCGGAAGGCTTGGCGCGGCTGGACCGGATTGCGGCGCCGGGTCTGCTCTGCGCCTTCGATTTCGACGGCACGCTCGCGCCCATCGTCCCGCGTCCCGACGA
>SPQI01000133.1 GCA_004570315.1 Oxalobacteraceae bacterium OM1 | reverse complement strand
CCGCGCAAGGCGACGTGCGCGTGACGCAGGCCATCCCGAGCGGTCCGACGGTGACCGTCGCCGCGCAAGGCGCGGATGCGACCACCGGCGCGTATGCGCTCAGCGTGCCGACCGTGGCGCCGCTGTTCGGCAAGTACGGCACGCTCCCGATCGCGACGACGGCGCAGGCGACTGCGGCCGGCAAGTACAGCGTGGTGGCGGGGGCGACCGGGTATCAGACGCAGACGGTGGTCTACGACGCAGCGACCGGCGATGCGGTGAAGAACTTCACGCTGACGCCGTAAGTTTCGGCTGCGGCAGGTGTTCGAGGACGGGCATGGATGGTTGCATCCGTGCCCGTTTTTTTATACGTCGTTGTGGCGAACGACGCGACGCAGCGGTTCTGCACGTACTGGCGATGGGCGCAGTCGTTTCCTCGATGCATCTCTGGTTTGCCGCGCAGGCGGGAACCCAGAGCGACGGAGAGCGGCACGCCTTGCGCCCGCCATTCCCCGCACACCATTGAAGCGCTACTCCACCTTCACGGATAAAACACCGGCCGCCCCTGCAAATCCGGCAAGGGAATGAACTCCGTCTCCCCCGGCACCTGCGGGAAGCGCTGCTGCTTCCAATCTTCCTTCGCCTGCTCCAGCCGTTCGCCCGAGCTCGAGACGAAATTCCACAGCACCGCGCGCGGCCCGTCGAGCGGCTCGCCGCCCAGCAGCATCACGCGCGCCTTGCCGCCGTCGGCTGCGACCGTCACCGTCTTGCCCGGCTTCAGCACCAACAGCTGCCCGGCGCCGAACACACCGTCGCGGCCGAGATCGATCCGGCCGTCCACCACGTACAGCGCCTGCTCCTCATACTCCGCCGGCACATCGAGGCGGGCGCCCGGCTGCAGCTGCACGTCCACGTAGAACAGATCCGACAGCGTCGGCACCGGCGCGCGCTTGCCGAAGAAGCTGCCGGCCACGATGCGCGCCGTCGCGCCTTCGCCCTCCAGCTCGGGCAATTCATGCGCCTTGACGTGCGCGAACGAGGGATCGGTCTCTTCCTGCGCGCGCGGCAAGGCCACCCAGCATTGCAGTCCGGCGAGCGAAGTGCCTTGCTGCCGCAGCTCCGGCGCGGTGCGTTCCGAGTGCACGATGCCGCGGCCCGCCGTCATCCAGTTCACCTCGCCGGGACGGATTGGCTGCAGCGTGCCGAGGCTGTCGCGGTGCAGGATCTCGCCGTCGAAGAGATAGGTCACCGTTGCCAGGCCGATGTGCGGATGCGGGCGTACGTCGAGGCCGGTGCCGGCATCGAAACGGTGCGGGCCCATCTGGTCGAGGAAGACGAAGGGGCCGACCATGCGCCGCTCGGCGGTGGGCAGGGCGCGGCGCACCTCGAAGCCATCGCCGAGGTCGCGGGTGCGCGGGACGACGACGACTTCCAGTGCGGTATCGGTTTCGTTCATGCTCATGCAGGGCTCCTTGGTTCAGTGGAAGGTGTCGACATCCATCGCGAGGATGCCGTAGTCGATGTTGCTGTGGACGCGTTCCGCACGTGTGCCGGCACTGCGTGCAAGCATCGCGAGAGACGGGGGCAGCCGCTTCACCGCAATCTCCGGCGGACGAATCCTTCACTATAAGTGCGCCGCCCGGGTTTTGCAGGCCGGGCTTGAATCGCCGATTTCCCTTACCATGTCGCCTGCGTTTTCCCGTGTTTTCCGGCTGCCAGGGCACTGCCGGACGTCAACGTCTTCACCATGCACCCCACCCGTTTTTCCAGTTTCGCCGCCGGCGCGCGCGATACCATTCCCATGCTGATCGGCGCCGCGCCCTTCGGCATGATCTTCGGCACGCTGGTCACCGCCGGCCCGCTCGCGCCGTGGCAGGGCCAGCTCATGTCGCTCTCGGTGTATGCCGGCTCCAGCCAGTTCATCGCCGCCGGCCTCGTCGCGGCCAACACCGCGCTGCTCGTCATCTGGCTGACCACCTTCATCGTCAACCTGCGCCATGCGCTCTATGCGGCGACGCTGCTGCCGCGCATCGCGCACCTGCCGCTGCGCTGGCGCTTCTCGCTCGGCTTTCTGCTCACCGACGAAACCTTTGCCGTAATGAACGGCTACTACCGCACGCATGCGCAGACGCCGCTCGGCCACTGGTACTTCCTCGGCTCGGGCGCGGCGATGTACCTCAACTGGCAGGCCTGGACGCTGGTCGGCCTGCTGTTCGGCGCGGTGTTTCCGCAGCTGCAATCGCTGGGATTGGATTTCGCGATGGTGGTCACCTTCCTCGCCATCATCGTGCCGCAAATGAACCGCCTGCCGCACTTCGGCGCGGCGCTGGCGGCGGGTACGGCGGCCTGGGTGCTGCGCGGCCTGCCGTACAAGCTGGGGCTGATGTCGGCCGTGGCCGTCGGCGTGGCCACCGGCATGGCGCTCAGCGCGCGCAAGGCGGCAGAGGAGGCGAAGGCATGATGATCAACACCTGGATGGTCCTCGGCATGGCCGCCGTTACCGTCTTCATCAAGGCCGCCATCTTCGTGCTCGGCGGCCGCGTCAGTTTCCCGCCGCTGCTGCAGCAGGCGCTTGGCTTCGTGCCGGTGACGGTGCTCACCGCCATCATCGTGCCCATGATCCTCGCGCCGCACGGCGGCGGCGCCGAACTCGACTGGCGCAATCCGCAGCTGGTTGCCTCCATCGTCGCCATCCTGGTGAGCGCCGCGACGCGGCGGCAGCTGCTCACCATCGTCATCGGACTGGTGGTCTTTTTCGGCTGGCAAGCGTTGATGCCAGTCTGACAAGGGCTTGCCGCTTTCGTTGCACTGCGGCTTGCCCGCTGGCAGAATTGACCGGAAGTAACACGGGCGGCAGTGTTTCCCATGCGCCGCCCGCTTTCATTTCTGCCGGAGATAACATGGGCCCTGCCCTCGGCCTGCGCGGCAAGTCCGTCCTTGCGCTGCTTGCTACCTGCCTGCTGGTCCTGCTGCTGACTGCCGCCGCCGGCTGGCAGGCCGTCGCATCCATTCGCAACCACCTCGGCACCGCCTACGCCCGCAACCTCACGCTGCTCAACCGCGAGCGCATCGTCGCGCCGGTCTCGCGCGAGCTGGCGCTCTCGCTGCGGCTGGCCAAGTCGGCAGCGCTGCAGCAATGGCTGCGCGATGAATCCGACCCTGCCCGCCAGGCGCTCGGCTTCCAGGAGGCCGAAAGCTTCCGCCGCGACTTCACCGACCACTCCTATTTCATCGTCTCGGCGCAGACCAACCGCTACTACTTCAACGACGCCCGCTCGCGCTTCAGCGAAGCGCCGCGCTACACGCTCAACGCCAGCGACGCGCACGACGCCTGGTTCTTCAACACCATGAAGAACGGCACGCCCTTCAACATCAACGTCGATCCCGACGTGAAGTTGGGCCTCACCAAGATCTGGTTCAACGTGCTCGTGACGGACGGCGAACACCGGCTCGGCCTGGCCGGCACCGGGCTCGACCTGTCCGCCTTCCTGCAGGCCTTCGTCGGTACCGCCGAGCGCGGCGTCACGCCGATGATCGTCGACGCCAACGGCGCGATCCAGGCGCATCCCGACAACAGCCGCATCGCCTTCAATTCCGGCACCGGCGCCGTCAGCCAGGACAAGTCGCTGTTCGCGCTGCTGGCCGATGAAGG
>SPQI01000081.1 GCA_004570315.1 Oxalobacteraceae bacterium OM1 | reverse complement strand
GCGGCGGGTCGAACCGAAAAACCTTTCGCTGCCGACCCTGAAGACCATGAAAATCCTGCTCCCCTTGTTGTCCGCGCTGATCGTCGCCGGCTGCGTCCTCACGCCGTCCGGCCCCGAACGCGCGCCCATTCCGCCGGCCGTCCAGGGTTCGAACGATGCCCAAGGATCGCCGATCGCGGTGCCGGGCGCCGGCATGGGCGTCGGCGCTGGCGCGCCGGCCGGGACCGTGTCGCCGATCGGACGCTGATTCGTCGCCATCCTGCAACCATCGAGCAACGCCTCCGCAACCTGCGGTATAGTTTCCTGAGAATAATTTCAAAGCACAGGCCGGACGGCATCCCGCCGTAAACGAGGCCTGCGAAAAAGGAGACTTATGGCACCGAACCACGCCGGCATGGGCGCGCGGTTGCTGGGAAGCTTCGCCTTCCTGTCACTGCTGTTCGCCGTACTCATCGTCCTGCTGCTTGCCGACACCGGCAGCGAATTCGGGGAGGCGGCGA
Organism: Oxalobacteraceae bacterium OM1; assembly: GCA_004570315.1. Classification (GTDB taxonomy): domain Bacteria; phylum Pseudomonadota; class Gammaproteobacteria; order Burkholderiales; family Burkholderiaceae_D; genus Noviherbaspirillum. Next base: position 3,143 of record SPQI01000081.1, on the reverse strand, counting down.
TCGCCGTCGCGGCAGTCGGACTCGGGGCCGCCATCGGGCTCTCCTTCTGGCTTGCGCGGTCGATGCTGGCGCCGCTGCGCACCGCCGTTGCGGCCGCCGAACGTGCCGCAGCGGGTGACGTCAGCGAGACTCCAGCCGCAGCGGGCCCCGGTGAAGTCGCCATGCTCGTGCATGCCATCGCGGCGATCGGCGAGCGCATCTTCCATGCGGTTGGCCGGGTTCGCCTCAGCACCACCGCGGTCGCGACGGCAGCGGGTCAGCTTTCCGGCGACAACACCGCGCTGGCCGGCCGCACCGAAGCGCAGGGCGACGCTCTGCAGCGGGCCGCATCTTCGATGGAAGAACTGACTGCCACGGTCCGCCACAACGTGGACAATGCGCGCCAGGCGAACCAGCTTGCGGCTGCCGCCTCGGGGCTGGCTGCGCGCGGCGGGGAAGTCGTCGGCGACGTGGTATCGACCATGCGCTCCATCCAGGACAGTTCGCGCAAGGTGGTGGACATCATCGGCGTCATCGACGGCATCGCCTTTCAGACGAACATCCTCGCATTGAATGCCGCCGTCGAAGCGGCGCGCGCCGGCGAGCAGGGCCGTGGCTTTGCGGTCGTTGCGTCCGAGGTGCGCAACCTGGCGCAGCGCTCCGCCGGGGCGGCCAAGGAAATCAAGGCGCTGATCTCCGATTCGGTCGACAAGGTCGAGAGCGGCAGCAAGCTGGTGGACGAGGCCGGCACGACGATCAATGAAGTGGTGACGTCGGTGCGGCAGGTGGCCGAGCTCGTGCACGACATCACCACGGCGAGTGAGGAGCAGAGCCGGGGCATCGAAGACATCAACGCCGTCATCATCGACATCGAAGCCGCGACGGCGCAGAACGCCGCGCTGGTGGCGTCGGCTTCCAAAGGCGCCGCGCACTTGCAGGAGCAGGCCGAAATGCTGGCCCAGGCGGTCGAGGGCTTCCAGCTCGGCGCCCGCGAGTTCGGCAATGCGGATGAGGCCGCGGCGATGGTGCGCCGGGCCGTGGCCTTCGCACGGCAACGCGGCACCGCCGCCTTGATCGACGACGTGAACAAGCTTGGGCGCGGCAGCTTCATCGACCGCGACCTCTACCTGAGCCTGTATTCGGCGGAATGCATCTGTGTGGCGCATGGCGCCAATCCGCGACTGCTTGGCATCGACGGCGGCAGCTTCAAAGATGCGGACGGCAAGCTCTTCATTGCGGAAATGGTGCGGCTGGCGCACAGTGCCGGCAGCGGCTGGATCCAGTACAAATGGTCGCACCCGGTGACGAAGAAGCCGCTGGTGAAGTCCACATACTTCGAGATGCCGGGCGATATCGTGATTGCCTGCGGTTTCTATAAATAGACGCATCCATAGCGGCGCGCGCAGCGTAAAACGGAAGGCCGGTCATTGTCCCGGCATACAATTGCCGACTTTTCCAGCGACGAAATGTTCACCATGCGCCTCAAGCCGCTTGCCGTGCTGCTCCCCTTGTGCTTTCCGTCTGTCGTCATGGCCGGCGGCATCCAGGGCGGTGACGCCGCACTCGACACCGTGGTCGTCGAAGGCAATCGCGCCCAGCAGATCGGCATCGCGGATTCCGCCAACCAGGGCACGGTGACCGGCAAGCAGCTGGAGAACCGGCCGTCGTCGCGCACGGCGGAGATGCTGGAAGTGGTGCCCGGCGTGATCGTGACGCAGCATTCGGGCGACGGCAAGGCGAACCAGTATTTCCTGCGCGGCTTCAACCTCGATCACGGCACCGATTTCCGCACCACCGTGATGGGCATGCCGGTGAACATGCCGACCCACGCGCATGGCCAAGGCTATTCCGACCTTAATTTCCTGATCCCCGAACTGGTCCGCACAATCAAATACAAGAAGGGCACGTACTACGCGGACGAAGGCGACTTCTCGGCGGCTGGTGCGGCCGAGTTCGACTATGTGCGCACGCTGTCCAAGGGGATCGCTTCCCTCGAAGCCGGGCAGAACGGCTATCGCCGCGCGCTGGCTGCCGACTCCACGGCCGCCGGAGCGGGAACGTGGCTCTATGCCCTCGAAGCCGTGCGCAACGACGGTCCCTGGAATCTGGCGGAGAACTACCGGCGCTACAACGGCGTGCTGTCCTACAGCTGGAAAGACGGCGCCGACGACCTGCGGGTGACCGGCATGGCGATGCAATCGTCGTGGAATGCGACCGACCAGATTCCTCAACGCGCAATCATTGCCGGGACCATTGAACGCTTCGGGGCCGTCGACCCCACCGACGGCGGCGATACGGCCCGCTACAGCCTGTCCGGCGACTGGACCCGCAGGCTCGACGACGGGCAGCTGCGCGCGAGCGCCTACCTCATCCGCTCGCGCCTCGAGCTGTTCAGCAATTTCACGTACTTCCTGAACGATCCGATGAACGGCGACCAGTTCAACCAGGCCGAGCAGCGCACGGTAGCCGGCTTCAATCTCGACCGAAGCTTCGTGCATCGCCTGGCGGGGCGCGAGTCCGAAACCACTGTCGGCGTGCAGGTGCGCCATGATCGCCTCGACCCGGTCGGCCTCTATCTCACCACCGGCCGCGACCGTCTTGCCACCACGCGTGAGGACCGCGTGCGCGAAACCGCGGTCGGGCTGTTCGCGACGAACACGACCAACTGGACCGAACGCTTCCGTACCGTCGCCGGCCTGCGTGCCGACCGCTATCGCTTCGACGTCGGCAGCAGCGACCCCGCCAATTCCGGCACGGCGGACGCGAGCAACTTCAGCCCGAAGGTCTCGGCGATCTTCGCGCCGACACAGCACACCGAGTTCTATCTCAACTGGGGCCGCGGCTTCCACAGCAACGATGCGCGCGGCATCGTGCAAACCGTGGACCCCGCTACCGGGCTCGCCGTCGACGCGGACGGCAATCCGGTGACGCGCGCCACGCCGCTCGTCAAGGCCATCGGCCGCGAGGCCGGCGTGCGCCTGACGGGACTCGTGCCAGGCTTGCAGACCTCGATCTCGCTCTGGCAGCTGCGCCTGGCGTCGGAACTGGTCTTCGTGGGCGATGCAGGCACCACCGAGGCGAGCCGGCCGAGCCGACGCACCGGCGTCGAAATCGCGAACTACTACACGCCCGCGCCGGGATGGATCGTCGATGCCGATCTGGCA
>SPQI01000431.1 GCA_004570315.1 Oxalobacteraceae bacterium OM1 | reverse complement strand
CGATTTTCATCACCCCGGGGGATCTGGGAGCTCCCGGCTTATAAAACCTTGCATCTCTAGTGGAGAAGTCATGCAAACCAAAAGCAAGAAAGCAGCACGCATCCTGCTGGCCGCCGGTCTGGCCGCAGCCGCCGCAGCACCCGCCTTCGCGCAGACCAACGTCACGGTCAGCGGTCTGGTCGACACCTTTGCCGGCTCCATGCGCATGGCCGGCGACGCGTCCAGCACGGCCGTCGTCAACAGCGGCGGCATGACCACCTCGTGGTTCGGCTTCAAGGGCACCGAAGACCTCGGCAGCGGGCTGAAAGCCAAGTTTGCATTGACTAGCTTCATCCAGGCCGACACCGGCCGCCAGGGCCGCTTCCCGGCCGGCGACACGCTGTTCTCGCGCGACGCCAACGTCGGCCTGACCGGCGACTTCGGCGCGATCTCGATCGGCCGCGACCTCGCCCCGAATTTCCTGCCGACCATCCTGTTCAACCCGTTCGGCGACTCCTTCAACTTCGCCCCGCTGATCCTGCACGCAGACGTGCCGCTGTTCGGCGGCGCCGGCTGGACCAACTCGCTGGCCGGCGACACCGGCTGGAGCAACGAGCTGCTGTACACCACGCCGAACTTCGGCGGCCTGCAGGCCAACATCCACTACCAGTTCGGTGAAGTGGCCGGCGACAACAGCAAGCACAACATCGGCGCCAACGCCCTGTACTTCAACGGCCCGATCGCGCTGACCGCCTTCTACCACAACGTGAAGGTCAACAACCCGCTGCCCGCGCCGCTGAACAACGTCCAGCCGGCCGGCAACATCCCGTTTGCTTCCGGCGCCGTGGCCACCCGCCAGACCGCCTGGATGGTCGGCGGCTCCTACGACTTCACCGTCGCCAAGGCCTTCGCCACTTACGGCAAGACCTCGCACGACATCGACCTGTCGGACAAGACCCTGCAGCTGGGCGTCTCGGTCCCCGCAGGCGGCGGCAAGGTGCTGGCATCCTGGGCGCAGACCAAGCGTGATGGCGCAGCCGTCGGCGCGGACCTGAAGCGCAACACCACCGCGATCGGCTACGACTACGACATGTCCAAGCGTACCGACCTGTACGGGATCGTCATGAACGACCGCATCACCAACCGCGAGAGCGGCAACAGCTTCGGCGTGGGCGTCCGTCACCGCTTCTAAGCCGTTCTTTGCGCCGTACTGGCGCTGAAACGACAACGCCGCCCGGCACTGCGCCGGGCGGCGTTTTTCTTTGGGGCGGCAAAACCCGCGCGGGTTTACCGTTCACGAATGGGCGCCTAGCGAGCGAGAGTCACGCTCAATGCCGTGGACAACGAGGCGCTCAACGCCTGCACGTCCATCGGCTTGACGATGTAGCCGTCGATGTTGAGGCTGTAGGCGCGATGCAGGTCGGCTTCCTCGGTCGAGGTCGACATGACGACGACGGGCGTCGGCGCCAGTTCGGGCGTGCTGCGGATGGTCTTCAGCACGTCGAGGCCATCGACCTCGGGCAGGCGCAGGTCCAGCAGCACGAGCGAGTACGGCGCGGCATCGCCGGCCGGGGCCAGCGCGGCCATCGCCTCGCGGCCGTCGCGCGCCAGGGCCAGCTCATGCCGGATGCCCGACTTGTCGAGCGCCGCCTTCGTCAGCTCGATGTCGCACGGATCGTCCTCGACCAGCAGCACGCGCGGCGTGCCCGAGACGCGGCGCTGGCGCTGCGCGTGCGCAGCCTCCTGGTCGGCGCTGATCGGATGCGTCAGGAAGACGGAATGGCCGTCGCCCGCGATGATGAGTCCGCAGTGCGGACAGGTGATGTCGCCCCACTGCTTCGCTGCGGAAGCCGTCTTGCGAAAACGATTAAGCTGGAATGTGCGTCCGCAGGTGGGGCTGGGACAACGTCGGAAATGCATGGGAACCGCCGGAAAATTGCATTGTCGGCATTATAAAAAGCGCTGCAGGATTTTTCCTCCTTAAAATTCTTGTAGGAATTCTCTGAACGGCGTTCGGGCCGCATACTCTGCAGGACATGTCCTTCCTCACCACACTCCGCACCTGGGCCCGCGCCGTCAAGCGCGACGCTGTGATGCTCTGGTTCGCCCAGCGCCACCGCGACACGCCCGTGGCGGCCCGCGTGGTGTGCGCCCTGGCCGTCGCCTATGCGCTTAGCCCCATCGATCTGATCCCGGATTTCATCCCCGTGCTCGGCTTCGTCGACGACGCCATCCTGCTGCCCGGCCTGATCTGGCTCGCCGTGCGGCTGCTGCCGCCGGCGGTAGTGGCCGAATGCCGGCGCGATGCCGAGCAGTGGCTTGCCGAGCGCGGCGCGAAGCCGCGCAGCATGGTCGGGCTGGCGCTGATCGTCGCGCTCTGGGCGGCGGCGGCCTACGCGGCGTGGCGTTACTTCACCTAATTCGGCTTGTTCAGCTGCAGCGAGTCGATGATGGGCTGGAAGTACTCGCGCGACGCCTCGACGTCACCGCAGGCGTAGTCCTGGAACGACGCCCGCACCACGAGCGGCGGCGCGGCGAGGATCTTGCCGACGGCGCGGTAGGACTGCGCGGCGGCGAAGTAATCGGTGACGGCGGCATGCACGCCGCCGGCTTCCGCATCGCCGTCTTCGAGGATCTGCCAGCGGTAGCCGTGCATGGCATCGAGCGAGCGGCGGTCGTTGGCGCGGAAGGCGCCGGCCACGTCGGCGGCACTGCGGCGGTCGTTCGGGCCGAGGGTCCAGGTGCTGATGTAGAGGCCCTTGGTGCCGTCGCCGGATTCGAAGTACAGCGAGCCTTCATCGGCGCGATTGGCCTTCTGGCTCCAGTCGTCCGGCAATGCCATGCTCCAGACGTCGGTGCGCAGGCCTTGGTAGGTGGTCATGTGTCGCGCCTCTCGCGCCTTGGATGAATTGATCCCATTGTGCCGGCACCCCTTCCGTGCGGCAACTCGTCAGGCCGGCTTGGCCACCATCATGTAGAAGATCGCGACAAACGCGAAGAAGGCCGGAACGCCGAGCCCGGCCCACCACTTCAGGTTGCGCCAGTAGTCGGCCGGCAGCTGCGCCTCGCCGGCGGCGACGGCGGCGGCCGAAATCTTGCGCAGCCGGATCTGCAGGACCACCACGGGCAGCCAGCAGCCGATCGCGACCGCATACAGGATGATCGACCAGAACAGCCAAGTACTGCTCATCGGGAAGTGGGCGATGCGCAGCATCAGGAAGCCGGTGACGGGCTGGATGAAAACGGTAGGCGTGGTGAACAGCCAGTCGGCCAGCACCACGTGGCGGGCGACGACGGCGGTGGCGCGCACATCGCGCGTGAGGCTGACGAACAGCATGTAGAAGGCCGAGCCGACCCCGGTGCCGAACAGGAAGGTCGACGACATGATGTGCAGCCATTTGATGATCAGGTACTCCATCAGCGCTCCTCCAGTTCGAACAGCATCCAGATCGCGGCCAGCATCGGCAGGTTCTTCAGCAATGGACCGTAGGGATGCAGCCAGAATTCCGGCAGGCGCCAGCTGATGACGAGCGTATAGAACAGGATGACCGCCAGCTGCATCAGCCAGAGCCAGTAGCGGCGCTTGAGGACCAGCGTGGCGATGCCGAAGGCGAGGTCGAGCAGCGCGGCGCCGTAGAGCATGAGCGGAGCGAGCGCGCCGGTGATGCCGACGCGTGCGAGCAGGGCGTAGCTGTCCGCCACCGGATAGAGGCCGAGCGAGACGATGCCGGTGACGATCCACACC
>SPQI01000036.1 GCA_004570315.1 Oxalobacteraceae bacterium OM1 | reverse complement strand
CGGTGACCGCGTGCGCACAGGTCCTCGGCGGCCCCGCGCCCCCTACGTGTGCTTACGCGGGCGGCTCCTCCGGCGGGCGGTTCAGAAGCTCGCGCGCCAGCTTCATGCCGTCGACCATCACCTTGAACGCCTCATGCCGCGCGGCCTCGTCCGGCACCCGCAGCGCGTACGACGGGTGGTAGATCGTCACGATCCAGCGCCCCCCGTGCCGGATCGGGCGGCCCAGCGTGTCCTTGAGCGTCACGTGGCTGGTGTCGAGCAGCGCCTTGAGCGCGGTCGTGCCCATCGCCACGACCACGCTCGGCTTTTCCCGGGCCAGTTCCTGCTCCAGCCAGTAGCTGCAGGCTTCGATCTCGCGCTGGGCCGGCGTTTTGTGCAAGCGCCGCTTGCCGCGCGGCTCCCACTTGAAGTGCTTGACCGCGTTCGTCACATAGACCTGGCCGCGCTCGATGCCCGCGTCGCCCAAGGCGCGGTCCAGCAGGCGGCCTGCGGGGCCGACGAAGGGATGGCCCTGCAGGTCTTCCTGGTCGCCCGGCTGCTCGCCGACGAGCATGATGCGCGCCGACGCCGGGCCTTCGCCGAACACCGTCTGGGTGGCATGGGCCCAGAGCGGGCAAGCCTGGCAGTGGTGCGAAGCATCGCGCACCTCGTCCAGCGAGCCGGTCTCGGGGACCACTCGCGGCGGTTCCGGGCGCGGCGCCCGCGCACGCGGGACGTGCTGCGTGCCGGGCATTGCCTTCAGGGCACCCAGAACGAGCGTTCGGGACGCCGCGACTGCGTCACCAGCGCATGCACGTTGGCGCGCCGCAGGAAGGCCATCTCGGTGGCGGGATCCTGCAGGTGCAGCATCTGCGCCGCCATGATGTCGTACACCGGCACGTCGCCGCCGGGGTGCGCGCAGAGACGGTACATCGGCCGGCCGGTGGGGCCGATGATGTCGATGTTCGCGAACGGCGCCACCGTGATGCGATAGCGCGTTCCCGAACTGCCCCCGATGACGTGGAAGTAGCGGCGCGTGCGGAACTCCTCGCGCTGCTCGGGCGTGAGCAGGCTCAGCATGAGGCCGAGCGAGCGCCGCTTGGCGCGCAGCAATGCCTTCGACTCTTCCACCAGCGCCTGCTGGTTGCGCCGGCGCGCGTCCTCCATGCGCGCATGGAACCACTCCAGCACGCGTCCCAGCACCGGGCGTGCCGCGGTGTTGCCCGGCATGTCAACCTCCGACGGTCTTGGGCACCAGTACCATCTCTTCCATCGTGGGGTCGAACTCACGCACCAGGCGCTTGGTCTCGGCCTTATCCTTCGATCCGAAGGCGGTGTAGCCCTTGCGCATCAATGCGTCGAAGGTCTGCTGCGCTTCCAGGATTTCCTCCAGTTTTTCGGTATCCCAGGTCAATTCCTTGTGGCCCGACCGGTCCATGATGTTCATCTGGCCGGTCCTCGATCCGCGTACTGCCTTGTCCATTTGCTTGCTCCTTGCAAAAAGTACGTTGCAGGCCCTCCACGCCGACGAGGCGGGCCTTACTGATATAGGCAGACGCGCGGCCCGGGGATATCCGCAGGGCGGCACACCGGGCGTGATCTGCGTCAAGGTTCAGGCTTGCTTGAGCGAGGCCATGTCGATCACGAAACGGTACTTCACGTCGCTCTCCAACATGCGCTCGTAGGCCTCGTTGATGTCCTGGATGCGGATCATTTCGATGTCCGAAACGATGCCACGCTCGCCGCAGAAATCGAGCATCTCCTGCGTCTCGGCAATGCCGCCGATCAGCGAGCCGGCGAGGCGGCGGCGCTTCATGATGAGGTTGAAGACCTGCGGCGAGGGATGCGGCGAGGCCGGCGCGCCGACCAGCGTCATGGTGCCGTCGCGCTTGAGCAGTTCGATGAAGGGATCGAGCGGATGCGGCGCGGCGACGGTATTGAGGATGAAGTCGAAGCTGTTGAGGTGGGCCTTCATTTCGGACGCGTTCTTCGACACGACGACGTCGTCCGCGCCGAGCCGTTTCGCGTCCTCCTTCTTGCCGGGCGAGGTGGTGAAGAGCACGGTGTGCGCGCCCATCGCGTGCGCGAGCTTGATGCCCATGTGCCCGAGACCGCCGAGGCCGACGATGCCGACCTTCTGGCCCGGGCCGACCTTCCACTGGCGCAACGGCGAATAGGTCGTGATGCCGGCGCACAGCAGCGGCGCGGCGCCGGCCGGATCGAGGCCTTCGGGGATGCGCAGGACGAACTTGTCCCGAACCACGATGTTGCTCGCGTAGCCGCCGTAGGTCATGCCTCCGCTATGCATCTCCTCGCCGTTGTAGGTGCCGACGAAACCGTTTTCGCAGTATTGCTCCAGGCCCTCGGCGCAGGCGCTGCAGTGCTGGCAGGAATCCACCATGCAGCCGACGCCGACGAGGTCGCCGGGCTTGAAGCGCGTGACCTTGTCGCCCACGCGCGAGACGCGGCCGATGATTTCATGGCCGGGCACGACGGGGTAGACGGTATTGCCCCATTCGTTGCGGGCGGTGTGCAGGTCCGAGTGGCAGACACCGCAGTAGAGGATGTCGATCTGCACGTCTTCGCCGTGCGGATCGCGCCGCTCGAAGTGCAGTTGGCTGAGGGGTTCGCGGGCGCTGGTGGCGCCCCATCCGGTGGAAGCGAGCATGGCAATCTCCTGCGTAGGTTTGATCTCGATGAAGCAGGGTGGACTGGATGGCGCCGTGCGAGTTCCGGCGCCGCCGCGCGGTCGTACAATGCGAGGACTTCCCTGGAGCACGCCATGAACGACCTGACAGCGCCGCGCAGCGATTCGCGCCCGCCCGCCGTTGCCGCGGTGACGCTCGGCAAGCCCGACGGCGGCTGGCGCCGCCGGCTGTACGACATCGTCTTCGAATCCGATACCGAGGCCGGACGCCGTTTCGACCTGGCGCTCATCACAGCGATCCTGCTGAGCATCCTGGTCGTCGTGCTCGACAGCGTGCAGTGGGTCAGCCGCAAGCATGCGCTCACGTTCGACGTGCTGGAGTGGACCTTCACCCTGCTCTTCACCGTCGAATACGCGTTGCGCCTGGCCTGCGTGCAGCGGCCGCTGCGCTACGCAACGAGCTTCTTCGGCATCATCGATCTGCTCTCCGTGCTGCCGAGCTATCTCGCCATCTTCGTGCCGGAGCTGCAGGTGTTGCTCGACGTCCGCATCCTGCGCCTGCTGCGCATCTTCCGCATTCTGAAGCTCACCCTCTACGTACAGGAATACACCATGCTGACGGCCGCGGTGAGCGCGAGCCGGCGCAAGATCCTGGTCTTCCTCTCGATGGTGCTGATGGTGGTGCTGGTGATGGGCACGGTGATGTATGTGGTGGAAGGCCCGGAGCACGGCTTCACCAGCATCCCGAAAGGCATGTACTGGGCGATCGTGACCATGACCACCGTCGGCTACGGCGACATGACGCCGCAGTCGGACGTGGGCAAGGTGATCGCGTCGCTGATGATGCTGCTGGGCTGGGGCGTGCTGGCCGTGCCGACCGGCATCGTCACCGCCGAAATGACTTCGCAGCGGCTGCGGCCGCTGGTGCGGCGGCGCTGCCCCTCCTGCGGCCAGGAGACGCATGACGCCGACGCGAACTTCTGCAAGGCCTGCGGCGCGGCGCTCGAATGAACGGCGCGCCGCCGCCTGTCACCGTGTCACTGCGACTGACCGCTGCCCGAGCCGGAGCTGCTGCCGGAAGGCGTAGAGGACGTGGATGGCGTGGATGGCG
>SPQI01000065.1 GCA_004570315.1 Oxalobacteraceae bacterium OM1 | reverse complement strand
GGGGTTCGGCGCCTCGGCAGCAATGATGCCCGGCTCGGAAAAGCCGAGATAGCGGCCGTTCCGGAAACGCTGCTTGGCATGGGCGATCGCCGCGCCTTTCATCGGCCCCTTCATCGCACCCGGACCGCAGCCGGTGCAGATGTCCAGCATGCGCAGGCCCAGCTCGTAGCCGACCTGCTTGGTGTAGTCGTATTCTTCGCGGCTGATCGAGTGCCCGCCCCAGCAGACGACGAGGTTGGGATTCGTCATCGGCTTGAGCACGCCCGCATTGCGCAGAATGTGGAAGACAGCGTCGGTCACGCCGGGTGACGTGTTCAGGTCGAAGCGCGGATTGCCGGTGATTTCGTCGCTGATGTACACCACGTCGCGCAGCACGGAGAACAGGTGCTCGTGGATGCCCTTGATCATCACGCCGTCGACGAACGCCCGCGCCGGGGCGCCCTTGATGTCGAGCTTGATGCCGCGTTCGCGCTGAAGGATGCTGATGTCGAAGGATTTGTAGCGTTCCAGCAGTTCCTTGCCGTCGTCCACGGCGTTGCCGGAGTTCAGGACCGCGAGGGAGCAATTTCGGAAGATGTTGAACAAGCCGCCCTTGCTGGTGTCGCGCAGCTTGTTCACTTCGGATTTGGAAAGAATATCGAGCCGGCCTTCCGGCGAAACCAGTGCATCGATGACGTCGTGTTCCATGGTTCCCTGTTTCCACGTTGAGCGTGACTCCATTGTGCCGCGTTTTCGCCAGGCAGGGCGCAAAACAGTTGCAGGCGTTGCCTTTTGCCAAGTCCGGCGACGAACGATTGGGAAGCGCGCGCGTCATACGCTCACGACTTGTGCAATCGCAAATGGCGGGGAGGCCCACGGAGTGCAGCGGGACCGCGCCGTCTCCTGAGGCATGAACCAGACCGACTTGATTGAAACGCCAAGCACAGCTGACGAGCGCGCGCGACTGGAGGCGTTGGCGCGCTGCGGCCTCCTGGAAACCGAGCCCGAGCCACGCTTCGATGACATCGCGCGGCTGGCGGTACTGGTCTGCCAGGTACCGATGGCGGTGGTGACCCTGGTCGGCGACCGGCGCCTGTGGTTCAAGGCGCGGATCGGGATCAATCGCAGCGACGCGCCGCGCCATTTCGGTTTCTGCAGTGAAGTCATCAACCGCAAGGAGTTGGTGGAAGTGCCCGATGCACTCGCCGACCGGCGGCATCGGGACAACGCGCTCGTGGCCAATCCGCCGCACGTGCGGTTTTATGCCGGCGCGCCGCTGATCGACCGCGACGGCCATGCTCTCGGTACGCTTGCCGTGATGGATGTGGTGCCGCGGCAGCTTTCGGCTGCCCAGCGTGCGGGGTTGCAATCCCTGGCGCAACAGGTGGTGGCGCAGGTCGAGCTGCGCAACAGCCTGGAATCCCTGCAACAGACTGTGTGCGAGCGTGACGCCTCCCGCGAGCGGCTGGAGGCATCGCATCGCGACCTGGAACGCCGCGTCGCGGAACGCACGGCGGCACTCCTGCATGCGCATGTGAGCCTGCGCACCGAACTGCAGCGCCGGGAACACGATGCGCACGTCGCCCAGGCCATCATCGACAGCCTGCCAGGCATTTTCTATGTGTTCGACCAGACCGGCCGCTTCCTGCGCTGGAACCAGAATTTCGAAAGGGTCACCGAATCCACGCCGGAGCAGGTGGCAAGCAGCAAGCCGACCGACTTCTTCGGTTCGCCCGACGACAAGTTGGCGATCGAGCAAGCCATCGAACGCGTGCTGCGCAACGGCAGCAACATCGTCGAGACCGACCTGTGCACGCGCAGCGGGCGCCGCATTCCGTATCTGTTCACCGGCGTGCGGATTGAGCTGGAAGGACGCTGGTGCGTGTCGGGAATGGGCATCGACCTGACCGACCGGCGGCGCGACGAGGAAAGCCTGCGCCTGCGGGACCGCGCCTTGCAGGCCAGCGTCAATGCCATCGTCATTGCCGCGCTCGACGGCAGCATCGAGTATGCGAATCCGGCGTTCGAACGCATCACGGGCTTTTCGGTCGAGGAATCCCTCGGGCGGAATTGCCGCTTCCTGCAGGGCGAGGATACCGAGCAGCCCGGCCTGACCACCATACGCAACGCCGTCAGGCAACGCCGCGAGGTGAGCGCCTTGTTGCGCAACTACCGCAAGGACGGCTCGCTCTTCTGGAACGATCTGCACATCGCGCCGGTGCGCGATCCGGCAGGCAACGTGACGCATTTCGTGGGCGTGCTCAACGACGTCACCAACCTGAAGTATTACGAGGAGCAACTGCAGCGGCATGCCACCACCGATACGCTGACGGCGCTGGCCAACCGTCACACGCTGAAGGCGCGCATCGGCGAAGCGATCACGGCGGCCCAAAGCCGGCAGACGATGGTGACGGTGGGTTTCATGGATCTGGACAACTTCAAGTTCATCAACGATAGCCTCGGCCACACCGTCGGCGATGAACTGCTCAAGGGCGTTGCCGCGCGCCTGCTGACCTGCGTGCGGGAACATGACCTGATTGCCCGCTACGGCGGCGACGAGTTCGCCTTCGTGCTGGTCGGACACCGCGACGAGAAGGGCGTATGCGGCCTGGTGGATCGCATCCTCAAGACGGTTGACCGGCCTTTCGAAGTCAAGGGACACAAGCTGTACGTCAGCTGCAGTATCGGACTCAGTTCCTATCCCAAGGATGGCGACGATGCGGACACGCTGCTGCGCAACGCGGACGCAGCGATGTATCGGGCGAAGGAACTCGGACGCAACAATTTCCAGTTCTATACGCCGGCGATGAACCAGCGCGTCACGGAGCGGCTGTCGCTGGAGGCCCGCATGCGCCAGGCGCTGGCGAACGGCGAGTTCATGCTGCACTACCAACCCAAGGTCGACCTGCGGACCGGTGCGGTGGTCGGCAGCGAAGCCTTGCTGCGCTGGTTCCGCCCGGAAGGGCCGGTGCCGCCCGCCGCCTTCATCCCGCTGGCGGAGGAAACCGGATTGATCGTGCCGATCGGCGAATGGGTCTTACACACCGCCTGCAGCCACAGCCGCATCCTGCGCGATGCCGGACTGCCGCTCCGGGTGGCCGTGAACATTTCGGCCCGCCAGTTCGCCGAACGCACGCTGACACAAACCGTGCGGCGCGCGCTGAACGGTGCGGGTCTGGAGCCGGACCTGCTCGAACTGGAACTCACCGAGACGCTGGTCATGCAGAACCCAGAGGACGTGGTCCGGCTGTTGCACGAGATGAAGGACATGGGACTGCGGCTGGCGATCGACGACTTCGGCACCGGCTATTCCAGTCTCAGCTACCTGCAGCGCCTGCCGGTGGACCGGCTGAAGATCGACCAGTCCTTCGTGCGCGACATCGGCGCCGATCCCAACGACGCCATCATCGCGCGGGCGGTTATCTCGCTCGGACATAGCCTCGGCATGAGCGTGATTGCGGAGGGCGTGTCGAGCCGGGAGCAGTTGAGCTTCCTGCAGCAGAACGGCTGCGACGAGATGCAGGGTTACCTGTTCAGCCGGCCGGTCCCCATCGAGGAATTGCGTTTGCTGCTGCAGGAGAACCGATCGCTCGACCTGCATTGACGGGGAACCGTTGCGTTCGCACCGGTCCAATACCTTTGCTCTTCATCGAAATGCCTGCCGGAAAACGCAGGCCATCGTCCCATGCGCAGCCTACTTCTCTCGCTTCTGATGGCGGTTGCCGCCATTGCCCACGCGGCCGACCGTTCGGATAGCCGCGATGCCGCCAACC
>SPQI01000217.1 GCA_004570315.1 Oxalobacteraceae bacterium OM1 | reverse complement strand
CCGGTGGTGCGACTCCCGTTCCCGTCGTTCCGGCGAAAGCCGGAACCCAGCGTCTTTCGATGCGCAACGAAAGCCGCTGGATCCCAGCTTTCGCCGCGATGACGGGGTACTTGAGAAAGAAAGAATTCGCGACGGCGCCCGCATGCCAGGCACCTGGGCGGCTCAGCAGCCCAACTGCCGCGCCAGGTCGAGCAAATCCTTCGCGTGATACGTGTTCGCCGGATCGGGCGACACATCCTTCGGCTGCTTCGCGCCAAACTCCAGCGGCCGCTCGATGTAAGCCGTCCGCAATCCGCACGCCCGCGCCCCCGCCAAATCGCTCTGATGCGCCGCCACCAGCATTACCTCCTCGGGCGCCACATCGAATACCTTCGCCACGCCGAGATAGGTTGCGGGATCCGGCTTGTACGCACGGAACACTTCCGCCGACAGCACGCAGTCCCACGGCAACCCCGCGCGCTTGGCCATGTTGGTCAGCAGGCCGATGTTGCCGTTGGAGAGCGTGCAGATCGTGTAGCGCGACTTGAGACGCGTGAGACCCGCGACCGAATCCGGCCACGGATCAAGCCGGTGCCATACCTTGTTGAGATGGCGTTTCTGCTCTTCGCTGAGCGAGGCGATGCCGAAGCGCTGCAGGATTTCGTCGAGGATCAAGCGATGCAGGTCGTCGATCAGCGTCCAGCCGAGTTCGCCCGACATCACCCGCTGCATGGCGGGCACGTAGCCGCCGCGCCAGGCGAGTGCGAATGCGTCGCCGTCGACGCCGAGCTGCATGGCATCGACTTCGCGGGCGATGCTGCCGTGCCAGTCGACGACGGTGCCGAAGATGTCGAAGGCGAGGATCTTGATCTGCGCTGCGTCCATGGCGGTCTCCTTGTTGACGGGATTATCGATCACTCTTCCAGCTGCTGCAGCGAATACAAGCGCTGGTAGATGCCCTCCGGTATTTCCATCAGCTGCTCATGCGTTCCCAGTTCCGCAATGCGTCCATGATTCAGCACCACGATGCGGTCGGCCGCGCGGATTGTCGACAGGCGGTGCGCGATGGCGATCACCGTCACCTTGCCGCGCAATTCATCCAATGCGACCTGCACGATCTGCTCGGTCTCGCTGTCGATGTGCGACGTCGCTTCGTCGAGGAAAAGAATGCGTGGCCTGCCCGCCAGCGCGCGGGCGATCGCGATGAGCTGCTTCTGCCCGGTGGACAGGCGCGCGCCGCCCTCGCCGAGCGGCGTCGCGTAGCCATGCTCCAGCGCGAGGATGAAGTCGTGTGCGCGGGCGGCGCGGGCGGCGGCTTCGATCTCCTCGTCGTTCAGGCCGCGACCCATGTCGATGTTCTCGCGCGCGCTGGCGGCGAGCAGGAACGGGTCCTGCGGAACGAGGCCGACGTCGGCGCGGAAGGCGGCGTCGCCGATCCGTTCCAGCGGCTGGCCATCGACGAGAATGCGGCCGGACTGCGGCGTATAGAAGCGCAGCAGCAGGCTCAGGAGCGTGGACTTGCCGCTGCCGGTGTGGCCGACGATGCCGGTGAAGCTGCCGGCCGGAATCGAGAGGCTGAGGTCGTGCAAGACCGTCTGCCCTTCGAGATAGCCGAAGCGCACATGCCCCACCTCGACCGCGCCGGCGGTGACGCGCGCATCGCTGCGCACTTCGGCGTTGCGCGTCTCGTGCAGCAGCGTGTTCACGCGCGCCGCCGCGATCACCGATTGCTGCAGCTGGCTGAACTGCAGCGTGATCTGGATCAGCGGCTCGACCACGCGCGCGATGTAGCTGACGAACGCGTACAGTACCCCCTCTTCCACCGCGCTGAAGTCGCGCTTGCCGAAGGCGTACAGCACGGCGGCGAGCAGCAGGATGTTGAGCAGGTCGAGCATCGGGCGCAGCAGCCAGGCATTGGCGCGCAGCTCGGCGAGGCGCGCGCCGTAGTAATTGCGGTTGGTGTCGGCGAAGCGCGTGCCGAAGCGCTGTGCGGCGTTATGGGCCTGCAGCACCGTCATGCCGCCGATCGATTCGGCGACCTGCGCGTTGATGTCGCTGCGCAGGGCGCGCGAGCGTGTCACAGCCGGTGCGCTCCTGCGCTGGTAGAACCAGACGATGAGGGCGACGGCGGGAATCAGCGTGGCGACGATAAGCATCAGGCGCCAGTCGAGCCACGCCATCGCGATCATGGTGCCGAGCAGCAGGATGCTTTCGTTGAGGATCACGAACAGCACCTGGATGTAGAGCGTCTTCACCGCCTCGGTGTCGTTGGTGACGCGGCTGACCAGCTGGCCGGTGATGGCGGTGTCGAAGAATTGCATCGGCAGCCGCAGCACATGGCCGTAGACCTGTTCGCGCAGGCGCCGCACCGAGCGCATGGCCAGTCCCGACAGCCGCACCAGCTGCAGGTAGCGCAGGCTGGTGGCAGCCCAGCCGGTGAGCAGCACGCCGGACAGCAGGGCGATCATGCGCGGCCAGTCGAGATGGCGTGGTAGCAGGTGGTTGTCGATGAAGCGCTTGCCGAGGATGGGTCCGAGCACTTCGAGGCCGGCGGCAAGCAGCAGCCAGACGAGGCCGAAGAGCAGATGCTGGCGGTCGGGCTTGGCGGCGTCGCGCAGGAGTTCGAGGGCGCGGACGGTTTCAGAGCGCATCGGAGCGGACGGTCAGGTTGCGTTGCCTTAGGCGCACGTGTGCCCGGCAGCGGGCTTCATCGTGCGTCAATCGCCGGCCATGCCAAGTCTTGCAAGGGGATGTGTTGGAGTCGGACACGGTGTTGATTGTGTTGGGAGATCGCCGATTATCGCGCGGGCGGCGCTTCGTCGCATGGCGCAAGACCAAGCACATTATTGCCAAATAGACATCGCCACGACTCCGCTTTACACTGCCGCGCTTGGCAAACATCAGCGGGAGAAGATCTGAAATGCAAGGAAGACGCGTGATTCGGCTCGGCGATCCGACAACGCATGGAGGAACGGTCGTCAGCGGGGCAGACAATTACACCATGGACGACACACCGGTCGCGCGCATGGGCGACTATTGCACCTGTCCTGTCCACGGGCACAGCGGCTGCGTGATCGTGGAAGGAGACCCTGCCTGGACCATCGGCGGCCGGCCGGTCGCTCTGGAAGGCCATCTAACGAGTTGCGGCGCAGCGCTTATCTCCACGTTCGGGCGTTTGCTGCGAGAGACCGAGGCCGATGCGTCCATTGCCGTGACGGCCGGTTCGAGCACCCGATCCTCACGCGAATCCTCCAGCACGGTTCCCGCTGTGAAGCATGGAGTGCGTTTCCAGGGAATGGACAAGCAGACCGGACAGGTGCTTGCCGACTGGGCCTATATCGTCGTCAGGGAAGACGGCTCCATCGAGGGCGGCACGACGGATGCAGAGGGGTTCACGCATGCCATCGAGGCTGAGGAGCCTGAGCAGGTCGCGGTCCACTTCGTCTTCCGCTCGCCCGGGAAGGACCTGGGAAGAGAGCTGTTCGAATGACACAAGGAAAAGGATTGCCAGCCCGGGCGCGCTCCTTCGAGACGCACGCACGTCTTGAGCCGCAATCGTCCGGTAAGACGCCGGTGCGACTGGTTAAGGTGGATAACCGCGCGGCGACTCGACACGCCATCCTCGTCGCCCTGCGACGCCAAGGTATTCGAGTCCATGAACGCTCGGACTGGAAGGCGAAGGAGCCAGCAAAGGCAGCGGCGCCCGACTGGAATTACCACTCGATCGCACTCCACCATGCCGGCAACAGTTTCAGCTGCACCGCGGACGGTGCCGCGCAAATGCGCA
>SPQI01000201.1 GCA_004570315.1 Oxalobacteraceae bacterium OM1 | reverse complement strand
CTGTAGCGCGGACGTGGCGCCGCGAGATTCAGCTGCGCCGCGGGAACGGCCCGCAGGGTCGCCGCATCGATGCCCGCCGCGTCTGCCGCACGCCGCAGCAGCTCGGCCCAGCTCACCGCTTCATGCTGGCTGAGATGGCGGATGCCGCGCTCCTTGTCGATGAGCAGGTCGAGCGTGTGATTGACGAGGTCCGGCACGTACGTCGGCGACACCAGCATGTCGTCGGCAGCGGCGAACGGCTGGCCGGCGGCCAGCGCATCCAGTCCTTGCGTCACGAAGTTCCATGCGTCCCACGGACCGAAGAAGGCGCTCGTGCGGATCACGAGCGCATCGGGGTGGTTCTCCAGCACACGCTGTTCCGCTTCCGCCTTGCTCTTGCCGTACACGTTGAGCGGGTTCACCTGATCCGATTCGACGTAAGGCCGGTCCAGCGCACCGTCGAACACCAGATCGCTGGAGAAGGTCACCAGGCGAATGCCGTGCCGTACGCAGGCGACGGCGAGGACCGAGGGACCGAGCGTGTTGTCGCGGAAGCATTGGGTCGCGTGGGCTTCGGCCTCGTCCACCTTGACGTAGCCGCCGGCATTGATGACGGCCCAGGGACGGTACGCGCGGATGGCGCGGTCGACGGATTCCGGATCGGCAAAATCCATGTCCTTGCGGCCGAGCAGGCGGTAGTGCAGGTTGCGGCTCTCGCACAGCCGGGCGAAGGCCTGGCCGAGCGTGCCGGTGGCGCCCGTAATGAGAATGGGCTGCACCGGGTGGCGGCGCGATTCGCGGCGCTCGGTGAGCACCGTGATCGCCGCCGGCGTGGACACCGGCGGGCAATGGAAGCGGCCGGGCCGGCGCCACCAGCCTTCGCCGCTCAACACCGGGTTCGAGAGAGCGCGCCCGGTAGCGAGCTCGCGCATCAGCTCGGCCAGTGCCGTCGGACGCGGATGCGGTCCGCGCACGTCGAACGGTCCGGGCTCGTAGTAGCCCCTGCAGGCGGTCACCAGGCAGTTCCAGTCGTAGGAGCCGAGCAGCGCCCACACCGTCACCGCACGGATGTCGGCGCCGTTCTGCTTGAGCTGCTGCGCGGCCTCCCAGATTTCGAGCAGCCAGCGCAGCTGGTCCTCGCGGTTGGCGTCGATGTGCGCTTCCGTCACGGCCACCGGCAGGCCGTAGCGTTCCCAGGCCTCCTGCAGCAGCGGGCCGATGCCCGGCGTCGGGTTGGCGAGCGCACGCGCGGTATGGATGTCGGCGCAGGGCCGGCCGCGATAGTTGCCGTGGTATTCCTTCGGATAGCGGTCGGCCCGGTGATCGAGCCAGCGTTCGCTCGTGATGTAGTAGTTGACGCCCACGACCTCAGGCTTGCACGGATTGTCCCGAAACCAGAGGATCTCGTCTGGATTCACGCCGGTGCCGACGAGGTAGTCCCACAGCGGATGTTCCGGCCCCACCATCCCGCACAATAGGTCCCAGGAGAGCCAGCGCCGCTCGTTGTAGAAGTGCGTGAGGTCTTCCATCTCGGGCGTGCCGTAGGTCTTGCCGAGATCGTCGGTCTGCACCAGCTTCGCGTTCGGATTGATCTCGCGAATGGCCTGCATCGAGAGCACCA
Source organism: Oxalobacteraceae bacterium OM1 (assembly GCA_004570315.1). Taxonomy (GTDB): domain Bacteria; phylum Pseudomonadota; class Gammaproteobacteria; order Burkholderiales; family Burkholderiaceae_D; genus Noviherbaspirillum. The sequence continues at coordinate 2,175 of SPQI01000201.1, read as the reverse complement.
CTGCGCGGCACTGGTTCAGCAGCGCCTGCACGAAGGTACGGTCGTCGCGGCCGTGCGGATACCAGACGCCATAGAGTCCCGAGAAGCGGGCCGTGGTCAGCGGTTCGTTGACCGGCGTGTAGTACTCGACCCAGGGATAGCGCTGGGCGACGGCGCGCGCGAACTCGGCCAGGCCGGGCGCGAAGCCGGGATCGATGAGGCTGGTATGGCGCGGGCCGCTGCCATGGTGGACCAGGCCGACGATGGGCGTCACGCCCAGGCTGCGCAGGCCCTGCAGCCGTTCATCGGGCCAGGACCAGTCGACGTGCTCCAGCCCGTCGGGCGCGACGCGCTCCCACAGGACCGGATAGCGGATGGCGCGGATGCCGAGCGAGGCAAAGCGTTCGAGGTCTTCGCGCCGGCTTGCGTGGCCGTTGCGTTCCATCTGACTGAAATATTCGTCGACGACACGGTTGACGGTGCCTTCGAGACCGCCCCAGAGTTCGAGCGGCTGTGCTGCGGATGCCGGAGTGTGTTGATTCATGCAGTGATCGTGATTCTTGTTGCGTTGAAAGCGGTGAGCGGGAATGCAGAGGGTGCGTTACGTGCGCGAGCCGGCGACGCGTTGTGCGGGCGTTGCGTCCACGCGCGTGCTCTCGCCGTCCAGCTGGTCCAGCAGGTCGCGCATCTGCGATGCCGTGCTGTCCCAGGAAGTGCGCGACAGCTTCTCGCGCATTTGCATGACCTTGCGGCGCATGTCTTCGCTCGACAGGGCCAGCGCAGCTTCGCAGGCGGCGATGAAGGCTTCGGGCCCCTCGGCAATGGCCACCACGTCGGCATGCAGGTCCACCACATCCTTGACCGGCGTGCTCGCGATGGGAAGCTCCGCGGCCATGTATTCGAGCGACTTCGTCGGGCTGATGAAGCGCGTGGACTCGTTGAGCGCGAACGGCATCAGGCACACGTCCCATGCCGCGAGAAAGCGGGGCAGCGCGCTGTACGGCTGCTGGCCGACGTAATGGATGTTGGGCCGCTGCGGCAGGATGGCCGGATCGATCTTGCTGTGCACCGGCCCGACCAGCACCAGCTGCCATTCGGGATGGGCATCGGCCATCGCAGCGACGAGGTCGACATCGAGGCGCTCGTCGATCACGCCGTAGAAGCCCAGGCGCGGCCGCGGGATGCCGGCCTGGCTCGGATGCTGGTTGTTGCGGTCGAGGGCCTGCCGAAAATGCGCGACGTCGACGCTGCTCGGAAAGCAGTGCACGTTCGGATGGCGGTCCTTCTTCGCTGCATAGATGCTCGGGCCGCCGGTGAAGACGATATCCGCCACATTGAACAGTGCCTGCTCCCGCTCCAGCAGCTGCGGCGGCGCGTTCTTGAACGCGCTCAGTTCGTCCATGCAGTCGTACACCACATGCTGCGGCTCCAGTTCTTCCAGCAGCGGCAGCGCCATCGGCGTGTAGAACCAGACGATGGGATCGGGCGCTTCCTTGCGCAGCTGGCGCACCAGCTGCCGCAGGTAAGGCATCTGCTCGTCGCTGAAATGCGGCTGCGCTGCCGGCGTCACCGGCGTGAGGACCGTCAGGTTGGCCAGAGGTTGAGCGCGCGCGAAGTGCGGCTCCCCGGTGCCGTGACGGGGCTCTTCGATGAACAGGATGCGGTAATGCTTGGACAGGCGGGAGAGCAGATGCTGGGGACGCTGGTAGACGAAGTCCCAGCCGAGGTGGGAGAAGACGATGAGTGAACGCATGCGGGCCCTGGGCAGAAGTGGCGAAATTACATAATCGATGCCGGTTGGAGGCCGAAGATGGCAATTTGTTCAATGCAAAAGGCGGCGTGGACGCTTGCCGGCGCCCATCCTGGAGCTTATGTCAGCTACCTTACGGACGGGCGGGCGGATCGACGGGATACTGTGATCGGGCGCCTGTTGCGGCAGGTTGCCGCACACGCGGAGTGCTACGCTTTCTGAAGCGGACGGCATGCGAGGCCGCCGTATGGAGGATAAGAAACGAGGCATGCGGCGATATGCGCCGCATGCCTCGTTGGGACATCGACTGGGAGAGCTTATTGGCTGGAGCCGGAGCCGGAACCGCTGCTGGATCCGCCCGAGCCACTGGAGCCACTTGAACCGCTGGAGCCACTCGAACCACTGGTGCCACTGGAACCGCTGGAACCGCTAGATCCACTAGAACC
>SPQI01000422.1 GCA_004570315.1 Oxalobacteraceae bacterium OM1 | reverse complement strand
TCACCACCTACACCACCATCGCCGGCGCCGAGGCGGCCGTCGAAGGGATGCGTCATGCGACCACATACGGGATCTATTCGCTGCATGAGGTGCAGGCAGCGGCACGTGCGCATGCGCTGCCGCCTCTCGGTCCCTTGCTGCGCTCCCCATGGACGCACGAGAAGGCCGTTGCCGCGAGCCGCGGTGCGTATCCGGGACAGCACGCAGGACGCGATCTCCGCTCTCACGCCGAGCGCGATGCCGGGCGCATCAACGTCTTCGTGCGCCAGCCTTTCACCGAATCCGACGAGCGCGAACGCGCCATCGTGGGTGAGGTGCTCGCGATGCTGCAGTGTTTCGACGGACAGCCCTACCGATTCCACTTCCTGACGGGCCGCAGCTCCGAGAGCGCCCTTACCTTCAAGACCGCGTTCGAGCAGGAGACCGGGCAGCGCTTCACGCCGGACAATTTCCGCCGTCATCGCCTCGATCTCCTCGATCGGGCCGACGTGCTGGTGAACATCCGCGTCGGCCTGAGCGAGAGCAGCGCCTTCGAGATGGCCTATCACATCTACAAGGGCAAATGCACCCCTGTGCTCTTCCTGGTGTGGAAGCAGGCGCCGATCAAGACGACCCTGCTGCGCGAACTCGATGCGCTCTGCGATGTGACCTATCTGGAGTTCGACAATGTGTCGGAACTGCGGCCGGGAATCGAAGCCTTCTTCCGCTCGCACCGTCTGGGAAGCGGCCATACCGGACGCGAAGCGATGGATCGGCTGCATGCCTTCCACCCCTCTTCGCGCGACATGCCGCCAAACTGAACGGACGCGGCGGGGCACGGACCGGCGGCGCCGGGCGGGATTGGGTATGATTTTTTCAACCCCTTCCAACCCAGCGCGGCCGCTCGTGCCGCAGGAGTGCCATGGAGCAGCCCATGCCGCCGGCCGCGCCTTCACGCGGCTCACTATCCCCTCACGATACCGTGCGGTCGCTGCTCGCCGGCGCGGCGTTCTTCCTGCTGCTCTGCGGCTATACGCTGTTGCGGCCCGTGCGCGACGATATGGCCGTCCGCTACGGCGCCGACAAGCTGCATTGGCTGTTCACCGCGACCTTCGTCTGCACCTTGCTGCTGGTTCCGGCTTTCGGCTGGGTGGTGCGGCGGCTGCCGCGTGCCGCCGTGCTGCCCGCGTGTTACGTCTTCCTGGCGCTGAACCTGGCGGGTTTCGCATTCCTGCTCGATACCGAGGGATCGGCGCTGGCTGCCGCCGTCTTCTTTGTCTGGCTGAGCGTGTCAAATCTGTTCATCGTCTCCGTCTTCTGGAGCAACGTCAGCGACGCCTTCTCGCGCGACGAGGCGCATCGGCTTTACGGACGCATCGCCGCGGGCGGCACGCTGGGCGCGCTTGCCGGTCCGGGCATCACCGCCGTCGCCGCACGCCACTTTCCGACATCGGCCCTGCTCGGACTGTCCGCCGCTCTCCTCATCGTCGCGACGGTGGCGATGGTTGCCTTGCGCCAGGTCAGCACGGTACGAGAACACGCCGCCAACAAACCCGTGGGCGGATCCGTCATGGCCGGCATCGGCCTCACGCTGCAGTCGCCGCCCTTGCGGGCGCTTGCCCTGCTCGTGATCTGCCTGACCACCGTCTCTACCGTTCTCTATCTCGGGCTTGTGGATGCGGTCGGCAAGACGATGCCCAATCCGGGCGAGCGCAAATCCTTCTTCGCTACCGTGGATCTTGCGGTGAACCTGTGTGCACTGGCCGTGCAGGTGCTTGGCACGCGCCGAGTGGTGCAACGGTGGGGTCTGCGCACGACGCTCGCCATAGCGCCGCTCATGCTGCTCGCCGGCTTTGCCTTCCTGCCGCTGGCCGGGACCGCCCTCGCCTTTGCCGCCGTTCAAGTACTGCACCGCGCCGGCGAATTTGCGCTGAACAAACCCGGGCGCGAGATGATCTACACGACAGTCGATCCGGAAAGCCGGTTCAAGGCCAAGAATTTCGTCGATACGGCCGTGTACCGCGCCAACGACGCCGCCAGCGCCTGGCTCATCAACGCCGTGCGCGCCGCCGGCGGCAATGCGATCTGGCTGGTCGGCGTCCCGGCCGCCCTGCTCTGGCTGGCGATCGGCCTGCGCCTGGGCAGGCGGCATGATCAACAGCACGACGAACGGAGGCTGGACCATGAACCGGCGTGATGCCTTGCGGCTGCTGGCCGCGGCCGCGTTGTCCCGAACAGGAGTGGCGATGAGTGCCGATGCATCCATGTTGCAGAGAAAGATTCCCTCCAGCGGCGAAGCGCTGCCGGTCGTCGGATTGGGAACCTGGCAGACCTTCGATGTCGGCGGCGATCAAACCGCGCGAGCGGAACTGAAGACCGTGTTGCGCAGCTTCGTCGAACTCGGCGGCAGGCTGCTCGATTCCTCGCCGATGTACGGCAGCTCCGAAGAAGTGGCCGGTGATCTCGCCGGGGAATTGAAGCTGCGCGCCAAGCTGTTCGTGGCAACCAAGGTCTGGACCTCCGGGAAGCAGGCCGGCATCCGGCAGATGGAGGATTCGCTGCGCAAGCTGCGCGCCGATCCGATCGACCTGCTGCAAGTGCACAACCTGGTGGACGTCGAGACGCAGCTGGCGACGCTCAACGAATGGAAGAAAGCGGGACGCGTGCGCTACATCGGCGTAACGCACTACCACGCCGGCTCGCATGCCGCAGTGGCGGACACGATCAGGAAGCATCCCGTCGACTTCATCCAGATCAACTACTCGATCGCCGAACGAGAAGCGGAGCAGCGCCTGCTGCCGCTGGCGCAGGAACGCGGCGTGGCGGTCATCATCAACCGGCCCTTCGCCGGCGGCGAAGTGTTTCGCCGCATTCTCAGCAAGCCGCTGCCCGGCTGGGCGGCGGATATCCAGTGCACCAGCTGGGCACAGGTACTGCTGAAATACGTCGTCTCGCATCCGGCCGTGACCTGCGCCATCCCGGCCACCTCCAAGCTCAAGCACCTCCAGGACAACATGCAGGCCGGACAAGGGCCGCTGCCGGACGCAGCATTGCGGGCCCGCATCGTGGCCGAGGCGCTCTAGGGCAACGTCGCCACTTCGGGCCGGATCGGCTGCACTACGGCGTCTTGCTGTGGATCGGCCGTATCTTCGCCCTTGAAGAAACGCGCCGCCCGCTTGCCGAGGTTGTCGAGATAGGTGTACGCCACCGGCACCACCACCAGCGTCAGCAGCGTGGACGTAATGATTCCGCCGATCACCGCGCGGCCCATCGGCGCCTGCTGCTCGCCGCCGTCGCCCCAGCCGATCGCCATCGGCAGCATGCCGAACAACATGGCGAGCGTGGTCATGATGATCGGCCGCAGGCGCACCTGGCCGGCTCGCAGGATGGCGTCATGCTGCGACACGCCCTCGCGCTGTGCCTTGTTGGTGAAATCCACCAGCAGAATCGCATTCTTCGTCACCAGGCCCATCAGCATGATGAAGCCGATGATCGAAAAAATATTCAACGTGCTCTTCGTCACCAGCAGCGCGATGAACACGCCGATCAGCGACAACGGCAGCGAGGCCATGATGGCGAGCGGCTGCAGGAAGCTGCCAAACTGCGAGGCCAGCACGAGGTAGATGAACACCACCGCAATGCCCAGCGCCATGACGGCGGCGGTGAACGACTCCTGCATCTGCTTGGTCTGTCCGCCGACGTCGAAGCGATAGCCGGGCGGCAGTTCGATGGTCTGGATCAGCTTCTGCACGTCGGCGCCCACGTCGCCGGCCGGACGTCCTTCCACGTTGGCATAGA
>SPQI01000350.1 GCA_004570315.1 Oxalobacteraceae bacterium OM1 | reverse complement strand
GCCCCGGGCCGCGTCAACGCCCTTTCCACCCTGCCACGCCAGGAACTGGCCACGACCGCCGCCACTCCGGCCGCGCCGAATTTCGCGGCCTGGCTCAAGCAAACCCTCGACAAGCGCAATGGCAACCCGTAACACCGCATCACGCGTCGTCCGCAATATCCTGCCGCGCCTCGTCGCCTTCGGATTCCTCTGCGCCCCGCTCGCCGTATTCGCGCAAGCGGCGATACCGGCCTTCACCAGCACGCCGGCCGCGGGCGGCGGCACCAACTATTCGCTGAGCCTGCAGACGCTGCTGCTGCTCACCGCCCTGTCCTTCCTGCCGGCGGCGCTGCTGATGATGACGAGCTTCACCCGCATCATCATCGTGCTGTCGCTGTTGCGCCAGGCCTTGGGCACGCAGACCGCGCCGCCCAACCAGGTGATGATCGGCCTCTCGCTGTTCCTGACCTTCTTCGTGATGGGCCCGGTGTTCGACAAGATCTACACCGATGCCTACCAACCGCTCTCGGAAAACAAGATCACGATGACGCAGGCCCTCGACAAGGGTGTTGCGCCACTGAAGGCCTTCATGATGAAGCAGACCCGACAGGCGGACCTCGCGCTCTACGTGAAGATTTCGAACAACGCGGCGCTGCAGGGTCCGGAAGATGTGCCGCTGCGCGTGCTGATTCCAGCCTTCATCACCAGCGAACTCAAGACGGCGTTCCAGATCAGCTTCGCCATCTTCATTCCCTTCCTGATCATCGACATGGTGGTGGCGTCGGTGCTGATGTCCATGGGCATGATGATGATGTCGCCGGCCATCGTTTCGCTGCCGTTCAAGCTCATGCTGTTCGTGCTGGTAGACGGCTGGCAGCTGCTGATCGGCTCGCTCGCGCAAAGCTTCTACTAAGGACCTGCTATGACTCCCGAAAGCGTCATGACCCTCGGCCGCCAGGCCATGGAAATCACCCTGATGGTGTCGGCCCCCATGCTGCTTGCCGCGCTGGTGATCGGCCTCATCGTCAGCATCTTCCAGGCGGCCACGCAGATCAACGAAGCAACGCTGTCCTTCATCCCGAAGCTGGTGGGCGTATTCGTCGTGCTGATCATTGCAGGCCCGTGGATGCTGTCGCTGATGCTGGACTACATGCGCCAGGTCTTCAGCAACATTCCCGCGATGGTGAGCTGACGTTCTTTCCGGCCGCGCCCCACGCGGCCTGCCTGTCTCATGATTACCCTCACCAGCGCCGAGCTGAACACCTGGATCGCGGCCTTCCTCTGGCCGCTCACCCGCATTCTCGGCCTGATCGCCGTCGCGCCGCCGTTCGGCAATCCGAGCGTACCGATTACCGTCAAGCTGTCGCTCGGCGTGATGCTGGCCCTGATCGTCGCGCCTGCCATTCCCGCCATGCCGGCGATGGATCCGACCTCATTCGCCGGCCTGCTCATCCTCGGTCAGCAGTTGATCATCGGCCTTTCGATGGGATTCGCCATGCGGCTCGTATTCGCCGCCATCGAGCTGGCCGGCGAGGTCACGGGCCTCACCATGGGTTTCGGTTTCGCCACCTTCTTCGATCCGCAGACACGCGGCCGCTCATCCGCGATCAGCCAGTTCCTGGTGCTGCTGGCGACGATGCTGTTCCTTTCGACGAACGCGCACCTCCTCTTGCTCGCGGCGCTGACGGAAAGCTTCACCACCCTCCCCGTCTCGGCCGCCCCGCTCAGCGGCGCGGGGTTCCGTGAGATGGCCGTCTTGGGCGGCAAGGTGTTCAGCTCCGGCTTGCAGCTGGCCTTGCCGATGGTGGCCGCATTGCTCATCACGAACATCGCGCTCGGCATCCTGACGCGCGCGGCGCCGCAGTTGAATCTGTTCGGCATCGGATTTCCGATTACGTTGTCGGTGGGCTTTCTCGTGTTGACGCTGAGCTTGCCGTTCCTGGCAACGCCGATGGGACGTTTGCTGGCGGATGGGATTGACGCGATCGGGAAGTTTTCGGCTGCGGCGGCGCCGGGGCGGACGAGCAGATGATGATGTGGATGTCGTCTAGGCATCCCTGGTTTCCCGCCGGTGCGGGGACGACATGGCGCATATTCAACGCCGACTTTCATCGGCTAACACCGCCAACTAACCAACCACCCCCTCAGCTGATGTAATTGAACAACGAGAGATTCGAAATCTTCACAAACGACTGCTGCGCCGCCTCCAGCGAAGTCTTCTGCAGCGTCAGTTCGGTAATCGCCTTCGCCATATCCAGTCCGGTCAACGATTCGATCGCCGACTCATACTGCAGATCGAGATCGTCGCCCGTGGAATCGAGCGAATCCAGCTCCTTCAAGCGCGATCCGACCGAAGCCCGCACGGTCAGCACATTGTCCAGCGCCTTGTCGATGTTGTCGTTTGCCGTCGTCAGGTTGTACTGCAGCATCGTCTTGTCGGCATCCGTCGACACCGGCTTGCCGAGTGCGTCGATGAGGTTCTGCATCGTCGCGAAGACATCCTGCGTCGGCGCCGGCTGGAGGGTGAAGCTGTCGTTGTTCGCCACTGCGCCGGTCACCGCGACCTGCATGCCGTCGAACTGGATCGGCGCGCCGCTCGAATAGGTGCCGGATGCAACCGAGGTAGTCTTCGTCGGGTCGGCCGTAATGTCGTAGACGGCGTAAGTCGTTCCGCCGCCGCCGATGTCGATCGCATAGGTGTGCCCGGTGAGCTTGGTCGAGTCGAGTACCTGCGGCGTGCCGATCGTGCCCGTACCGGCATTGGTCGGCGCGGGGATCGCACGCGTGGCATTGGTTGCCGGTACATCGACGAAGAGCGCATGACCGGTGTCGTTGATCGCCATCTGGCGTGCCTGGCCGACCTGCAGCATCCGCACGCCCTGGTCGCCCGCATACTGGACCGTGGCACCGGATTGATTGAAAGGTTGCGCCGTGTTCTGGAAACCCGCGAACAGGTAGTTGCCCTCGCCGTCGCGGCTGTTGGCCTTGCCGATCAGGTCGGCGAGCTTGTTCTTCAGGTCGGTGGCAATGAACTGGCGCTGGGTGTTGTCCAGCGCGCCGTTGCCGGCCTGGACGATCGACGTCTTGATGTCCTGGTATAGCGACGTCACGCCGGCCAGCGTGCTCTCTTCGATCTGGAGTGCTGCCCGGGCGTCGCCGCGGTTCTGTCCGAGACGCGCGTTCACTGCCTTAGACTGCGACAAGTCCAGCGCGCGGCTGGCCGCAACCGGATCGTCCGACGGCGACACGATGCGGCGGTTGGTCGACAGCTGCTCCTGCACCTTGGCCAGCTTGGCCTGCAGGTCGTTCAGCCGGGCCAGGCTGGTCTGGTAGAGGCTGGAGGTGCTGATGCGCATGGTACGTTCCCGCGATTAGTTGCCGCCCAGGTTGAGCAGCATGTCGAACAACTGGCTTGCCGTCTGCATGATCTTGCCTGCCGCCATGTAGGCCTGCTGATACTTCAGCATGTTGGTCGCCTCTTCGTCCAGATTGACGCCGGAGAGCTGCTGCTGCGCTGCCGTCGTGGATTCCAGCAGGTTGTCGGCGGCGGCGCCCATGGTTTGCACTTCGTGCGCCTTGCTGCCGACTGCGCTGACGATCTGGGCATAGGCGCCCTGGTAGGTCGTCGTGCCGCCGGCCAGCATGTTCTTCGTTTGCAGCGCGGCGAGCGCGGCGGCATTGCTGCCGTCGGCCGTGCCGTTGGTGTTGGGATCGATGCTGAAGGTATCGTTGGTCGCCGGCGCGCCGGTGATCTTCACCGTCCAGCCGTTGTAGCTGATGTCGGCGCCCGGTGTGTAGGTGTAGGT
>SPQI01000510.1 GCA_004570315.1 Oxalobacteraceae bacterium OM1 | reverse complement strand
CGGGCGCCGGCGTGGCGGGCTTCGCAATCCTGCTGTTCCAGGATATTGCGGCCATCCCGATGATCGCAGTGGTTCCCATGCTGGGCGGCGAAGCGACCGGTTCGGGCAAAGGTTGGCTGGGCGCATTGCAGGTCATCACCGTCGTGGCCGTCCTGGTGGCGGGTGGCCGCTTCCTCGTGCGGCCGGCGCTGTGGGCAATCGCGAAGAGCGGCATCCGGGAAGTGTTCACCGCGTTCGCCCTGCTGCTGGTGATTGCGATCGGCTTGCTGATGCAATCCGTCGGGATGTCGATGGCGCTGGGCACCTTCCTTGCCGGCGTCCTGCTTGCGGATTCGGAATACCGCCACGCCCTAGAAAGCGATCTCGAGCCGTTCAAGGGGCTGCTGCTCGGGCTGTTCTTCATTGCGGTGGGCATGTCCATCGATTTCGGCGTCCTGTTCAGCCGGCCGCTTCTCGTGCTCGGCTTGCTGGCGGCTTTCCTCGTCATCAAGACCACCGTGCTGTTCCTGCTCTCGCGGCGTTTCGACATCCTGCCGGAGCAGCGCCTGTTCTTTGCCTTCCTGCTGTCGCAGGGCGGTGAATTCGCCTTCGTGGTGTTCGGCGCCGCGGCGACCGCCGGCCTGTTCTCAAAGGAGGTGGCGTCGCTGCTGGCGGGCGTCGTGGCGCTGTCGATGGTAGTAACGCCGCTGTTGCTCCTGCTGCACGACATGGTGATCGCGCCGCACCTGTCACGCCGGCGGCAGGCTCCCGCCGACAAGATCAAGGATGAACAACCCGAGGTCATCATCGCGGGCTTCGGTCGCTTCGGCCAGATCATCGGCCGCCTGCTGCATGCGAACCGCATCCCGGTCACGGTGCTCGACCACGATCCCGACCAGATCGAGCTGCTGCGCAAGTTCGGCTACAAGGTGTTCTACGGCGATGCCACGCGGATGGATCTGCTGCGGGCCGCCGGCATCGAGCGGGCGAAGGTGCTGGTGGTCGCCATCGACAGCGTCGAAGACAGTCTGCAGCTGGTGAATGCCGTGCGCGAAGAGTTGCCGGCCCTGACCATCGTCGCCCGCGCGCGCAACGTCACGCACTATTACGACCTGATGGACCGCGGCGTCACCGTCATCCAGCGCGAGACCTTCGAATCCGCCTTGCAGCTCGGACGCAGCACGATGGAGCAACTGGGCATCGGCGCGTTCCAGGCGCGACAGGCAGCGATGAAATTTCGCAGCCACAACATCAAGACGCTCCATAACCTGTATCCCTACTACAAGGATCAGGAGCAACTGATTTCGATGAGTGCCCAGGCGCGTCAGGAATTGGAAGACATGTTCGCGCAAGATGCCGAGGCCATTCCCGAAGTGCGGGAGGGTGGTTGGACGCGCCGCGAATGAATCAGAAGGACTCGCCGGGCGCGAGGTAGCGCCACTGCCCCGGCGGCAGATCGCCCAGGCGCACCTTCCCGATGCGCACCCGCTTGAGGCCGATCACTTTCAGACCGACCGCTTCGCACATGCGGCGAATCTGGCGCTTCTTGCCTTCCCGCAGGACGAAGCTGAGCTGATCGTCGTTCTGCCAGCGCACCTTTGCCGGCAGCAGCTTCTTGCCGTCGAGCGAGAGGCCGTGGTTCAACAGCTTCAGATCGGACTCCGGCAGGCGTCCGGGCCGGCCGTACTGGACACGCACGAGGTATTCCTTTTCGATGGACGTGTCCTCGCCAATGAGCTGCTTGGCGATGCGGCCGTCCTGCGTCAGGACGAGCAAGCCCACCGAGTCGATGTCCAGACGCCCTGCGGGCACCAGGCTGCGCAACTGGCTGGGATGGAACTGCTGCGGCGTCTTGTCTTCCTTCCAGCGGCTCTCGGCGGTCACCAGCACCACGGCGGGCTTGTAGCCGTCCTCCGCCTGGCCGCTGACGTAACCCATCGGCTTGTTGATCAGGATGGTGACTCGCCGCGCCTGCTCGGCGCTGGCCTGGCGTTCGACGGTGATGCGCTGGTGCGGCAACACTTTGCTGCCCAGCTGGGACACGGTGACGCCATCCACCTTCACCCACCCGCGCTCGATCCACTCGTCCGCCTCGCGACGCGAGCAAAGGCCAAGTTCGGACATGCGTTTGGAAAGGCGTACGGGTTCAGTCATATGGCGGGAAATCGGTTTAGACGCGCAGCGCGTCGAGGAGGTCGGTCTCGAGTTGGATCTGACTGCGCGCATTGTTGAGCACCGGGCCGTCCACGATGAAGACGTCCTCCACGCGCTCGCCGAGGGTCATGATCTTGGCGGTGTGCAGGTTGACGCGGTACTTCGCCAGGACGTTGGCGATCGAATAGAGCAGGCCGTTGCGGTCGTTCGCCGAGACCGAGAGCAGATAATACTGCCCGCGCTCGTCGGGACGCAGGTCGACGGTCGGCGTGATCGGAAATGTGCGCGAGAGCCGCGACAGGCGTCCCTGCGTCGGCTGCGGCAGCGAGCCGCCTGCCTCCAGCAGCTGCGTCAGTTCGTGTTCGATGAGGCTGATGATGTCGCGGTAGTTGCTTGCGAACGCGGGCTCGGTGACGAGAAAGGTATCGAGCGCATAGCCGTTCTTCGTCGTGTGGATCTTGGCATCGAGAATGCTGAAGTTCTTGCGGTCGAAGTAACTGCAGATTCGTGCGAACAAGTCGGGCTGGTCCTTCACGTACACCGCCACCTGCACGCCTTCGCCGATCGGTGCGAGACGACATTTCACGACCGGCGTCGGGCTGTCGAGCCGTTCGTACAGCGAGCGTGTCTGCCAGGCGATGTCAGCCGCGTCGTGGCGCAGGAAGTACGCCACGTCGAGCTGGCCCCACAGTGCCTGGTGCGCGTTTTCCGGCAGGCCGTACAGGCGCAGCGTCGCCAGCGCTTCCTGCTGGCGGTCGCGCAGTTCGTGCTCGGAGGACGTGTCCTCGCCGCCCAGGACGCGCAGGGTCATGCGGTACAGGTCTTCGAGCAGCTTGCCCTTCCAGGCGTTCCATACCTTCGGACTCGTGCCGCGAATGTCAGCCACCGTCAGCAGGTAAAGCGCCGTCAGATGACGCTCGTCCTTCACGGTTGCGGCGAAATTGCGGATGACGTCCGGGTCCGACAGATCCTGCTTCTGCGCGACCTGCGACATCGTCAGGTGCTGCTCGACCAGGAAGACGATCAGGTCGGTGTCTTCCTTCGAGATGTTGTGTTCGCGACAGAAACGGCGCGCATCCGCCTTGCCCAGTTCGGAATGATCGCCGCCGCGGCCCTTGGCGATGTCATGGAAGAGGGCGGCGATGTAAAGCAGCCAGGGCTGCGCGAAGTTCGCCATGAGCTGGCTGCAGAACGGGTATTCATGCGCGTGCTCCGTCATCGTGAAACGGCGCACGTTGCGCACGACCATCAGGATGTGCTGGTCGACCGTATAGACATGGAACAGGTCGTGCTGCATCTGGCCGACGATGCGCCGGAAGTTCGGCAGATAGCGGCCAAGCACGCTGGTCTGGTTCATGCCGCGCAAGGCGTGCGTGATGCCCTGCGGCGCCTTCAGGATCTGCACGAAGAGATCGCGGTTCACCGGATCGCGCCGGAATTTCGCGTCGATCTTGAATCGCGCATGCCACAAGGCGCGCATGGTGCGCGCAGTCATCCCCTTCAGGCTCGAATGCTGGGCGATGAGCAAGAAGAGCTCCAGCATGGCCGAAGGCGCCGATTCGAAGGTATCGTCCTGCGCGATGTCGATCAGGTTGTTGATTTCGTTGAAGCGCTCATTGATCGGCTGCGGCAGGCCTTGCTGCGGGAAGAGCTGCGCTTCGATGTTCTGCAGG
>SPQI01000411.1 GCA_004570315.1 Oxalobacteraceae bacterium OM1 | reverse complement strand
GGCGCGTGGAGAAGGTGCTCGCGCGCGTGCCGGGCGTCTCGCAGGTCTCCGTGAATCTCGCCACCGAACGAGCGCAAGTGCAAGCCGCCGGCGTGCCGGTGGACGCGTTGATTGCTGCCATCCGCAAGGCCGGGTACGACGCCAGCCCTGTCACCGAAACGCGGGCCGCACCGGCTCCGGCGCTGCCCTCGTGGTGGCCGGTGGCGCTGTCTGCCGCCTTCAGCATTCCCCTCGTCGCACCGATGTTCGGCCTGCTCTTCGGGCAGGACTGGATGCTGCCCGGCTGGCTGCAATGGCTGCTGGCGACGCCGGTGCAGTTCTGGCTCGGCGCGCGCTTCTATCGCGTCGGCTGGAAGGCGCTGCTCGCGCGCTCCGGCAACATGGACCTGCTGGTGGCCATCGGCACCAGCGCAGCTTACGGTCTCTCCGTGTACCTCCTGCTGCAGCATGGCGGGCATGAGGGCATGACGCACCTGTACTTCGAGTCCTCCGCCGTCGTCATCACGCTGGTCCTGCTCGGCAAGTGGCTCGAGGCGCGGGCCAAGCGCCAGACCGTGGCAGCGCTGCGGGCGCTCGAATCGCTGCGGCCGACCACCGCGACGGTGCGGCGTGATGGGCATGATGCGGAGGTCGCGATCTCCGACGTGCGCGTCGGAGACGTCGTCGTCGTCCGGCCGGGCGAGCGCGCGCCGGTAGACGGCACCATCCGCGAAGGCCGCAGCCATCTGGACGAATCCCTGCTGACCGGCGAAAGCCTGCCCGTGGCGCGCAGCGCGGGCGACGCGGTGACCGGCGGCGCCATCAATGCCGAAGGCTTGCTCATTGTCGAAGCAACGGCTGTCGGCGCCGCGACCATGCTCGCGCAGATCATCAAGCTCGTGGAAGACGCACAGGCGGTGAAGGCGCCGATCCAGCGGCTGGTCGACAAGGTGAGCGCCGTGTTCGTGCCGGTCGTGTTGCTCATCTCCCTGATCACGCTGCTCGGCTGGGGCCTGGCGACCGGCGACTGGCAGCAGGCGCTGCTCAATGCGGTGGCGGTGCAAGTGATTGCCTGCCCGTGTGCGCTCGGCCTGGCGACGCCGACGTCCATCATGGCCGGCACCGGCGTGGCGGCGCGGCACGGCATTCTGATCAAGGACGCCGAAGCGCTGGAGACGGCACATGCCGTGCACGTGGTGGCCTTCGACAAGACCGGCACGCTCACCGTCGGCAAGCCGGCGCTGGTCGGGCTCGACACGGCTGACGAATCGCCGCAACGCGTACTCGAACTTGCCGCGGCCGTGCAACAGTACAGCGATCATCCGCTGGCCAAGGCGGTGCTCGCGAAAGCATCGGAGCACGGCATCGCCGTGCCTGCGGCAAGCGCGGCACAGGCGCTTGCCGGGCGCGGCGTGCAGGCGGAGGTGGCCGGCGCCACGGTCCTGCTGGGCAATGGCCGCCTGATGCGTGAGATCGGCGTGGCGACCTCGTCGCTCGAATCGGCAGCGCGCGATTACGAAGGGGCTGGCCGCACCGTCTCGTGGCTGGCCGTACGCGACGCGACCGGATTGCGCCTTGCCGGCCTGCTGGCCTTCGGCGACACGCTGAAGGACACGGCAAAAGACGGCGTGCGCCGCCTGCAGCAGCTCGGCATCACGCCGGTGCTGGTGACCGGCGACAATCGCGGCAGCGCGCAAGCGGTGGCCGCTGCCGTGGGAATCGACGATGTGCGCGCCGAAGTGCTGCCCGGGGACAAGGCCAGCATCGTGGCCGAACTGCGCAAGAACGGTCGCGTGGTTGCCATGGTCGGCGACGGCATCAACGATGCGCCGGCCCTGGCCGCCGCCGATGTCGGGATTGCCATGTCGACCGGCACCGACGTTGCCATGCACACGGCGGGCATCACGCTCATGCGCGGCGATCCCGGCCTCGTGGCCGACGCCATCGACGTTTCCAAACGCACCTACGCGAAGATCCGGCAGAACCTCGGCTGGGCCTTCATCTACAACATCGTCGGCATTCCGCTGGCGGCCCTCGGCTACCTCAATCCGGTGATCGCGGGCGCCGCCATGGCCTTCAGCAGCGTCAGCGTGGTGAGCAACGCCTTGCTGTTGAAGCGCTGGAAACCGGCCGTCCATCCTTCCTCGGGAGCACAAGCATGAACATCGGCGAAGCTGCCGCCGCCTCCGGCGTGACGGCAAAGATGATCCGTTATTACGAAAGCGTCGGCCTCATCCGCCAGGCCGCGCGCACCGACTCGGGCTACCGGCAATACAGCGAGAACGAAGTGCAGACGCTACGCTTCATCAAGCGCTCGCGCGAGCTGGGCTTTTCCATCGACCGCATCAAGACGCTGCTCGGCCTGTGGGAAGACCGCACGCGGCGCAGCGCCGATGTGAAGGAACTTGCGCGTCAGTACATCGACGAGCTCGATCGCGACATCGCCAAGCTGCAATCGATCCGCGACCAGCTGAGTCATCTGGCGCATTGTTGTCATGGCGATAATCGGCCCGACTGCCCGATCATCGACGATCTTGCGAACGAGAACTCCGGCGCCGGACCGGCGTCCAAGCAGCCTCACGTGCATTCCGCCTGAAAATACCGCTTGACCTTCCCGCCATGGGAAGGCTTAGACTGACACTCTTGTTTCGTGGCGGGCCCGCCGCTGATCGATGAACCGCACCCTCAAGCTCCTGCTGATCTGGCTGATGATGGCCGCGCTGCCCGTGCAGGGCATGGCGGCCGTACTGAAGCTGTCGTGCGCGTCGCGGCACCACGCCATCGCGGCCACGGCAGCGCACGCCCACGATGCGGATCATGCCATGCACGCTCATGCCGGGCACCACGCTGCCGGCGCGGACATGCAAGCGCATGACGATGGCAGTCACGGCGATCACGGCGTGCACAAGGCCGACAAATCCGACAAATCCGACGCCCGCTGCAGCGCTTGCGCCGCCTGCGGTTTCGGTGCAGCGGCGCCGCCGCCGGCGCTGACCTGGGCGCCGCAATTCGCCGTCGCCACGGCGACCTCCTTCCTTCCTGCCGTTCCCACGCCGGAGCCCCGGGCTTCCGGCCTTGAACGACCTCCAAGACTCCATTCCGCCTGATCCGCCGCGCCGGCTCGTCCGTGCGCCTGTTTCGCGCTGCATGCGTTCGCATGCCGCCGCTCGATCACGAGGAACATCATGCTGAAATTTCATTGGCTCGCCGCGGCCCTCGCCGCCGTGCCGCTGGCCGTCCTGGCCCAATCCGCCGCGCAGCAGCCGGCCGACCCGCAGGCACCTACGGCGTCGTTGCAGTACGAATCTGCCTTTGCCGGCTACCGTCCGGCGCCGGAATCCGAGGTCTCGCCGGACAAGCAATGGCGTGCGGCCAACGACGAGGTCGGCGGGCTCAGCACTCAAGCCGGGCAGACCGGCCAGGCATCGGCCGTGGAACGGGCCGCGTCCATGCAAGGGCATGACCATGCCGGCCACCATCATCAGTGAACGACGTTCATGAACAAGAACAATATCTTGCGTCTCGCCGCTTTGACACTGAGCGCAACGGCGCTTGCCGGTTGCGCGAGCTTCTCCGCGGACGGCGGTTTCGATGAAGTCGGCACGCTGACCCGCGAGCGCACCGGACAGGACGTACGCTTCGACAAGGCCGGCCGGAGCGCCGACGCCGACGCCATTGTGCAGAGCGTGCTTGCCAAGCCGCTCACGCCCGACAGCGCCGTGCGACTCGCCCTCGTCAACAATCGCGGATTGCAATCCCGCTTCGCCGAACTCGGCGTGTCGGAGGCAGACCTGGTGCAGGCCGGCCGGCTGCGCAATCCCGGCGTTTCCT
>SPQI01000140.1 GCA_004570315.1 Oxalobacteraceae bacterium OM1 | reverse complement strand
GTGTCAGGGGCGTGCATCGTTGTGTTCTCGCACCGGCAGGCTATCCAGGCGGGCGAGCGCGCTCGTCTTCACGTGTTCGGCGATCGCCTCGCGCAGCAGATCGAGGCCCGCGCCAGTCTGCGCACTGATGAAAACCCGCCGGATTTTATCATATTCATCACGCTCAACTCCCGGCTCCAGGCCGGCGGCATCGATCTTGTTCCAGACGAGAATTTGCGGAATGCTCTCTGCACCGATTTCGGCGAGGACTTCGTTCACCTGTTCGATCTGCTCCATGCGAACCGGGCTGGCGGCATCGACGACGTGCAGGAGCAAATCGGCGTGGATTGTCTCTTCCAGAGTCGCGCGGAACGCCGCAACCAATTGGTGCGGCAGTTCGCGGATAAAGCCGACGGTATCCGACAAAACGATGTTTCCAGCCTCGCCGAGATAAATGCGGCGCGATGTGGTATCCAGCGTCGCAAACAGCTGGTTCGCCGCATAAGCCTGCGCCTTCGTCATAGCATTGAACAGCGTGGACTTGCCCGCGTTGGTATAGCCGACGAGGGAGACGGAAAACGTCTGCTGCCGCCCGCGTGCGCGACGTTGCGTTTCACGCTGGCGGTGAAGCTTGTCCAGGCGCGTGCGCAGCATCTTCACGCGATCGCCGAGCAGGCGGCGGTCCGTCTCCAGCTGCGTTTCGCCAGGACCGCGCAGACCAATACCACCCTTCTGGCGTTCAAGGTGTGTCCATCCGCGCACCAGCCGTGTGGCCAGGTGCTGCAACTGGGCAAGCTCGACCTGCACCTTACCCTCGTGGCTCTTGGCACGTTGGGCAAAGATGTCGAGGATGAGACTGGTGCGGTCGATTACCCGGGCTTTCAGGTGCCGCTCGAGATTACGCTGCTGAGCTGGGGACAGGGCGTGGTTGAAGATGACGAGATCGAGTTGGTCGCGGGCGACTGCTTCCCCGATCTCGTTGGCTTTCCCGGAGCCGACGAACAGTGCGGCATCCGGGCTTCCACGTTTTCCAGTGATGGTTACAACAGGTTCGGCGCCTGCCGACTTGCTGAGCAGGGCCAATTCTTCGAGGCTGGCGGCAAAGTCGCCTTTGCCGAAATCGACGCCGACTAAAGCAGCGCGCATAAGTTGTGCAGTTGGTCCAATGCTTTCTTATTCTGAATCGGACTCGAGGTTGAGGTTGACGGCACGCGCGGGCACGACGGTCGAGATTGCATGCTTGTACACCATCTGGGTGACGGTATTACGGAGCAGAACGACATACTGGTCGAACGACTCGATATGACCTTGCAGCTTGATGCCATTTACCAGATAGATCGAAACCGGGACGTGCTCTTTGCGTAAGGCGTTGAGGAACGGGTCTTGTAACAGTTGCCCTTTATTGCTCATGGCAGCTCCATGGTGTTGTTGTGATGTGGAGTTGGAGGCACTCCGTGGAATTTCAAGTGCCTTGTTGCATTTCGAACTACGACTGTAATCGATTTTAGCGTTTCGCGCCAACGAAACAACTACTTTTCACCCTTGGCGAAAGGGTTCTTGCTGGAACGCAGTTCGATACGTAGTGGAGTCCCCGTAAGAGAAAAAGTTTCACGGAAGTGCTTCTCGAGATAGCGCTTGTAATTGTCGTCGACTGCCTCGAGCGCATTGCCGTGAATGACGATGATCGGCGGGTTCTGGCCGCCCTGGTGGGCGTAACGCAGTTTGGGCCGTATGGAACCTTTGCGACGCGGCTGCTGGTGCTCTACTGCTTCGATCAACGCCCGTGTCAGGCGCGGTGTCGAGAGCTTCGCCATGGCGGCAGCGTAAGCACTGTCGATCGACTTCATCAGCGGACCGATGCCGGTGGCCTTCAGCGCCGAAATGAAATGGAATTTGGCGAAGAATAGGAAGTGCAACTTGCGCTCCATGTCCATCTTGATCTGGTCACGACGATCGACCGATAAGCCATCCCACTTGTTCACCCCGACGACGAGCGCTCGGCCCGACTCCAGAATGAAGCCGGCAATATGCGCGTCCTGTTCGGAGATGTCTTGCTGGGCATCAAGCAACAGCAGAACGACGTTGGCTTCCGAGATCGACTGCAGCGTCTTGACGACCGAAAATTTTTCCACCGCCTCGAACACCTTGCCGCGGCGGCGGATGCCGGCCGTGTCGATCAGGGTGTAGTGCTTGTTGCCGCGCTCGAAAGGCACCTCGATCGAATCGCGCGTGGTGCCCGGCATGTCGAACGCGATCACGCGCTGTTCGCCGACCAGGGTGTTGATCAGGGTCGACTTGCCCACGTTTGGGCGGCCGACGATCGCGATCTTCACGCCGCGCTCTTGCGGTTCCAGTTCCTCCGCGTCCGCGGGACGTTGGGCAAAGGCCTGGTCCAGCGCCTCGTTGACCAGGTCCGCCACGCCGTCGCCGTGCGCGGCCGAGATCACGTACGGATCGCCCAGGCCGAGCTCGTAGAACTCGGCGGTGACCGAGGTGTACTTCATGCCCTCGCTCTTGTTCACGACCAGCATGACCTTGCGGCCGGACTTGCGCAGGAAGTCGGTGATGGTCTTGTCGTGCGGAGTCAGGCCCTGGCGGCCGTCCACGATGAACACCACCACGTCGGCCTCGGCCACGGCCTGGCGCGTCTGCAGCGCCATCTCGTGCATGATGCCTTCCTTGGCCACCGGTTCAAAGCCGCCGGTATCGATGACCAGGAACGGGCGTTCGCCCACCCGCCCTTCGCCGTAGTGACGGTCGCGGGTCAGGCCGGGCAGGTCTGCCACCAGCGCGTCGCGCGAGCGGGTCAGGCGGTTGAACAGGGTCGATTTCCCGACATTGGGTCGGCCCACTAATGCAATGACAGGCTTCATTTAATGTTTTATTCGACCGCGATCGCGGCCACGGTTCCGTTTTGTGTTTGAAAAATCAGGTGTTCGCCAGCGACCAGCGGCGTGCCGACAATCGCGCTGCCGTCGGTCGCCGCGCGCGCCAGGAACGTGCCGTCCTCGCGCGACAGGAAGTGGACCATGCCCTGGTAGTCGCCGACCGCTACCGCGCGGCCGTAGGACAGCGGGGTCGACAGGCGGCGGTACTCCAGCTTGTCGTTCTTCCAGGCGCTGGCGCCGCCGTCGCGGTTAAATGCGTACAGCGCACCCTTGTCGTCCGGGACGAACACGAACCGCTGGTCGACCGCCACGCCCACTTCCGAGGACAGGTCGCGCGTCCAGCGTGCGCTGCCGGTGGCCAGGTCGAAGCAGCCGACGCGGCCCTGGTAGGACACGGCGCACACGTCGTTCTCGAACACCACCGGGGTGCCGCCGATGTCGGTCACGCGCTCAAGTTCAGTCGCGCCCTTGGCCACGCCCACTTCGATCTCCCAGCGCGGCGCGCCGGTGGCCAGCACCAGCGAGGTCAGGCGGCCGCCGGGCTGGGCGATGATCACGTCCTTGTTCGAGACGACCATGCCCGGCGCCATGCGCAAGGTGAGCGGCGGCGCAGTGCGCTGCACGGTCCACTTCTTGTTGCCGTTGGTGGCGTCGAAGCCGACGATGCGGTTGTCGATCGAACGTGCCACCACGACGCCCTGCCCCACCACCGGCGAAGACAGGATTTCGCTGGACAGCTGCTGCTTCCACAGCGCCTTGCCGTCCATGTCGAAGGCAAGCAGCACGCCCTTGGCGCCGCCGACCACGATCTGGTTGCCGTCGGTGCCTACGCCAGCCGTCAGCGGCATGCCGGCCTTGATGCGCCACAGTTCCTTGCCGGTGGCGGCGTCCACGCGCACGATGTTGCCGTCGGCGCCGGCGACCACCACGGTGTTGCCCGCCAGGGCGGGC
>SPQI01000057.1 GCA_004570315.1 Oxalobacteraceae bacterium OM1 | reverse complement strand
TGAGCAGCGAGTTGAGCGGCGTGCGCAGCTCGTGCGACATGTTGGCCAGGAACTCCGACTTGTACTTGGACGAGAGCGCCAGCTGCGAGGCTTTTTCCTCGAGCGCCATCTTCGCCTGTTCCACCTCGCGGTTCTTGCGTTCGACCTCGATGTTCTGCTCCGACAGCAGGCGCGCCTTCTCCGCCAGCTCCAGGTTGGTCTGCTGCAGTTCCTGCGCGAGTGACTGCGATTGCGTCAGCAGCGATTCGGTGCGGCTGTTCACCTCGATGGTATTGAGCACCACGCCGATGGATTCCATCAGCTGGCCGAGGAAGGACAGGTGGGTCTCGGTGAAGCGGTCGAGCGAGGCGATTTCAATGACGGCCTTGACCTGCTGTTCGAACAGGATGGGCAGCACCACGATGTTGGTCGGCGGCGCGGCGCCCAGACCGGACGAGACCTGGATGTAATCACGCGGCACGTTCGGCAGCCACATCATGCGCTTCTCGCGCGCGCACTGCCCGACCAGGCCTTCGCCCGGACGGAAGGAGGTCGGCACGTTGTTGCTCGGACGGTAGCCGTAGCTGGCGATGAGCTGCAGGCGGGCGTCTTCCTCCTGCGAATCCATCATGTAGAACACGCCGTGATGCGCGCAGACCAGCGGGGCCAGCTCGGACAGGATCAGCGAGGACACCGCCTGCAAATCGCGCTGGCCTTGCAGCAGGCGCGTGAAGCGCGCGAGGTTGGTCTTCAGCCAGTCCTGCTGCGCATTCTTCTGCGTGGTTTCCTTGAGGTTACGGATCATCTCGTTGATGTTGTCCTTGAGGTCCGCCACCTCGCCGCGCGCCTCCACCTGAATGGAGCGCGAGAGGTCGCCGCGCGTCACGGCGGTCGCCACGTCGGCGATCGCACGCACCTGGTTGGTCAGGTTCGCCGCAAGCTGGTTGACGTTCTCGGTGAGGTCCTTCCACGTACCCGCCGCACCCGGCACGCGCGCCTGGCCGCCGAGCTTGCCCTCCACGCCCACCTCGCGGGCCACGGTGGTGGCCTGGTCGGCGAAGACGGCCAGCGTGTCGATCATTTCGTTGATGGTGTTGGCCAGCGTCGCGATCTCGCCGCGCGCCGCCACGGTGAGGCGCTTGGTGAGATCGCCCTTTGCCACCGCTGTCACCACGCCGGCAATACCACGCACCTGCGCGGTCAGGTTCGCCGCCATGAAGTTCACGTTGTCAGTGAGGTCCTTCCAGGTACCGGCCGCGCCTTCGACTTGCGCCTGGCCGCCGAGCTTGCCTTCGGTGCCCACTTCACGCGCCACGCGCGTCACTTCCGACGCGAACGACGACAACTGGTCCACCATGGTGTTGATGGTGTCCTTCAGTTCGAGAATCTCGCCCTTCACATCCACCGTGATCTTCTTCGACAAGTCGCCGCGCGCCACCGCCGTCGTCACGGCTGCGATGTTACGCACCTGGCCGGTGAGGTTAGACGCCATGAAGTTCACGTTGTCGGTCAGGTCCTTCCACGTGCCCGATGCACCCGGCACGTTCGCCTGGCCGCCTAGTCGGCCCTCGGTACCCACTTCCCGGGCCACGCGGGTCACCTCCGACGCGAACGACCGCAGCTGGTCCACCATGGTGTTGATGGTGTCCTTCAGCTGCAGAATCTCGCCGCGCACGTCCACGGTAATCTTCTTCGACAAGTCGCCGTTCGCCACGGCGGTGGTCACGTCGGCAATGTTTCGCACCTGCGCCGTCAGATTGCCCGCCATCGAGTTCACCGAGTCGGTCAGATCCTTCCACGTGCCGGCCGCGCCTTCGACTTGCGCCTGGCCGCCGAGTTTGCCGTCGGTACCCACCTCGCGCGCCACGCGCGTCACTTCCGATGCGAACGACGAAAGCTGGTCCACCATGGTGTTGATGGTGTTCTTCAGTTCGAGAATCTCGCCCTTCACGTCCACGGTGATCTTCTTGGAGAGATCGCCGCGCGCCACCGCCGTCGTCACCTCGGCGATGTTACGCACCTGGCCCGTCAGGTTCGATGCCATGAAGTTCACGTTGTCGGTCAAGTCTTTCCACGTACCGCCCACGCCCTTCACTTGCGCCTGGCCGCCCAGCTTGCCTTCGGTACCCACCTCACGCGCCACACGCGTCACCTCGGAGGCGAAGGAGTTCAGCTGGTCCACCATCACGTTGATGGTGTTCTTGAGCTCATAGATCTCGCCCTTCACGTCCACCGTGATCTTCTTGGAGAGGTCGCCGTTCGCGACCGCCGTCGTCACGTCCGCAATGTTTCGCACCTGCGCCGTGAGGTTACCTGCCATTGAGTTCACCGAGTCGGTGAGGTCTTTCCAGGTACCGGCAACGCCCGGCACGTTGGCCTGGCCGCCCAGCTTGCCTTCCGTACCCACCTCGCGCGCCACGCGCGTCACCTCGGAGGCAAACGAAGACAGCTGGCCCACCATCACGTTGATGGTGTTCTTCAGTTCGAGGATTTCGCCCTTCACGTCCACCGTAATCTTCTTCGACAGGTCGCCACGCGCCACCGCCGTCGTCACTTCGGCAATGTTTCGCACCTGACCGGTCAGGTTGGATGCCATGAAGTTCACGTTGTCGGTCAGGTCTTTCCAGGTACCGCCCACGCCCGGCACGTAGGCCTGGCCACCCAGCTTGCCTTCGGTGCCCACCTCACGCGCCAC
This sequence comes from Oxalobacteraceae bacterium OM1, assembly GCA_004570315.1. Taxonomy (GTDB): domain Bacteria; phylum Pseudomonadota; class Gammaproteobacteria; order Burkholderiales; family Burkholderiaceae_D; genus Noviherbaspirillum. The sequence goes on along the minus strand of SPQI01000057.1, from coordinate 1,149 downwards.
GCGCGTCACCTCCGACGCGAACGATGACAACTGGTCCACCATGGTGTTGATGGTGTCCTTCAGCTCGAGAATCTCGCCCTTCACATCCACCGTGATCTTCTTGGACAAGTCGCCACGCGCCACCGCCGTCGTCACTTCCGCAATGTTTCGCACCTGCGCCGTGAGGTTCGACGCCATGAAGTTCACGTTGTCGGTGAGGTCCTTCCAGGTGCCGCCGACGCCCGGCACGTTCGCCTGGCCGCCTAGTCGTCCCTCGGTACCCACCTCGCGTGCCACGCGCGTCACTTCGGAGGCGAACGAACGCAGCTGGTCCACCATCGTGTTGATGGTGTCTTTCAGTTGAAGGATTTCGCCGCGCACGTCCACCGTGATCTTCTTCGACAGGTCGCCGTTCGCCACCGCCGTCGTCACGTCCGCGATGTTGCGCACCTGGGAGGTCAGGTTACCGGCCATCGAGTTCACCGAGTCGGTCAGGTCTTTCCACGTACCGGCAACGCCCGGCACGTTCGCCTGACCGCCCAGCTTGCCTTCGGTACCCACCTCACGCGCCACACGCGTCACTTCGGAAGCGAATGACGACAGCTGGTCCACCATGGTGTTCGCCGTCGTTGCCGCGCGCAGGAACTGGCCCTTCAGCGGACGTCCGTCCACATCCAGCGCCATCGTCTGCGACAGGTCGCCCTTCGCCACGGCGCCAATCACGCGCGCCATCTCGGTCGTCGGACGCACCAGGTCGTCGATCAGCGTATTGACCGACTTCACCATGCCTGCCCAGCCTCCGCTTACCGCCGGGACCGTGGCCCGCTGCGTCAGACGACCCTCGCGGCCCACCACCCGGCTCACCTCGGTGATGCCCTTCACCATCTCGTCGTTGATTTCCATGATGTCGTTGACGGTGTCGGCAATCTTGCCGGCCAAACCGGTCCAGTCCGACGGCATGCGCGCGGAGAAGTCGCCCTTCTTCAGCGCGGTCAGCACTTCGAGCAGCAGCTTGGCGTCGAGTTGATCGCCCAGTTCCACGATGGCATTCATTGAAAAGGTCTCCCTGTGACGGTATTGGGTTGAGGTTCGTTATGCAGTGTTCTTGCGCTTCGCCGTTCCACCGGCGGTCGGCGCGGCAGCGGTCTTGGCATGGGTGCGGACAGGCGC
>SPQI01000285.1 GCA_004570315.1 Oxalobacteraceae bacterium OM1 | reverse complement strand
GGATACTCGTGTACAGACCCAATCGTGTGCATGAAGTCACGAAGCGCGTTCTTTGCCCCGAGTGCTTGTTGGTATCCGTTAGTCACGGTGCGAAATCCGAATGCTCCTTCTTGGACCCAGCGACCGTTAATTTCGCCCTGCACAGGGAGGTGATAATCCTTGGCTTCAATGAGCAGCGTTGTTTCTGCGGTGGCAACAACAAGGTCAACTTGCCTACTACCGATAGCGACGTTCGCGAAGATGTAGGCCCATTCAGTCCTGGCGTTGAGCTGATCCCAGATTCGTTGAAGAACAAGTTGCTCTGATGTGTGCTCGACGGGAGCACCGATGTATAGGCGGACCTTTGATGCTGGCTGGGGAGGCGCAGTCATACCCGACCGCCAGGGACTCTTCGCGCCAGATAGCGACAAAGGACACCACTGATCCCTACCATTAGCTCGGCCTCTTCGAATTGCGGTGGTGCCCCTTCGGTCAGATGCCGTCCGAAATTCGACGTATAACCCCAAGCCTTTTCTACGATTTGGTCCACTGGACGCGGGAATATCGTTGGGTTTTGCTGGATGAGTTGGCCAAGAGTCGCCTTGCTTGCAGCGACATCTCGGACAACGCACTCCAGGGCCGCCATAGCGTGCTGGATAGCACCACTGATTTCAGGTGTTGGCCGACGCGAGAGATCTTGGATGGCCTCATGCAGCTCGTAGGCTGCTGTCACGCGGCCCTGCTGGGAAAGGACCTGTTGTCCCTCTCGGACTGCGGTTTCAAATGCCTCTGAGCCTCGCATTTGAATCTTCTGGTCCAGAAGCTGCCAACCGACTCCCGCTACTCTGAAATAGTGGTTTACTTCCTCGGAGAACTCTGTGCGCTTGTAGAGAGCCTTTTCGGCTAAATGCTCTATAAAGTCGTAGACCTCAAACCATTCGAGGTCTTCAATGAGGTTTGCCACCTCATGGTCGATGTTCGGGTACTCCGACCAGTTGCTCTTATCCGGCACGCAATAGAGGATGCCGCAAAGAATAAGGCGAAGGTCGCTCGGTGCGAAACCACTGCGATAGGCAATGGAGACGATTGCGGTCCTGAGGTCGGCCGGGGCATCGTGCCTGATGCTGATTTCAGCTTCAGGCCGTGAATAGCCATGTCGTCTAGAAAACGAGTTCATTATCCCCTCTAGGCTGGTAGTCTTATTGCCTTAGTATATTTCACATCATGTTTTCAGGCCGCAGAATCCAAGGTTGGCAGCTTGCCCGGATGAAATTAGCTCGCGACCTCCTGCTGTTGGTCTCTCACGAAGCTTCTGCTGGGTTCGATGCCATGGCCGAAGACGTGGCACGACCTAGAGCTCCTCAAATCCCGTCCGCACTTCATCGCCAGCTGCCTCACCGCCGTTGGCGATAGCCGAGTAGGTCTCGAGAACCTCCTGCGGCTGATGGCGGGCGTCGGTAGAGTGTCCGCAGTGCCGTCGGCGCTACCCCAGTTACGCGATGCCCTGGGCAGATCTCCCGTTGACTTGTTCGATGACGGGAACAGTCTGTGGCACGCGGAGACCATCTGCCAAGTAGCAGTGCATGAACATCGAGAGGCCCTGGTTCGAGACGTCAACCTGCGCAGGGCAACACTCGACATCCTCGACCGGCTCGTCGACGCTGGGTCGTCGCTGGGATTCCAGCTTCGCGACTACTTGGCGACTTCGCCTACAGCGACTGTGAAGCCCAGTAGTTCCAACATTTGATGCGGCGGTCACTTTGACTTCTTCGCTTTAGGCGAGTCGCACCCGATACGTCATTGAGCCGGACGACCGCTCCCCCGGGTTTTTTGCATCTCGACCCGCATGTGACGTCTGCCGCAATAAGTGAGTTTCTGCTAGTTTCACAGTAGCGGTTATCTGCATAATGGAAAGCAACTTCACTTTCTACACTTCTTCATGCTTTCTGATGACATCGCCTGGCTAGGTAAAGAACACGGGCAGCTGGCGCCCCGCGTACGTGCCGGACTCGGCTTGCTGCTGGCCTCTAGCGACTGGACATGGTGGCACCAGCCGGATACGACGTACACGGCGATGCAGCAGTTGACGCGGCGCTCGGGAATACTGCATTGGGGCGGTGACGCAGCGGTACTGTCAGCGCACCAATGGTTGCCTGCGCCACGTGCTCGCCAGATTGCCGATGCATTCGACCATGTGCTTGGCCGACTGAACGTGCCGCGCCTCAGGATTGGCAAGGAGGTTTGGGACTGGAGCACGGTAGGTCAGATGCATGGCATCCGCAGCGACTTGGCAAAGGTAATGCCGCTTGAACGCATCTTCTGCGAGTGGCCTTCGTATACGCGTCGCCGTGTTGGTCCGAGCCAGTTTCCCACCCCGTCAGCAACGGAACGTAACGGAACCGATATTCGCGCAGCCGATTTGCTCGCTGCTGCCTCTCCAGATACGGATTGGGAGTACAGCTCACGTTTCGAGATAGCCATTGGAACGTTGGCCGAATTGCTCTCGCGCCAGCAAACGGTACAATTGGCGATCGTTCTCGAAGACGATCCTGATTTGGCTCTCAGGCACGCGGCAGGTATTCGGCGGGCCACGTCAGCTGCATGTGCCCTACGCCTCGGCTCCAATCTTGACGAGCTCCCCGCATGGCTCGCCACATTCGCCGACGCGTGGCTGAACGGCATTCCAATCGACGATGCCCTGTTATGGACCAATCGGCTCAGCGCCGTGCAGGGCGAGATCATTGCAAGCACATCGAGCTTCATCTTGGGCAGCCGCCGTTTCTTCGATCCAATTATTGCGTTCAAATCAGCCCCGCACGCACCCCAGCAAAGGGTCCAGGAAGACCGGTTGATGCCGGTAGCCGTTTACAGTCCACCGCCGGTCGTGCGAGTGCTGCACGCAGACGCCATGCAGGATGGACACTGTTTGGACGTGTTTCCTTTGGCGGGAACGGTGCACCTGCACGTCAACATTCAACCAAAATCGCCCCTGCATCGGGACCGGCTGGCGTTTCCGGACAATGAGGTCCACTGGGAAGGGGATCGTAAGCGCTTGCAAGTCCACATGACCGAGCTGGGCAAGCGGCCGGTAACGGTGCCGATCGAAGTGCCGCGGGCTGGCGCCAGTGAAGTCGCAGAATTCGCCTACGATGTAATTCCAGGCCAATCCATCGACCTGCGGTTCCTCGTAAGCGACGGGGCGCGCATCCTGCAAACCGCGCGCATGCAAGGCGAGCCAGGTTCTGCCATCAGCTTTTTCATCGAAGCCATTAATACACCGCTGGAACTGGAAAAATCCTCCTTCGACTTGGCCATGCTGGTCAACGACAGCTTGGGCGGCCAGCCGAGCGCGACCGTTCTGTCGTCCAGTGGCATCTCGCTGACGGTGCTCGACGGCCACGATATCGTAAACGCACGTCGGGATTTCCTCGAGACGCTCCAGACCAGCGTCAAGTTTCCCAGCAAGGATATCGTCGACACTCTGTTCAAGCTAGCGAGCAAGGGGCGAACCCTATTCAAGGCCATCAAAACCAGCATTCCGGAATGGCCGGCCCAGCTTAAACGAGTGCAACTGATGACGCCGTCCAACGCATTCTTTCCGATCGAATATCTGTACTGCGCTCCAATGCCGGAGAACACGAAGGCCGGCCTGTGTCCTGACCGCGCGGGCTGTCTTGCTGCCGGCGTGGCCCGGCACCCCTGCTCGATCCGCGAAAATGCCACCAGCCTATGTCCGATGAATTTTCTTGGCGTAACCACGGTTGTCGAGCGGCAGACGTGGGACCCGACCAAGCCTAAGTCGGTATTTCTTAGCGAGCCGAAGCAACTGGCCGAGCGTCACTGTATTTCCGATCTGAGCCGGGCAGCGTTTGCGGCATCGAATCGTGC
>SPQI01000220.1 GCA_004570315.1 Oxalobacteraceae bacterium OM1 | reverse complement strand
CGAGCGTCTTGCCGATGATGCCGCGGATGTCGTAGGCCTTGAAGATGCTTGGAGAGAGTTGAGCCATGAATGCAACCTATGAGTGAAACGTATTACTTCCGCTTGCGCAGAATCATCCAGCGCGGCGCGTTGAACCGCACGATCTGGGCATAGAGCCAGACGTAAAAAGCGACGAACGCCGCGCCGAAGCCGACCAGCACCCACTTGTGCCGCCAGAACAGCGTGGCCGGGATGATGGCAATGAGTGAGAGGAACCAGAGGTAGGGTGATGTCAGTGCATTGCGGCGCGTCTTCGCGCGTGCGCTGCGGGCGCCCAGCGTCCAGCGCACCAGGCGCTTGAACACCAGCATGTGCAGGTGCACGCCGTCCGGAATGCCGGGCGAGATGCCGCGCACGAATTTCTTGCGATAGATGGAGAAGATGACTTCAAACGCCGGGTAGATCACCAGCAGCGCTGCGTACCAGGCGGAGACCTGCGGATTGCGTGCCACCAGCAGCACGGCAAGCTCGCTCAGCATGAAGCCGAGGAAATAGGCGCCGCCGTCGCCGAGGAAGATCAGGCCGAAGGGATAGTTGAGAATCAGGAAGCCGCCGGTTGCACCCGCCAGCACGAGCGCGGCCGTGGTCACGAAGGCGTCGCCGACCTGCATGCCGACGTAGGCCAGCGACAGGCAGATGAACACGCCCACCACGCCCGCCAGGCCGTTGAAACCATCGATGATGTTGATGCCGTTGGCGATGCCCGCCACGCACAGCACGGTGAACAGCAGCGACACCGGCATCAGCGCCACCCAGGGATCTAGCAGGGCAATATCCACCCGCACGATGGCCGCATGCAGCAGGAAGAAGCCGATGACGGCCGACAGCAGCGTGAAGAGCAGACGCTGGGCGACGCCGACGTTCTTGGTCCAATCCTCGAGCAGGCCGGAGCCGAAAGCCGGCAGGCCGGCGAGCAGCAGGAGCAGGATCCAGCGGCCGATCTCCGGCGCGCGGAGCCAGGCGAGGAATGCACCTGCGGCCACTGCCAGATAGATGGCGAGGCCGCCGATGCGCGGCACCGGCCTCGCGTGGAATTTCTGCGCTCCTTCGAGGTCGTGGTCGAGCGCGCTCTCGTTGGCCACGCCGAGCCGGACGAGGATCACGCTGACGAGCAGCGAAGCGAAGAAGCTGATGAGGATTGAATGCATGCAAACCGTCCGGACCCTGTCGAAACACGCTAGCCGAGGGAAGGCCGGTCCAAAAATTGCCAACCCTCTATGATACCCGATCGTCAAGGCGCTCCTGCCCGCCGCCCTGGTTGCACGACATCCGGAATCCGGGCATCCTGCCCTCACCGAACGACCACTCGCGTGCCATGGACAACCGCAAAACCGTACTCGTCACCGGCGGTGCCGGCTATATCGGCTCCCACGTCTGCATCGAACTGCTCAATGCCGGCTACGGCGTGGTGGTCGTCGACAATCTCTGCAACAGCTCCCACGTCTCGCTCGCGCGCGTCGAGCAGATCACCGGCCAGGCGCTCGCCTTCGTGCAGACCGACATCCGCGACAAGGCGGCGCTCGATGCGATCCTGGCCACGCATCCGGTCGACGCGGTCATTCACCTTGCCGGCCTCAAAGCGGTCGGCGAATCGGTGCAGCAGCCGGTGGCCTACTACGACAACAACGTCGGCGGCACCATCGCGCTGCTGCAGGCGCTCGACCACGCCGGCGTGCGCCACATCCTGTTCAGTTCCTCCGCCACCGTCTACGGCGTGCCGGAAACCGTGCCGCTTGCCGAATCCGCGCGCCTCGGCCCGACGAATCCCTACGGCCGGACCAAGCTCATGGTCGAGCAGATGCTGACCGACTGGCGCGACGCGGCGCCGGGCCGCAAGCTCGGCCTGCTGCGCTATTTCAATCCTGCCGGCGCGCATGCGAGCGGCCTGATCGGCGAAGACCCGCGCGGCGTGCCCAACAATCTCCTGCCTTTCGTCGCCCAGGTCGCCGTCGGCCGGCTGCAGCGCCTGTCCGTCTTCGGCGACGACTACCCGACGCCCGACGGCACCGGCGTGCGCGACTACATCCACATCACCGACCTCGCCCGAGGCCACGTCGCCGCGCTCGGTTACCTGCTGCGCGATGGCGAAGCGTTCACCGTCAACCTGGGCACCGGGAGGGGCTACAGCGTGCTCGAGGTCGTGCGCGCGTTCGAAAGGGCCAGCGGCACTTCGGTGCCTTACGCATTTGCCGCACGCCGCCCGGGCGACGTGGCTGCCTGCTACGCGGATCCGTCGCGAGCCGCCGAACTGTTCGGCTGGCGCGCGGAATTCGATCTCGACGACATGTGCGCCGATCAATGGCGCTGGCAGAGCCGCAATCCGGCAGGCTACGACTGAGCCCCAACTGCCGCCGGCGAACGCGGCACGGCGATGTTCTCCCGCGCTTACGCGGCCTGCCGTATCGTCTTCCGGTTCAACACCTGCTCGTAAAGCCGTACATAGGCTTCCGCCATCTGCTGCGCGGTGAAGAGGCGCGTGAAGCGTTCGCGCGCGCGGCGTCCCATGTCCTGCGCCAGTCCGTCATCGTCCTGCAGGCGGCGCATCGCCGCGCGCAAGGCGGACGGATCGCTTGGCGGCACTACGATGCCGGTCACGCCGTCGATGTTCACGTAGCTGCTGCCGGTACCGATTTCCGATGAAATGAGCGGCTTGCCGTACATCGCGCCCTCGAGCAGCGTGACGCCGAAGGCTTCGGAGCGCAGGTGCGAGGGAAAGACCACGGCGCGGCACAGCTTGAGCAGCGCCACCTTGTCTTCGTCCGGCACGGCGCCGACGAATTTCACGTTCTTCAAACCGAGCGCTTCCGCCTGCTCCTTGAGGCTCACCTCCACCGGCCCCGCCCCCACGATGACCACCCGGCTGCTGCTGTTCGCGCAGGCATCGAGCAGGATGTGCAGGCCCTTGTAGTAGCGCAGCACGCCGACGAAGAGCATGAAATCGCCGCCGACTTCCTGCGCCCAGTAACGCAACCGGTCGGCGCGCGGCTGCGGATAACAGCCTTCATCCAGGCCGATCGGAATGACCGTCGCCTTGTCGCGGTAGTCGCGCAGGACTTCGCTGCTCTGCAGGTAGTTCGGCGAGGTCGGCACGATGGCGTCGAGCTGCGCGAAGAAACGGCGCATGACCGGTCGATAGAACGGCATCAGCAGGCGCTGGCGCACGATGTCCGAATGGTAGGTCAGTACCGCCGGCTTCTTTACTCGCCCGGCGAGGTGCAGCAGGTCGCCGAAAGGCCACGGATAGTGGTATTGCACGAGGTCCACGTCTTTCACCGCACGGCGAAATGCCGGCAGCGCGCTGAAGGACATCGGCGTCGAGGCGACATCCACATGCGTCTGGACGCGAATGATTTCCGTCGGACCGTCCTGCATCCGCGGCACCAGGCGCGCGCCGGGACTCAGCGTGAAGATGCGGTTGTGAATGCCCATGCTCTCGGTGGCCGTGCCGAGCTGGCGAATCACCTGCTCGACACCGCCGAGAGAGTCGGGGTAATAGGTCTTGAAAACGTGCAGGATGCGCATGAGTCAGTTCCTTCCGTCCAGCACTCGCCGGTACACCGCGGCGGTTTCGCGCGCAGTGCGCTCCCAGGTCAGCTCGGCGGCACGCCGGCGTCCGGCAGCGATGCAGGTCTCGCGCAGCCGCTCGTCGCGCGCCAGTGCGCTCATTCCGTCGCGAATGGCGTCGACCGACAGCGGATCGACTTCGAGCGCCGCGCCGCATGACACTTCCGGCAAGGAGCTTGTATTTGCGGTGACCACCGGCACGCCGGAGGCGAATGCCTCCGCCACCGGGATGCCGAAGCCTTCGTACAGCGAGGGGAAAACAAAGAC
>SPQI01000077.1 GCA_004570315.1 Oxalobacteraceae bacterium OM1 | reverse complement strand
GTCCTGCGCCAGCAGGGCCGTCATCTGGCCGTTGCCGGCGTCGTGCGCTGCGCCATCGAAGGGGCTGCCGATCAGGAAAAGCGGTCGCGCCTGGCCGGGACCTTGCCAGCCCGCCCAGGGTCGGCTGGTGTCGCAGAATTTCGGCACGATGCCGAGCGTTTCCATGAGCGGCGCATAGAACGCCAGGGCCCGTTCGAAATCCCGCACGCCGACGAACACGTGGGAGATCACGGCTTGCTATCCCGGCAGGTCATGCTTCGTCTTCCATCCCGGCGCCCGATTGCATCGTCCGGGTGCGTTCCGCCAGCGATAAGATCACTGCGGCCATGTCGTCCTTGCCGTGACCGAGCGCTTCCGTCTCGCGATAGAGCGCATGGCAGACGTCGAGCAGCGGCGCGGCGATCTGCGCGTCGCGTGCGGCATCGGCGATGAGCCGGTTGTTCATGAAGACGTCGGTGATGGAAGCCTGCACCGCATAGTCCTTCGCGACCAGCTTCGCCAGCTTCACCTTCGACACGCTGCTAGCCATGGGGCCGGCGTCCACGATGTCCCGGAACAGATCGAGGTCTAAACCGTGCGTCTCCGCAAAGTTGGTTGCTTCCGCGAGGCCCGAGACCATAGTGATCAGAAAGAGGTTGACCGAGAGCTTCATGAGCAAGGCGCTCGGCACGGGGCCGCAGACGAAGGTTTGCGAACACACCGGCGCCAGCAGCGGACGCACCAGTTCCACGGCCGCGGGCTCGCCAGCCAGCATGCCGACCAGCGCGCCCTGCTCGGCCGGTTTGCGCGATCCTGACACGGGCGCCTCCACATAGCGTCCGCCGGCGGCGACGATGTCGCGCTCCAGGGCCTTGGAATAGGCCGGTGCGGTCGTCCCCATGTGGACGACGACATGGCCGCGCACCAGCCGTTCGAAATTGGGCGTGCCGCGCCGGAGCACCTCGTCGATCACGCGGTTGTTCGCCAGCATGAGGATGACGACGGACGCGGCATCGAACACCGCCTCGACCGAGCTTGCCGGCTGGGCGCCGGCCGCTTCGATCTCCGCGCACTTGGCGGGCGTCCTGTTCCAGACCACCAGGTCCGCACCGCTGCGCGCCAGGTTGAGCGCCATGGCGGAGCCCATGTTTCCCAGACCGATGAAGCCCAGTTTCATTTTTCCTCCTCGTAGGTCCCGCTGGCGGCGGGCGCAGTGTCCGGCTCTCTACAAAGTATCCTCGGTTCCGCTTGCTTTGACAGTGACACTCTGCCGCCCGGCGGCCGGTACTGTATTGCAGCGTGCTGCGGGTCTGTACCGGACGCGCAAGGAATGATGAACCACCGCCTTCCGCGGGCACCTCGAAGGCCCCCGTTCCAACACGGGGTTACGCTGCGGCATGCTTCCTCAACGGTGCAAGCGACATATGCACCTTTCCCTTCAGCCCGGAATCCGTACGGATGGCATGCGGCTGCGTCCCCATTCGACAAAGCCAACCGAACGATAGAGGGAAGCCGGGACACATGAGCGCATCCGTTATCTCAACTTGGCGAGTTAAACGTTCAGTTCAGTCCACAATGAAGAGCTTGGCGCCCGTGGGCGTATAGGAACGGTGCGCTTCCGCGTTATCGCCGACTTGATAGCTCATCCCGGGCGTCAGGGTGTACGTCCTTCCGTCCTCAAGCTCCGTTTGCAGTTCCCCTTCCAAACAAAGCAGGACGTGCCCCTTGGAACACCAATGGTCTGCCAGATAACCAGGCGTGTATTCGACCAGCCGGACCCGAATCCCGCCGAACTGACGCGTGCGCCAGTAGGCGATTCCAGTTTCGCCCTTATGTTCCGTGCGCTCGACTGTCGACCAGTCTGTCGTGCCGAATGGGATATCACTCATCTGCATGTCTTCACTCCTTTTTTTAACGCTTAAGCTTACCGTTCACCGGCCCCAACGGGCGTCAGCGTGCAGCATCAAATTAAGCGGGTAATCGCTTGCACCCACCTTTGGCGCCGCGCACGCGACAAGCATGACAGCCTCAACAGCGAGCGCACGCACGTCTGCTGGGCACGATGGTATATCCGCTTCGTTGGCCCGTGCCATCCTGCGGATATGGGAGCGGAGGAAATCCGCGCTTTCTCGTCCTAATTGAATCATGAACGGCAGGTCGCCGGCGCCACATTCCGCCAGCCGCTACGACCGGCGCGACTGCAGCCCCTCACTCCAGCTCTTTTTCTCCGGGATCCTTGCCGGCGGGCGACTGGTATTCCGCCACCGCATTCAATTCCGCGCCCAGCAGGAAAATGATCGAGGTGAGATAGACGTAAAGCGGCAGGACGATCGCCGTGCCGACCGTGCCATAGAGACGGTCGTAGCCGGCGACGGTGCGCACGTAATAGTTGAAGGCCCACGAAGCGGCCAGCCACAACACCACGACGGCGAAGGCGCCGGGCGACACGAAGCGGATGCGTTGTTCCACATCCGGCGCGACGCCATACAGGATGGCAATGATCACACCGAGAAGCACCACGACCGTCGGCCAGCGCAGCCACCAAGCCCACAGGATGGCCGTCGAGCGTTCGACGCCCCAGTGTTGCGCCAGCATCTGAATGGCGCGCGGGCTGACCACGACCATTGCCAACACGACGGTTCCGAGCAGGCCCAGTCCCAGCGTATAGATGATCGAAAGTACCCAGCGCTTCACCAGCGGCCGTTCTTCCTTGACGCGATAGACCGCATTCAGCGCCTTCATCATGGACCGCATGGCGGACGACGACGCCCACAGCGAGGCCGCTACCCCCGCCGACAGCATGCCGACCCGGCGCTGCTGCAGCTGGTCGATGATCTGGTTGATCTGCGGGACCGTATCTTCGAGGAAGTAGATTTTTGCCTGCGCGCGCAACCAGTCGAATACCGGGTCGAGGTCCAGATAGCCGATCAGGGCGATCAGAAAGATCGCAAACGGCAGGGACGAGAAAAGGACGTGGTAGGTGACGGCTGCCGAATACGACAGCATGTCGTCGTCGATGAATCGACGCAGCGCCGTCTTGAGGAGCCGGACGATCACGGGACGGAATTCGAAGCGTCAGCCGGCCAGCGGCGGCGCAACGCTTCGTTCAGGAGGTGGCAGCGCGGGCTGAAGCCGTACGCGCGGAGGACCCGATGACGTCGTACAAGGAAAACGGGTCCCTGGCCGCGGTCCGGGCCTGTGCCGTTTCAGGGTGGGCAAGTTCGATCAGGCGGGATCGGAGGTATTCGGTTTCACCCTCGTCCAGCCGTGGTGCAAGCCATCGGAGCAAGGACTCGATGGCGGCGCGCGAGTCGTTCATGTTGGTCTTCCCTATCGAGGAATCGGGCACGAGCTTGCAGTGCTCGTGCCGGCCGTTGGACGGCGTCGGCTTGTTGCCGGGCACCGCCCGCGTCTCTGCCCAGTATCCCCGTTAATGCGCGGAAAGACTTGCGGAGGATCAGAGGTACGCAGGATGCGCTTTGATTCCACTGCAGCCTCAATTGGAAGGCCTTCTTTCAGGACCGATTCAGGGGCAGACCAGCCTGCCGTTGATCCGCCGCGGCGATACGGCAACGCTGTCGTCGCGCAGCGCCGCGGGCAGCAGTTCCTGCGGCAAGTCCTGGTAGCAGACCGGTCGCAGGAAGCGGCGGATGGCGAGCGTGCCGACCGAGGTCGAACGCGGGTCGGAGGTCGCCGGGAACGGCCCGCCGTGGACCATGGCGTCGCAGACTTCGACGCCGGTCGGATAACCGTTGACGAGGATGCGGCCGGCCTTGCGCTCGAGCGTCGGCAGCAGCCGGCGCGCGGCTTCGGCATCGCCCGCGTCGATGTGCAGGGTGGCCGTCAGCTGCCCTTCCAGGCGCTCCGCGACATCGCGCATCTGCTCCACGTTGCGGC
>SPQI01000010.1 GCA_004570315.1 Oxalobacteraceae bacterium OM1 | reverse complement strand
CTCCTGGCGAGCGCCACGCCGTCGACCGGCGGGTGCATCGCGGCGGACTTCGCCGCGCCCTCCGCCGTCCCGAGGTCGGGCGATGTATCACCCTCTGCAGGAGGCGCGCGCGGCGCTTGTGTGCCGGCGACGCCGGCTGGAGCGTCGATCTCCGACTCCAACTGACCGGCATGCAGGATCAATGCGTGGCGCGGGCGACGCAGCGCACGCTGCAGTGCCCATTCCAGACCGATGCTGATCGCGAACACGCCTGCCAGCTTCAGGAGCGCCTTGGCCAGCCCTCCATGTTCGGCGGGGTCGGACAGATTGGCGGCGATGCCGTGCAGCACGGCGGGAAAGCCGAGCAAGGCACGCGCCATCTGCCGCAGCTCCGTCTCGAGGCTGTCGTTCCAGCGGTCGATCTGGGCCAGTATCTGCGCGACCAATCCGTTTTCTTCCAAGGGAGCGGCGGCCGCTGCGGCGGGCTTGGCCGGTGTTGCGACGGGTGTCGCCGGACTCGATCCGGCCGGCGCCGCGGCTTGAGGTGGACTCGCCGGTGCGGGGACGCTGCCGGTTGGCGCGGGCGTCTTGCCGGCAGGAGAAAGACTGTCCGTCCTTGGAGCCTCGTCCGACCGAGGGGCTCCCTTCTGCTGGGCGGCCGCGTGCGACGACACCAGGGTCAGCACGACAGTACAAGCAAGAAAAATCTGGAGAGCACGCTTCGGCATGGTTCGGGCAAATGAAGGACGACGGTGAAAAGGAGCTGCGGTTTGCGTTTGCAGGCTCGCCCTGCAGGGTGCGAGACAGCCACGGCCATGCGCATGCACCGCTCAGGAGGGACGGAAGGCGCGTGTTCCAGCCCGCATGCGCCTATTGCTGGAAAGACCTTGCATCGGCAGGTCGGTTCTCGAATCCGGCGAAACCTTGATGTGATGCAATCAGGCGCAGCTGCCAAACCGCTCCGCAGGAAGTGGACGCCCACCGGCGTCAGAATCCGATCTGCACAGCGAGTCCGAGGACGCGCTGATAGGCGTTGTAGTCGATGAGCGTGTTGCCGTAGCCGGAAAAGAGATGGACATACCCCTTCAACTGCGAGCGGATCGGGAAGGCCCACCCCAGCTGGAGCGCGCTCTTCTGCGTCTGAAAGTTGTAGCGCGTCAGGAACGAGAATTGATGGCCGCGCCGCGACCGGGATTGTTCCTGCTTCAGGAGTTTGGAAGCGGATGGCCGGAAGACGCTACCATGCCTATCAAGGCGGCGCGCTCACGCTGCGCGTTGGCGTGCCAGCCATGTCTTGCGCAAGTACACGTAGTCGTACTCCTGCCCCGGTTGGCCCTTGAACTCGACCGTGCGAACGAGCGCTTCTCTTTCGAAACCGATGGCCTCCAGGACACGGATCGATGCGATGTTCTTTGCGTCCGTCACTGCAACGATCCGCTCCGGGGCCAGGCTCGCAAACACCGTATCCACGAGACCGCGCAGGACCTCCCTGCCGTAGCCCCGCCTTTGCACGCCGGGTGACATGGTGAAACCGACTTCGACGGTTTGCCTGTCGACGAAGTGCAGCGCCACGTCACCGAGCAGCCGATCGTTTTCCTTGTCGGCGACCGCGATCTGGTACCAGTGGCCGTGCAGCCCGAATGGTTTGCCTGCCATGTCTTCATACAAGGCCAGCGCATCGTCATAGGAATAGTCGGACCAGCTTTGATACTGCGCGATTTCAGGGTCGGCACGGTATGCCGCAAATGCCAGCAGATCGGCAAGGCGGAACGGCCGAAGCCGGCAGCGTTCGGTTTCGAATTCGATGCTCATGTCATAACCCGCGTTCGTTGAATAAGCCGCCCCCTGCCTCAGCGCTTCGCGACGAGCGATTGCACCAGCTTCCGAGTCAGCGGAGCGGCCAGCAGGACCACCGGAAAGGCGATCAGCCATGCGGCCAGCCATCCACCGAACCAGGCGTCGAGAAAATTGGCTGCCAGACCGAGGGTACGGAAGGTCGAGATGCCTGAAACGAGCAGAGACATCAGCCCGGACAGGATCAGGCCGAACAGCACCGGACCGTATTTGCCGGGAATCATGCCAGGGCCTCGCGAAGCATACCCTGAGCACTGCCAGACATCCGCTGCAGCGTCTGCGCGACATGCTGACCGAACAGGCGCGCCGTCTTGACGTCGCCGGGCGCGAAGGCGTCGGCCGGCGCGCCATGCGCGGCCTGCGCCATCAGGCCCGACCAGGAGCCGAGGCGATTCACGGCTTCGTCGTAGGGAACGCCCGCATGCTGTTCGGGAAGGAAGGGATTGCCGGCCCACAGCATGCCGTGCTGCATGCAGAACACGAACATCGAGAGCAGCGTGGACTGCTTGTCCCCGGCGGGCAGCGAGGAGACGGTGAATCCAGCAGCGAGCCGGCCTTTGAGCTGCTGTGTGCGCCACAAGCGCCCGGTCGCGTCCATGAAAGCCTTGAACTGACTCGATACGCCGCCGAGGTAGGTCGGCGATCCGAGGATGTAGCCGTCGAAGGAGAGCAGCATGTCCGGGGTCTTCGCGACTTCCTCGGCTTGCAGCAGCAGGACCTGGGTATGCGGCACGCCGGCGGCGCCTTCAAAGACCTGCGTTGCGATGTGCCGGGTATGGCCGTGGGCACTGTGGTAGATGACGGCAAGTTTCTTCATTGTTTCACTCCGTGCGAGGTATAGGTTTCGTTGGAAAGGTCAGGACACCCATCGCAGCATCCACGCGATGACGAGCGCCGACAGATAGAGGCCGAAGCCGAAGACCGTGTGATTCGCCATGCTGCGCAGGCGGTTCTTCCATGGCGCCGGCGTCCGGGAAGCCGCGATGCCCAGCCCCATGGCCGGTTGCATCACGAACAGGGGAAACGCGACGGTGCACAGGCCAACGGCGACGGCGGGCAGGACTGCGGGCGCATGCAGCCACGCGGCGCCGCGCAGGACGACAAGCAGGCCGGCGAACGCGATGCCGACCGCATAGTGGGTCAGCCATCCCAGCGCGAGTTCGCCCGGCACAGTGGCGGCCTTTGCAATGGAGGCATGGGCGAAGCGTCCCTTGAAGAGGTGCCCCATCCAGCGGCCGATCATCGCGAAGTTCTGGGTCTGGATGCCCATGCGCTTGAGCGCCATGAGCCACGCATCCATGACGGCGGTGGCGCCGGTGCCGATGACAACGATGCGGAGGATGGTTTCGACAACAGTCATGACAACACTCCTTGTGGGTTGACCGATGAGGTTCTGGCGTCCACTATAGAAGTTGAAGTCAACTTCAAGTCAAGGGCCGTACGACATGGATATCGCTGAAGTCGCCAAGCGCACCGGGGTTCCCGCATCGACACTGCGCTATTACGAAAAGAAGGGGCTGATCACGTCGGTCGGCCGGCAAGGCTTACGGCGCACGTTCGCGCCGGCGGTGCTCAACCAGCTGGCGCTCATTGCACTGGGTCAAGCGGCGGGGTTGTCGCTGGACGAGATCGGGTCCATGCTGTCACCGAACGGCCGGCCCGCCATCGACCGCCAGTTGCTGGCCGTGAAGGCGGACGAGATCGACCGGACCATCAGGCAGTTGCATGCTGTCAGCCGGGGATTGCGGCACGCCGCTGCATGCAAGGCGCCGAGCCACGCCGAGTGCCCGACCTTCCAGCGCTTGCTCAAGGCGGCCGCATCCGGTGCCTTGACTCACCGGCGCCGGGGTGAGGACATACGGAGTCCAGGCAAGTAGGCAGTCGAATGTGTCACGCCGGTTGTGCGTGACGTTCGTTCCGGAGGTAGCGCATGAGCTGCAGTCATTGCATGGATGCCGAAGGTCTCTTCAGCCGCCGGCTGGCACAACGCGAGCTTCGCGGCTACCGCAAGAATGGTCCGCGGCGTACGACCGAACTCCTGCTG
>SPQI01000394.1 GCA_004570315.1 Oxalobacteraceae bacterium OM1 | reverse complement strand
GGCGGGCGCCACATTGGCAGGAGCGACATTGGCGGGCGCCGCCTCCGCACGCGGTTCCGGTGCCGTTTCCTCGCCGCTGTCGCCGGAAGCCGCAGCAATCGGGGGCGCTGGCTGCCTTCGTTCGGCGACAGGCGGCACGTCTTCCGGCTTGGCAAGTTTCAGGCTCATCGCCGGCGCGGCAGACTCTACCGGTGGACGACCATCGTAGGGCAGCTCGCTTTGCGCAATGCCTTTGTCGCCCGGCGCACGCTCGGGCAAGGCGACCGGACCCGCGGTATGCGCGACATGCGGCGCGACGGGCTGGAACGGGGCCGGCGTGCTGTACCACCAGGCAGCGGCAAGGCCGACGGCGGTGCCGAAGACGAAGATGCCGCTCATCCACGCAAGACCGCGGAAGCGGCGGCGCGGCTTCAACAGCTCGGGCTGTTCATGCAAGGCGGCGTAGCGCACCCAGTCGGAGGCGGCCGGTGCTTGGCCGGCGTCCGGCGCGGCACCGAGATGCGGTTCGGCCCGCGTGCCTGTTGGGGCACGGGTCGAGTTCGGCGGCAGATTGGTAGTGGATGTCGGCACCTGGGTGACCCTTGGGTTCGCGCCATCCGGCGAGGCCGGGGGCAACACACCGGCAGCCCATGCGGAACGGTCCAAACCCGCTGGGTTCGGGATGTCCTGCCCTTTGCTACCTTGTTTGCCGCCCTTCCAGTGCGGGTTCTCCCGCAGGGGCGTATGGCAGGCTTGGCAAATTGTGACCGAGGCGGGGTTGTCCTTCCCGCAAAAGCGGCACTGCATGGCTGTCCGGCTCCAAACACTTGAAAGACGCTACGCGGAAAAGTTAGTTCAGTGACATGCCGCCGCAATTGATCAAGGGCAGACGAAACCGTGCCGGGCAACAAAAAAGCCGGCATGGAGGCCGGCTTTGCTTGGGCTCAGAGATTGAGCTCGTAGACGATTTTCCAGGCGGAACCCTCACGGGCCCAGTACTGTCGCTTGCGCATGGTGCGCTTCACTTTGCCCACCACCGCATCCTGGGTGAAGGTGCTGACGATCATGTCGTCGCGCCCTGGATAAAAGAAATAGGTTTCGTCGTACAGCTTGATGGCCAAATCCTTCGCCCCGGGCACGATGGGCTGATGCTTGGAGAACCAGGTGTTCAGGTCTTCGCCGCGCTCGCTCTTGAAGTTCTTCGAGTAGTTTTGCAGCACGCGGTCGGGGCTCATGCTCTCCACGTCGCGGCGCCAGTCGTCCACCAGCCTGGCGGCGATCTTGCGATCGTTGTTCCACTTGGTCTGGTTGACGAACTCGACGGTCTCGCTGATCACCACCGGCGTCTTGCCGATCTCGACAGAATTCGCGAGACGGTAGAGATCCGGATTGGTCAGCACGACGCAGCCGTCGGACGAAAGTGGCGGACGGCTGTAGCTGTCGGACGGCGTGCCGTGCAGCCAGATGCCCGAGCCGCTGCGTCCGTTCACGCGGTCCCATTCGTTGGGATAGTTGATCGGCAGCGCGCCGGAGCCGTAGAAATCCGGCAGGCGCGCGGCGGGCAGGCGGCTGGTGATGTAGTACACGCCGACCGGCGTCTTCTGGTCGCCGGCCTTGAGCTTGTTGACTCCGAGCTTGCCCTGGCTGATGTAGTAATCGGTGACGAACTTGAGCTGGCCGCCGCGGTTCTCATAGACGTAGAGGCGCGAGCGCTTGGCGTCCACCACGAGCGCATGCTTCTGGTCGTCGCGCAGCTGCAGGACCATGCGTGGCACGAGGTCCGGGTCTGGACGCTCGCGCAGCGAACGCAGGCGCACCATGGCTTCTTCGCGCAGGTCGTTGAGCTTGTCGGGCGGCGCGCCGGCGGCAGCGCCAAAGGTCTGCACGGAATGCGTCTGCATCAGCAGCAGGTCGCCGCGGATGAGGTGGCCGAGCCGGAAGTTCGGGAAGTCTGCGACGAGCTTGTCGGCCTTGGCCAGCGCATCGCGCAGGCGGTTGGCGCCGAGGGCCTTGTAGACCTCGATCAGCAGGACTTCGGGATCCGGCTTGGTGGCGACGACGGCCGCGGCGGCGGCTTCAGCCTGGCTGCGCGCGAATGCTGCACTGGAAACGACACTGCCGCCGGTGGCCAGCAGCCAGGACATTCCGAGCAACAAAACACGCTTCGAGGTGAGGCTTGCCGGGCTGTTGGTTTTCTGGAAGCGGAACATCAGCTACCTGTCATCTCCTGCTTGATCTGCCATTTGCTGCCGTGCTTGTTCAGCACCAGCGTCTTGCGGCTGTTGGCGGTGAGGCGGTCGGACACGTATTGCTGACGGAATTTCACCGTCGCCGTGTTGCCGTTGACCGATATCTCCGGCGCTTCCACCTTCACGCTGATGCGCCCCTTGCCCGCGATGCGCGCGTTGCGCTCCTCTTCCCATGCCTTGCGGGACAGCCCGTTGGGTGCCTGGAAGTCGGGGCCGTAGTACGACAGATAAGCTTTCACGTCGCGCGCGCTCCATGCCTTGGCCCAATCGTGCACGACCTCCAGCACGTCGTCGCGTTCGACATTGCCGCGCGCCATTGGTTTCGGTTCAGGTTTCGGTTCAGCCTTCGCCACCGCGGGGGCCGGTGCCGGAGCAGGTTTGGCTGCCGGAGCCGGAGCAGGAGCAGGCGCAGGAGCCGGTTTGGCCGCCGCGACGGCAGGCGCCGGTGCGGGCGCAGGCACCGGAGCAGGAGCTGCCTTCGGTGCGGAAGCGGGGGCCGGTTCAGGCGTCTTCGCGATCACGGTCGGCGGCGCGGTCGGCACCGGTGCCGCCGGTTTCGGCGCACCCGGGGAATTCATGTTGCTGACCAGGGTGCGTACCAGCGTGAGCTTGGACTTCGCACCGGAGTTGGCGGAGTCGAGCTGGAGCGCCTTGTCGTAGGCCTGGCTCGCGAGCTTGGCATGCACGTCGCCGAGGTTTTCGTAGGCGGTCGCATAGCTCGGATTGGTGCGGATGGCCGACTCGAGCGCCTGGCGCGCTTTCTCGTACTGGCCCGATGCGGCATAAAGCACCGCCAGGTTGTTGTAGGGCTCGGGCAGCGTAGGGAAATCTTCCGTCAGCTTGGTGAAGATCGTGATCGCTTCCTGCGGCTTGTTCTGCTCCGACAGGATGACGCCCTTCAGGAAGCGCATCTGCGCATCGCGCGGGTTCTTGCCGAGGAAGGCATCGGCTTTGGCGAGCGCCTCGGGGTACTGGCCGGCGCGTGCCAGTTTGCTCACGTCGGCGAAGTCGTCGGCGAACGCCGGTGCCGCAAACAAGGCGGCGACGATGCCGGACAACACGGCGGTGCGCTTCATCGCAGGACGCAAACGGGTCAGGTTCATGCTGCGCGTGGGAAGGATCAAGTTTTTCATGGACGGTGCGATGACTGGATTGGCATGCCGCGAGGGCTGCCGATGCCGCTTTCGCAAGCCGCGCGCCGCAAGGCGGCTGAGGCTCGCCGGTTTTCGAACCAAGGCATTCTAACTGCAGCGGGCGCTTTATGCCATTTGGAAAGTGGCTTAGCGAAGCGGCAACGGCGGGGTGGCTTTTGAAGCAAATGCCGTGGCGCGCGAGGGCGCCACGGCGATTCGCTCATTCGGATTGCGCGAGCTTGTCGTCGGCTGCAGGGGCCGCCGGCTGCACGGCGAGCCGGTACGACATCTGCAGGCCTTGTGCCAGTGCCGTCGGCTGTGCCACGGAAGCAACGGCAGCAACGGAGGCAACGGGTGCGGCAATCGCGGCCTTAGGCGTGACGGCATGGGCGACTGTCTGGCTGACTTCGGGCGTCGTGAGGATCCAGTGGGTCGTCGCGGCGGCCACGCCGAACACGGCCATGCTGCCCAGCAGCGCGGCGAGGCGGCGGTTCGGCGCGCGCTTCGGCAGGTCGGCGGGCGCGGCATCGAGC
>SPQI01000293.1 GCA_004570315.1 Oxalobacteraceae bacterium OM1 | reverse complement strand
CGCTCTGGCGGCGCGCGTGGCGCAGTGCCTGGGGCGCCAGCCGCTGGTCATCGGCGATCCTGCCCAACCGGTCGGACGGATTGCCTGGTGCACGGGTGCCGCGCACAGCATGCTGGGCGATGCGATTGCCGCTGGCGCGAGCGTGTATCTGAGCGGCGAGATCTCGGAGCCGACGGTGCATCTGGCGCGGGAAAGCGGCGTCGCCTACATAGCTTGCGGGCATCACGCGACGGAACGCTACGGTGTGCAGGCGCTCGGCACACATCTGGCGACGCAATTCGGTATCGCGCACCATTTCATTGATGTGGACAATCCGGTATAACGATTCGTACTAGAAATTAGTTATATTTTCGTCTTCGCAGCCGACAAAAGCGGCGTGACAACAAGGAATGGACATGCTGGAAGACGTTTCGCGCAACCCGGTTGGCGTGCTGATCGTCGAGGACGATGCGGTCACGCGGAAGACCCTTTGCCTAGCGGTGGAGGGCGATCCTGCGCTGCGGCTCCTCGTGTCGTTCGACAGCGTCAAGCCGGCCCTGGCATGGCTCGAACGGAATTCCGCCGACGTGCTGCTGACCGACCTCGGACTGCCGGACGGCTCCGGCCTCGAAATCATCCGCGCCTGCGCCCAGCGCCATCCGAACACCGACATCATGGTGGTCACGATGTCGAGCGACGAGGCAAGCGTCCTCGCATGCGTCGAGGCGGGGGCCTCGGGCTACGTGCTCAAGACAGCCGGCAAGACCGACATCGCTAAGGCGGTGCTCGACCTGCGTGCCGGCGGCGCACCGATGAGTCCGACGATCGCCCGCATGGTGCTGGCCAAGGTCCGCGACGGCAAGCAGGACGCGCTGCCGCCGGTCGAGGGCGGCGCGACGAGCCTCACCAAGCGGGAGGCCGCCATTCTGGATCTGATCGCTCAGGGAGACAGCTATGGCGAAGTGGCCAAGCTATTGTCGGTGTCGGTCGGAACGGTGCAGACCCACATCAAGAACATCTACGGCAAGCTCGCCGTCCATTCGCGCGGCGAGGCGGTGTTCGAGGCGCACCGCCGCGGTCTACTGCAGCTCGGCAAGCCGCGCACCAGGCGCTGACGGATGCCGTCGAAAACGAAAGCCCCTCGGACGAGGGGCTTTTTTCATTTGCGCAGGGCGTCGCGGATTTCGCGCAGCAGTACGATGTCTTCCGGCGGCGCGGCCAGCGCGGAAGTCGACGGCGGCTCGGTTCGCCTCGCCTTGTTGAGGGCCCGCACCATCAGAAAGATGATGAAGGCGAGCAGTACGAAATTCAGCAGGATGGTCAGGAAATTGCCATAGGCGAATACCGCCCCAAGCTTCTTGGCCTCCGCCAGCGGCAACTGCGTTCCCTGATTGTTCAGCGGAAGGTAATAGTTGCTGAAGTCGAGTCCGCCCACCAGCTTGCCGACGACGGGCATGATGATGTCCTGAACCAGCGAATCGACGATGCGGCCGAATGCGGCGCCGATGATGACGCCGACCGCAAGATCGATCACATTTCCCTTCATGGCAAAGGCCTTGAATTCCTGAAGCATTCCCATTGCAATCCTCATTGGTCTTATGGCAATTTTCGGCGCGAAGCAATAGTGCGCGGTGGCCATTGTGCCCGAATGGGGCGGCTGCGGTATTGGATTCGTGCCAATAAATGTACCGCCGGAAATGGTTTCCGCTTTAAATCGACATCGCCGTCCGTTATAATTAAAGGTTGCAAGAAGTTTCCACAAATTTCGCTTTTTACCTGATTGGGGTTGGTATGAGTAATGAAAAGCAGGTCGATTCCGGTCGACGCGGCTTGCTCGTCGCCACGTGTGCGGCGGGCGGTGTAGCCGGATTGGCCACGGCGGGCGCCTTTGTGTCCACCTTCCAGCCGTCCGAACGCGCCAAGGCTGCCGGCGCTCCGGTCGAAGTGGACATCGCCGGCATGCAGACCGGCGAACTCCGTACCGTCGAATGGCGCGGCAAGCCGGTCTGGATCCTGAAGCGTTCGCAGGATCAGGTCGCGGAGCTGCCGAAGCTCGACCCCTTGCTCGCCGACCCGAAATCGGAGCGCAACGCGGACGAACTGACACCGGAATACGCCCGCAACGAACACCGCTCCATCAAGCCCGACGTGCTCGTCGCCGTGGGCATCTGCACCCACCTCGGTTGCTCGCCGACCGCACGGTTCCAGACCGGCCCGCAGCCCTCGCTGCCCGACGACTGGCAGGGCGGCTTCCTCTGCCCGTGCCATGGCTCGACCTTCGATCTGGCCGGTCGCGTCTACAAGAACAAGCCCGCTCCTGACAACCTGCAAGTGCCGCGCCACATGTATGTCGGCGACAGCAAGCTGGTCATCGGCAAAGACGAGAAAGGCGAAGCATAATCATGGCGACTTCCCACAAACCGACAGGTACCCCGGTGCCCGCTTCGGGCAAGGCACTGGCCTGGATCGATGCGCGCTTCCCGCTGTCCTCAACCTGGAAAGCGCACGTCTCCGAGTATTACGCACCGAAGAACTTCAACTTCTGGTACGCCTTCGGCTCGCTGGCCCTGCTGGTGCTGGTGATCCAGATCGTCACCGGCATCTTCCTGGTGATGAACTACAAGCCGGACGCCAATCTCGCGTTCGCCTCCGTCGAATACATCATGCGCGAAGTGCCGTGGGGCTGGCTGGTGCGCTACATGCACTCGACCGGCGCGTCGGCCTTCTTCATCGTCGTCTACCTCCACATGACGAAGGCGCTGCTCTACGGTTCCTATCGCAAGCCGCGCGAATTGCTGTGGCTGTTCGGCGTCGGCATCTTCCTGTGCCTGATGGCCGAAGCCTTCTTCGGCTACCTGCTTCCCTGGGGCCAGATGTCCTATTGGGGCGCGCAGGTGATTGTGAACCTGTTCGGCGCGATTCCGTTCATCGGCCCGGACCTGTCCCTGTGGATCCGCGGCGACTACGTCGTCTCCGACGCGACGCTGAACCGCTTCTTCTCGCTGCACGTGATCGCGATCCCGCTGGTGCTGATCGGCCTGGTGTTCGCGCACATCGTCGCGCTGCATGAAGTCGGCTCCAACAACCCGGACGGCATCGAGATCAAGGCCAAGAAGGACGAGAACGGCATTCCGCTCGACGGCATCCCGTTCCACCCGTACTACTCGGTGCACGACATCTTCGCCGCGATCGTCTTCCTCATTGTCTTCAGCGCGGTCGTTTTCTTCGGTCCGGAGATGGGAGGCTACTTCCTCGAGTACAACAACTTCATTCCGGCCGACCCGCTGAAGACGCCGCCGCACATCGCGCCGGTGTGGTATTTCACGCCGTTCTACTCCATCCTGCGTGCGACGACTTCGCAGTTCATGTATGCGTTGGAAATCGGCGTGCTGGCCTATGCCGCGCTGATCTTCCTGAAGTCGAAGCTGCCGGCAATGACCAGACTCGCCGCCGTGGTGATTGCAGTCGTAGCCGTGATCGGCATGTTCCTCTTCGATCCGAAGTTCTGGGGCGTGGTCCTGATGGGCGCTTCGGTGCTGATCCTGGGCGGCCTGCCGTGGCTCGACCACTCGCCGGTGAAGTCGATCCGCTATCGTCCGGACTGGCACAAGTACGTCTACCTCGTCTTCGGCATCGCCTTCGTCGTGCTGGGTTATCTCGGCGTGCAGCCGCCGACCCCGGTCGGCACGACCGTCGCCCAGATCTGCGCCTTCATCTACTTCGGCTTCTTCCTGCTGATGCCGTGGTGGAGCACGATGGGCACGTTCAAACCGGTGCCCGAGCGCGTCACGTTCACGCCGCACTAAGCCGCCAAAAGGGATACAAGAATGAAATTGCTGAAAAAAATCATCGCGGCTGTGGCTTTCGTGCCGGCGCTCGTGCTGGCCAATGAAGCAACGTTCCCGCTGGACCAGGCGCCGGAC
>SPQI01000523.1 GCA_004570315.1 Oxalobacteraceae bacterium OM1 | reverse complement strand
GATCCACATCAAGCCGCACCCGGTGTTCCAGCGCGAAGGCGACGACCTGCATTGCGAAATGCCGATCTCGTTTTCCAAGGCGGCGCTGGGCGGCGAGATCGAGGTGCCGACCCTGTCGGGCAAGGTATCGTTCACGGTGCCGGAAGGCACCCAGACTGGCAAGACCTTCCGCCTGAAGGGCAAGGGCATCAAGGGCGTGCGCTCCGGCTACGCGGGCGACCTGTTCTGCCACGTGGTGGTGGAAACGCCGGTCAAGCTGACCGACAAGCAGAAGGACCTGCTACGCGAATTCGACCGCCTGACCAAAGAGGGCGGTTCCAAGCACAGCCCGCAGAGCAAGGGCTGGATGGACAAGGTCAAGGACTTCTTCGAGTAAGCAATCCAAAGCAACCGCTGAGCGCCCCGGCCCTCGGCGGTTTTTCGTAGGGTGCGCACCCGTGCGCACGCGTGACGCATGAACAGTGTTGGCCACGCACGGGGGCAGGAAAGGTATGAGCGCACCCTGCCAGCACTAACCAAACGGGAATCACATGGCTCAAACCCCCACCGGCCTCACCGCCGAAGACCTCTTTGAACGCAACCGCAAGTGGGCAGCGTTGATGATCGACCAGGACCCGGACTTCTTCAAGGACCTGGCTTCGCAGCAGGCGCCCGAGTACCTGTGGATCGGCTGCTCGGACAGCCGCGTGCCGGCCAACGAACTGGTGGGCATGGCGCCGGGCGAACTGTTCGTCCACCGCAACATCGCCAACGTGGTGGTGCATTCGGACCTGAACTGCCTGACCGTGCTGCAGTTCGCGATTGACGTGCTCAAGGTCAAGCACATCATCCTGTGCGGCCACTACGGCTGCTCGGGCGTGTCTGCCGCGTTGAATAACACCAGAGTGGGCCTGGCCGACAACTGGCTGCGCCACGTGCGCGACGTGCACGACAAGCACGAGAAATACCTGGGCAACGTGAGCGGCGCGGCCGCCGCCAACCGCCTGGTCGAGCTGAACGTGGCCGAGCAGGTGATCAACGTGGCGCAGACGACGGTCGTGCGCGACGCCTGGGAACGCGGCCAGCCGCTGACCATCCACAGCTGGGTCTACGGCGTGCACGACGGCCTGTTGCGCGACCTGGGCATTACCGTCAGCAGCCATGAAGAGATCGCGCCCAAGCTCGAGGTGATCCTGCAGCGCTACCTGGAAGCGGGAGCGCAACGGTGAACGGTGACGGGCAAGGCGAGCTGGCGCGGCTGCGCGACCTGGTGCGCGAGTTCGTCGACGAGCGCGACTGGGACCAGTTCCACACGCCCAAGAACCTGGCCGCGGCGCTGTCGGTCGAGGCGGCCGAGCTGCTGGAGCATTTCCAGTGGCTGCAGAACGGCCGCCGCGACGAACTGGGCGAGGACAAGCTGCGCCAGGTGCGTCACGAGATCGCCGATGTGATGGTGTACCTGGTGCGCATCGCGGACAAGCTGGACATCGACCTGATGAGCGCTGTCGAGGAAAAGATGGTCATCAACCGCGCCAAGTACCCGGCCGCGCTGGTGCGCGGCGATGCGCGCAAGTACAGTGAGTACAAACACGCGGACCAGCGCGCGGCTGACTGAATCACAACAATAGTTAGCCCAAAAACCGTCGTCCCCGCGTAGGCGGGGACCCATAGTGAGCATCTATTCACGCGGCCTATGGGTTCCCGCCTGTGCGGGAACGACGTGTTATTTTTCGTGCGCTGGTGATTCAGTTACGATTCGAGTAGGCCGCGCCCCAAGTTCGCCACGGCTACCGCGCGTGCCGAAGTCGATGCCTGCGCCGCGCCGCCCTCCAGCCTGAACACCGCCACCACACCAGCCAGCCGCGCCGACTGTTCCTGCAGCGCCTGCGCGGCGGTCGACGCCTGCTCCACCAGCGCCGCGTTCTGCTGCGTGACCGCATCCATCTCCACGATCGCCCGGTTGATCTGCTCGATCCCGCTTTCCTGCTCGCGGCTGGCGGCCGCGATCTCGCCCATGATGTCGGTGACCCGGCGCACGCTGGTGACGATCTCGTCCATCGTGGTGCCGGCCTGATTGACCAGCCGGCTGCCCTGGTCCACCTTCTCGACCGAATCGTCGATCAGAGTCTTGATCTCCTTGGCCGCCGCGGCCGAGCGCTGCGCCAGGCTGCGCACTTCGCTGGCGACCACCGCGAAGCCGCGCCCCTGTTCGCCGGCGCGCGCCGCTTCCACTGCGGCATTCAGCGCGAGGATGTTGGTCTGGAACGCGATGCCGTCGATGACGCCGATGATGTCCACGATCTTGCGCGAGCTTTCCTTGATCGATCCCATCGTCTCGACCACCTGGCCGACGACGTGACCGCCTTTCAGCGCAAAATCCGAAGCCGACACCACCAGCTGGTTGGCCTGGCGCGCGTTCTCGGCGTTCTGGCGAACGGTCGTCGTCAGCTCCTCCATCGACGACGCCGTCTGTTCCAGGGAGCTGGCCTGCGATTCGGTGCGCGCCGAGAGGTCCGCATTGCCCGACGCGATCTCGCGTGAGGCATGCGCGATGGTCTCGGTGCCCTGCTTGATCTGCACGACCGTGTTTACGAGGTTGTCCTGCATGACCTTCAGCGAACTCACCAGCTGTCCGGCCTCATCCTGACCGTCGCTGTCGATGGACTCGGTCAGGTCGCCGCGCGCAATCGTGTCGGCAATGTGCCCGGCGTGCTGCAGCGGACGGGTGATCGTGCGGGTGATGAAGACGGCGATGAAGGCACCGAGGGCAAGCATGAACACGCCGACCGCCACCATCCCGAGCCGGGTCTGGCCATAATCTGCTTCGGACGCCGCGTATGTCGCCTTCATTTCCTTCTGCTGCTGATCGGCGAGCGTCACGAGCGTCGCCATCCATTTTTCGTGCACCGGCGCGAAGTCGGTCTTAAGCATGTTCGCGGCATCGAAGTAATTGCCGCCAGCCACATGGGTACGGATCTTTGTAATCACCGGCATCACGGCCTGCTTGCTTTCCAGCACGCCGGCCAGCATGGTCTTCGACTGACCGCCGGTGACCAGTTTCTTCAACGTCTCCTCGGACTTGGCGTAGGTGTTCAGCAACTCTTCGAGCCGCTTCATCTCGCGTTCGCCTTCGGTAGCGTCGGTCGGCGTCGCCACCTTGCGCAGCGCCAGTGCCAGCGACCAGCCGGTCTCTCGCATCTCCATGGCGCTGGTCAGGCTGGTTACCTTCTGCGTGACGATGCCTTCCGTATTCGATTGCAGTTCGCTCATGCGCCACAGCGCCAGCCCAAGCAAGGTACTCGCGCACAACAATACAAGCCCAAAGCCCAGCGAGAGCCGTGTGCCGATCTTGAAGTTTGAGAGATTCAACATATCGAGTCCTTTGCGGTAAGGCCGGCGTGTGCCGGCCGGGATCAGAATTCTTCCCAGTCATCCCCATTGGCGACCGGTGGCGGCGGCGCAGCCGGTCGAGTAGCGGGGACGCGGCTGGCTGCCGGCTTGGCAAGCGCCGTCTTCTTCGGCGCCACGGCGGCCCGTATCGCCGGTGCCGGTGCCGGCGTCTGCACCGCCACCGGCGCCGCAGTCCCTGTCGATCCGCCGTTCAACCGGAACACCGCCACAGCCTGCGCGAGGCTGGCTGCCTGGGTTTGCATACTGTCCGCAGCTGCGGCCGCCTGTTCCACGAGGGCGGCATTCTGCTGCGTCATTTCGTCCATCTGGGCAATCGCGCGATTGACCTCTTCGATCCCGGAACTCTGCTCCTGGCTCGCCGCAGTGATCTCCCCCATGATGTCGGCCACATGCTTCACCGAGGTCACGATTTCGCCCATCGTCTTGCCCGCTTCGTCTACCAGCTTGCCGCCGGCATCGACCTTCTCCACCGAGTCGCCAATCAGCGCCTTGATCTCTTTCGCTGCCCCGGCCGATCC
>SPQI01000143.1 GCA_004570315.1 Oxalobacteraceae bacterium OM1 | reverse complement strand
TGGCCCGCATCCAGGCCCAGTTCAAGCAGGCGATCCTGGCGCTGAAGCCCGACGCCCGGATGCCGTACTGACGCGGCGCGGCCCGCAAATGGCGGGACGGCGCAACATCCCGGGCTGCGCCGCCCCGTACATTGCCGAAGTTCTAAGCCAGATCAAGGTTGGGCCCGGGCTTGTGACTTATTTTCCTAATCAAGTGTCCGGCAGAAAGACCCTCGAACGGGTATCGCATGGACAGGCCGCGACCGGCAACGGCGCAGGCAGGAGACAGACCAACAAGGGAATACGAACAAGACATGTTTATCGATACACGGAAGGTCGAACAAGGCAGCGTGGTACAGACCACGGTCTGCATCATCGGCGGCGGCGTGGCCGGCATCACGCTGGCGATGGAACTGGACAAGAAGGGCGTCGACGTCTGCCTGCTGGAGAGCGGCGGCTTCAATCCCGACGACGAAACGCGCGACCTCTATCGCGGCGAGGACGTCGGCGAATGGAAATACAGCTTCGCCGACGGCAGCCGCAGCCGCTTCCTCGGCGGCAGCAGCAACTGCTGGGGCGGCTGGTGCCGGCCCCTCGATCCCTGGGACTTCGATAAGCGCGACTGGATCGACCATAGCGGCTGGCCCTTCGGACTGTCGGAGCTGATGCCGTACTACGAGCGCACCCATGCGCTGCTCAAGCTCGGCCCGAACAACTTCGATCCCGAGTTCTGGGAGCGTTCCATCGGACGGCCCGACGTGCGCCGCATGCCGCTGGTGAGCGGCAAGGTGCGCGACACCATCTCGCAGTTCAGCCCGCCGGCACGCTTCGGCAAGCTCTATCGCGAGCAGCTCAAGCAGTCGCACCGCGTGCGCGTCTACCTGTACGCGAACGCGACCAACATCGACACCGACTACACCGCGCAGAACGTCACCCGCATCGAAGTGGCCACGCTCTCGGGCAACCGCATGGAGGTGCAGGCCAAGATCTACGTGCTGGCCACCGGCGGCATCGAAAATGCGCGCATCCTGCTGGCGTCGAACAAGGTCCAGAAGGAGGGCCTTGGCAACGGCAACGACCTGGTCGGGCGCTTTTTCATGGACCATCCGCGCCTCATCACCGGCAACATCCGCTTCACGAAGGAGTGGTCGCGCAACAAGCTCTCCGATGTGAAGTACCACTACATGAACACCGCGGTGGCCGCGCACGGCACCTTCGTCGCGCATCAGTTCGCGCTGACCGAGGAAGCGATGCGCGAGGAAGGCATTCTCAACGCCCGCGTCTGGTTCAACTCCGTCTTCCCGGGCGAGGGCAGCGAAGGCGCGCTGGCGCTGTTCCGCTGCAAGCAGGCGCTGCTGTCGAAGGAGCAGGCCGACTGGAGCCTGGCCAAGGACCTGCTGACGATGGCCGCGCACCCGATCGATACGCTGGCCTACGGCTATACCCGCCTGTACCAGCCGCGCTGGCTGATCCAGGGCGTGAAGTTCCAGCTCATCGTGGAGCCGGAACCGGATCCGAACAGCCGTGTGATGCTGTCGCCGACGGCGCGCGACCGTCTCGGCATGCCGCGCTCGCGCGTGGACTGGCGCCTCACCGACAAGGTCAAGCGCACCTTCGACCGCACGCTGGCCATTCTGTCCGACGACATGCGCAAGAGCGGCGTGGCCCAGGTGGAACTCGATCCGCCGGTGGAAGGGCGCAAGTGGCCGTCCGACCTGGAAGGCACCTGGCACCATATGGGCACCACGCGCATGCACGACTCGCCGAAGCAGGGTGTCGTCGACCGCAATTGCCGCGTGCACGGCATGTCCAACCTGTATATTGCGGGCAGTTCGCTGTTCCCGACGGCCGGCGCCAACTTCCCGACCATCACGCTGGCGGCGCTGGCCTTCCGCCTGTCCGAGCAGCTGGCGCGCGAAGTACGCACGCCGAGCGCGAATTTTTCCATGGAGGCGGCTTAGCCTGACCGGCCGAGCGGCCGCCTCCGCGTCCGCAACGCGGTCTGCATGCATGCGGGCCGTGCGTTGCGGAATGTGAACCTACGGATTTCAGATGCATACCACCAAGACCATCCTCGTCACCGGCGCGTCCGGCTACATCGGCTCGCACACCTGTGTCGAACTCCTCGCGGCCGGTTATTCGGTCGTCGCCCTCGACAACCTCTGCAACAGCTCGGCCGAGGCCTTGCGCCGCGTCGAGAAAATCAGCGGCCAAGTCATTCCGTTCTACGAGAGCGACGTGCGCGACCGTCTCGCCCTCAATGCCTTGCTGCGCACTCACAAGATCGACGCCGCCATTCATTTCGCCGGCCTGAAGGCCGTGGGCGAATCGGTGGAGCAGCCGCTGGCCTACTTCGAAAACAATGTGGCCGGCACGGTGACGCTGCTGCAGGCGCTCGGCGATGCCGGCGTGAAGAATTTCGTGTTCAGTTCGTCGGCCACGGTGTACGGCGATCCGGAAAGCGTGCCGATCAAGGAATCGGCGCGGCTCTCGACCACCAATCCCTACGGGCGCTCCAAGCTGATGGTGGAGCAGGTGCTGGAAGACCTGACCAAATCCGATCCGGGCTGGGCCGTCGGCGTGCTGCGTTATTTCAATCCGGCCGGTGCGCATCCGAGCGGACTGATTGGCGAAGACCCGCGCGGCATCCCCAACAACCTCATGCCCTACGTCGCACAGGTGGCGGTGGGCCGCCGCGAGAAGCTTGCGGTCTTCGGCAACGATTACCCGACGCCTGACGGCACCGGCGTACGTGATTACATCCACGTGGTGGACCTCGCGCGCGGCCACGTGGCTGCGCTCAACGAAATTTTCCGCAGCGGGAAGGGCTTCACCGTCAACCTCGGCACCGGCCGTGGCTACAGCGTGCTCGAGATGGTGCGCGCCTTCGAAGCCGCCAGCGGCCGCAAGGTGCCCTACGAGATCGTGGGACGCCGGCCCGGCGACATCGCCGTCTGCTATGCGGATCCGTCCGCCGCGCGCCACACGCTCGACTGGAGCGCGCGCCTCGGTCTCGAAGAGATGTGTGCCGACCACTGGCGCTGGCAGCGCGACAACCCGCAAGGCTTCGCGGTCTGAGGAGGACAGGATGGGCGCACCGTTCCCGGTACTTCTCTACCACCGCATCGACCATGCGGGGCTCAGCACCTCGACCGCGCCGGAGGTGTTCCGGCGCCATCTGGAACTGCTGTGCGAGCACGGCTGGCGCTCGCTGAGCGCGGACGAGTTCACCTATTACCTCGACGCCGGCATGCCGATGCCGCGCCAGAGCTTCCTGATCACCTTCGACGACGGCTACGCCAGCGTGCACGACGTCGCGCTGGACATCCTGCGCGAGCACGACTGCAAGGCTATCGTCTTTCTCGCCACGCAATTCATGCGCGGGCCGCGCCACGGCACGGCCGCGCTCGACGCCGACGGCGATGCGGACAAATACCTGAGCTGGGACCAGGCGCGCGCGATGCAGGAGAGCGGCATCGTCGATTGCCAGTCGCACAGCCATACGCACAACAACTTCACGACGTACGAACCCAAGCGCCTGCGCGCCGACCTGCAGACCTCGATCGAGCTGCTGACCAGCGAGCTGCGGTTGCCGCACCGGCACATGCGCCATCTTGCATGGCCATGGGGCTTGGCGACGCCAGCCTGGCGCGACATCGCCGCTTCGGTCGGCCTGCGCTACCAGCACGGCGTGTCGCGCCTGGCCTACCGCTTCGGCATGGACACGCGCGACATTCCGCGTACCTGCTTCGACGCCGTGCCGGTCCCATCCTTCCAGCGCCAGTTCTGGCTGCAGACCGGATCCTGCGCGCCGCTCTGGGACCTGGCCTATCCGATGGGCCGCAAGCTGCGCGACATCTCCCGCAACCTGCGCGCCGCCTGAGCGCGCGGCGTCCGCCGCGCGCAACAATTTGAAACCATTCTCCCGTTAGG
>SPQI01000058.1 GCA_004570315.1 Oxalobacteraceae bacterium OM1 | reverse complement strand
TCGATCCCGCCATCACGCTCAAGGCACTTTCGATCCCGGCATGGCGGCATGGCGGCCTGCCGCACTTCGGGCCGGACCAGCTGGCCGTCATCGATTGTCCGGTGGAAGCGCCGGTCGTGCCCGGCAAGCTCGACGCCCGCAATGGCCACGCGGTGCTGCAGACTTTGGATGTCGCCATCGAAGGCGCGCTCGGCAAACGCTTCGATGCCATCGTGACCGCGCCGCTGCAGAAAAGCACGATCAACGATGCCGGCGTGCCCTTCAGCGGCCACACCGAATACCTCGCCGAAAAGACCGCCACGCCGCAGGTCGTCATGATGCTGGCCGGCGGCGAGCCGCTGCTGCGCGTCGCGCTTGCGACGACGCATCTGCCGCTGAAAGACGTTTCCGCGGCCATCACCTTCGACAGTCTCGCGCGCACCCTCGACATCGTGCATGCCGACCTGCGCAGCAAGTTCGGCATCGCGCAGCCGCGCATCCTCGTCACCGGCCTGAATCCGCATGCCGGCGAAAACGGCTATCTCGGCCGCGAGGAAATCGAGGTCATCACGCCGGTGCTGCAGGCGGCGCAGGCGCGCGGCATCGATGCGCGCGGCCCGTATCCCGCCGACACGCTGTTCCAGCCGAAATACCTTCAAGATGCCGACTGCGTGCTGGCGATGTACCACGACCAGGTGCTCAAGCACGCCAGCTTCGGGCGCGGCGTCAACATCACGCTCGGCCTGCCCATCATCCGCACCTCCGTCGACCACGGCACCGCGCTCGATCTCGCCGCCGCAGGCATCGGCCGTGCCGACGACGGCAGCATGCGCGTCGCCATCCAGGTCGCGCTCGACATGGCCGCCGCCCGCGCCAGGCACTCCGCATGAAACACATTGCCCGCAAGCGTTTCGGTCAGAACTTCCTGACCGACCAGACCGTCCTGCACGACATCATCCGCGCCATCGATCCGAAGCCGGACGATGCGATGGTCGAAATCGGCCCCGGCCTCGCCGCCATGACGCGGCTGCTCCTCGAATCGCTGAATCAACTGCACGTCGTGGAACTCGACCGCGACCTGGTGGCGCGCCTCGAAAAAAGCTTCGATCCCAAGCGCCTCATCGTCCATGCCGGCGACGCATTGCAATTCGACTTCGCCGGCATTCCGGTGCCCGCAGGACGCAAGCTGCGTGTCGTCGGCAACCTGCCGTACAACATTTCCAGCCCGCTGCTGTTCCATCTCGCCGAGATCGCGCCGCGCGTGCAGGACCAGCATTTCATGCTGCAGAAGGAAGTGGTGGAGCGCATGGTCGCCGAACCGGGCAGCAAGGCCTTCGGACGGCTGTCGGTGATGCTGCAGTGGCGCTATCACATGGAACTGTTGTTCGTGGTCCCGCCGAGCGCCTTCGACCCGCCGCCGCAGGTGGATTCGGCCATCGTGCGCATGATTCCGCTGGCGCAGCCGCTGGCGTGCGACGGCAAGCGGCTGGAAGCGGTGGTGGCGAAAGCGTTTTCGCAGCGGCGCAAGGTGATCCGCAACTGCCTCGCCGGCATGTTCACTGAGAAAGACCTGATTGCCGCCGGCATCGATCCGCAAGCCCGTCCGGAAGCCGTGCCGATGGAGCAGTACGTCGCGCTGGCGCGGCTCGGTGCGGAGGCGGGATGAACCTGCTCGAGATTCGTACGGCGCGACTGAGCCTGCAGGTGCTCGGTCCCGAATCGGCGGCGAGGGTCGCACGCTATTACATCGACAACGCGCTCCATCTCGCGCCGTGGGAGCCGGCCCGTCCGCCGGGATTCACGAGCGCGGAGCAGTGCGCCGACCGGCTGCGCAAATCCCTCGACGCGTACCTGGCCGGCGCGGCCGTTCCGCTGGCGATGATCGATCCGGATTCGGAGACGATGATCGGCAGCGTCAACTTCTCCAACATCGTCCGCGGCGTGTTCCAGGCCTGTCACCTCGGCTATGCCATCGACGCCCGCCACGAAGGCGAGGGCCTGATGTTCGAGGCGGTATCGGCCGGCATCGACTACGTCTTCAACCACCTCGGCCTGCACCGCGTGATGGCCAATCATCTGCCGGAAAACCATCGCAGCGCCGCGTTGCTGCAGCGCCTCGGCTTCGAGCGTGAGGGCTATGCCAAGTCCTACCTGCAGATCGCCGGCGTCTGGCGCGACCACGTGCTGAACGCGCTCATCAATCCGGCGCAACGCTGAGCCGCCTCCAATCCGATTTTTCTGCCGGCGGTACAATGCTCCGAACCCTTTCGGAGACTTCCACCATGCGTATTCTGCACACCATGTTGCGTGTGGGCGACCTCGATCGCTCCATCGATTTCTACACCCGCGTCCTCGGCATGAAGTTGCTGCGCACCAGCGACAATCCCGAGTACAAGTACAAGCTCGCCTTCCTCGGCTACGGCTCCAATCCAGATCATGCCGAAATCGAACTGACCTACAACTACGGCGTCGACAAGTACGACATGGGCAACGCCTACGGCCACATCGCCATCGGCGTGCCGGATGCTTACAAGGCCTGCGACGACGTGCGTGCCAACGGCGGCGCGGTGACGCGCGAAGCGGGTCCGGTGAAGGGCGGCAAGACAGTGATCGCCTTCGTCACCGATCCCGACGGCTACAAGATCGAATTCATCGAACGCAAGGAGATGGCCTGACGGCCGATGCGGCGGCTCCAGCTGCGGCGCCGTTGCTCAGAAGATCGGCAGCGTTTCCGGCGCGTGCTCGCGCAGCGCGCGCTTGACCGATTCGAATTCCGGGAAGATGGACTGCACCGTGGCCCAGAAGCGCGGGCTGTGGTTCATTTCCCGCAGGTGGGAGAGTTCGTGCGCGATGACATAGTCGATCATCGGCAGCGCGAAGTGGATCAGCCGCCAGTTCAGGCGAATCTTGCCTTCCGCCGTGCATGAACCCCATTGCGTGGTTGCCGCCGAAAGCGCGAAGGAGCGGTAGCGCACGTCCAGCTTCTCGGCATAGATCGGCAGGCGTTCGGCGAAGATGCGCTTGGCCTCGCCCTGCAGCCAGCCCTGAACCCGGTCCTTCAACTGCTGCTCGGTCGCGTCCGGGGGCAGGCTTGCGGTCAGTTCCCGCTTTTCCGCGTCGTAGGCGATGCCGGCAGCCTGCGCAGCGATGATGCGCAGCGTGAGATCGCTGCCGAGATAGGGCAGCGTCGCGCCGTCCACCCACTGCATCTGGGGCTGCAGGCGGCGCGCGGAGCGCTCGCGGCGCTCGTTCAGCTTGGCGAAGATCCAGCGCTGCTTTTCGCGGATGGCGTTGTCGATTTCGGCAAGCGTCACCCATTTCGGCGCCGTCATCCGCAGGCCGTCCTCATCGATCACGAAGCCGATGGTGCGGCGCTTCGAGCGCAGGAGACGGTATTCGAGGATGTGTTCGCCGAGCTGGATGCGGCGCTTGCTCTGCCCGCCGATGGCCACGTGCGGCGCGGCCGGCGCGGGCGTGAGTTCGAGCGGATCGCGCGCCGGCTGGAAGGGCGCTCCGAACGTCGGTGCGACAGGTGCTACAGGGGCTACAGATGCCGCAGGCGTGGCAGGTTCGACGGCAGGTTGTGCCGGGATCGGTTCGCTCGCGAAAAGGTCCAGCTGCAAGGCAGTCTGTTCAGCGTCAGGCGGCGTCTGGCGAAGCAGCTTCAAGATGTTTGGGAGGGTAGGGGGCAGTGTAGATGCCGGGCGTGGAAATGACCCGCATCTCCGATTCTATCCAATTTTCCACTTCCGTCATGAGCGCCGACGGCGTCTTGCCTTCCGAGGAAATCGGCTTGCCGACCGAGACCGTAACCAGGCCCGGTTTCTTGATAAAGGAATTGCGCGGCCAGCATTCGCCCGAGTTCAGCGCAATCGGCACCACCATGGCCTTGGTTTCCACGGCCAGGCGTGCGCCGCCAGTTTTGTATTTGCCCTGGCTGCCGACCTTGGTG
>SPQI01000016.1 GCA_004570315.1 Oxalobacteraceae bacterium OM1 | reverse complement strand
ATCCAGCCTTGGGGCGAAATCTACGTCGATGGCGGCAAGCGCGGCATCAGCCCGCCCGTCAAATCCCTTAGCCTGCCGCCTGGCAAGCATCGCATCGAAGTGCGAAACGGCGATTTCGCACCGTACAAGGAAACCGTCGAGGTCCGAAGCGGCGCCGAAGCCACCGTGCATTACGTCTTTTGACCCGGAGTTCACACATGCAGCGTACCCATCTCGGCGCATGGCTGCTGGCTGCCCTGCTTGGAGCCTGTTCGCAATTGCCGCAAGTCGGCGGAGGCGCTTTCGCCCTGTCGTCCAATGAAGCACAAAACCGCTATGCACAAGGTCTGGCGGCCTACCGCGATAACCGCACGGACGCCGCGCTGAACGACCTCAACGCCGCTGTCGCGAGCGGCCAGCTCAAGCGCGCGGACGAGATCGACGCGCGCAAGCACCTCGCTTTCCTGCATTGCGCCAACGGCCGCGAGCTGCCCTGCCGCGAGCAGTTCCAGGCGATCCTGAAAGCCGATCCGTCATACGATCTGGCCGCCAACGAAGCGGGTCATCCGCAATGGGGGCCGGTGTGGCGCTCGCTGAAGGGACAGGCCGAAGAAAAGGCAGCCGTGAGCCGCGCCAGCAGCATCACGGCCACGCCTTCGCAGCAGAAGCTGGCCGAAGGTATCAAGGACTATGAGGCCGGCCGCTACAAGGAATCGCTGGATGCGCTGCAGGCATCGCTGAAGATGGGTCTGCCGACGCAAGCGGGCGAGATCCGCGCGCACAAGTACTCCGCCTTTGTGTATTGCCTCACGCAGAAGACGAAGCAGTGCCGCGCCGAATTCCAGCACATCTTCAAGCTCGATCCGGCGTTCGAGCTGCTGCCGTCCGAGACCGGGCATCCGTCGTGGGCTGGGATTTACAAGAGCGAGAAAGCGTCCGCCACGAAACGGGCAGGCGCGAAGAAGAAGGCCTGACCGCAAGACACCCTGGCAGCACCGACCGGCCAATGAAAAAAGCCGTTTCCCTCGCGGGATACGGCTTTTTCTTTGCCTGATGCGCTGCGCTTAGCGGTCGCTCATGGCATCCATCACGCACAGCGCCGTCATGTTGACGATGCGGCGCACCGTCGCCGACGGCGTCAGGATGTGCACCGGCCGTGCGCAACCCAGCAGCACCGGACCGACGGCGATGCCGCTGCCGGCCGTCGTCTTCAGCAGGTTATAGGAAATGTTGGCGGCGTCGAGGTTGGGCAGCACGAGCAGGTTGGCGTCGCGGGTCAGCGGCGAATCCGGCATCACCGTCTTGAGCAGGCTGGCGTCCAGCGCGGTGTCGCCGTGCATTTCGCCATCGACTTCGAGGTCGGGTGCCAGCTCACGGATGAGTTGCAGCGCTTCGCGCATCTTGCGTGCGGATTCGCTGTTGCTGCTGCCGAAGTTCGAGTGCGACAGGAGCGCGACGCGCGGGCAGACGCCGAAGCGGCGCAGCTCTTCTGCGGCCATCAGCGTGATTTCGGCAATCTGCTGCGGATCCGGATTCTCATTGACGTGGGTATCGGCGATGGCGATCTGGCGGTCGGGCAGGATCAGCGCATTCATCGCCGCATAGACGTTGGCGCCTTGGCGCTTGCCCAGCACCTGGTCGATGTAGTGCAGGTGCAGCTGCGTGGTGCCGTAGGTGCCGCAGATCATGCCGTCGGCGTCGCCCATGTGGATCATCATCGCGCCGATCAGCGTATGGCGGCGGCGCATTTCCAGCTTCGCGTACTGCTCGGTGATGCCCTTGCGGCGCGTCATGCCGAGATAGGCTTGCCAGTACTGGCGGTAACGCTCGTCGTATTCGGGATTGATGACTTCGAAATCGACGTCCGGACGCAGGCGCAGGCCGAACTTCTCGATGCGCTGCATGAGCACCGCCGGGCGGCCGACGAGGATGGGCTTGGCCAGCTTTTCGTCCACCACGACTTGCACCGCGCGCAGCACGCGCTCTTCCTCGCCCTCGGCGAACACGATGCGCTTCTTGCCGGCCGGCGCCTTCTTGGCGATCTGGAAGATCGGCTTCATGAAGGTGCCGCTGCGGTACACGAACTGCTGCAGCTTGCCGATGTAAGCCTGCATGTCCTCGATCGGACGCAGGGCCACGCCGGAATCGGCTGCGGCTTGAGCCACGGCCGGCGCAATCGTGGTCATCAGGCGCGGATCGAAGGGCTTCGGAATCACGTATTCCGGGCCGAAGGAGAGATTGCTGATGCCGTAGGCCGTCGCGACGATATCGGATTGCTCGGCCTGCGCCAGCTTGGCGATGGCGTGGACTGCCGCAATTTCCATCTCGCGCGTGATGGTGGTCGCGCCGGAATCCAGCGCGCCGCGGAAGATGTACGGGAAGCAGAGAACGTTGTTCACCTGGTTGGGATAATCCGAGCGGCCGGTGGCGATCACCGCGTCGTCGCGCACTGCCTTCACTTCTTCCGGCAGAATTTCCGGCGTCGGGTTGGCCAGCGCGAGGATGAGCGGACGCGCGGCCATCATCTTCACCATCTCCGGCTTGAGCACGCCGGCGGCGGACAAGCCGAGGAAGATATCGGCGTC
Source organism: Oxalobacteraceae bacterium OM1 (assembly GCA_004570315.1). Lineage (GTDB taxonomy): Bacteria > Pseudomonadota > Gammaproteobacteria > Burkholderiales > Burkholderiaceae_D > Noviherbaspirillum. The sequence goes on along the minus strand of SPQI01000016.1, from coordinate 1,372 downwards.
AGGAATGACCTCGCGCAAGGTACGCGCGTCGGTGTCGCGCGCGAAGCGCTCCTTGTCCGGGTCCATCAGCTCGGTGCGGCCCTTGTAGACCACGCCGGCGAGGTCGGTGACGAAGATGTTTTCGATCGGGAAGCCGAGGTCGACGATCAGATCCAGACAGGCCAATGCCGCAGCGCCCGCGCCCGACACCACCAGCTTGCATTCCTTGATGTCCTTGCCGACCACCTTCAGGCCGTTGAGGATGGCCGAGCCGACGATGATCGCGGTGCCGTGCTGGTCGTCGTGGAAGACCGGGATCTTCATCCGCTCGCGCAGCTTGCGCTCGATGTAGAAGCACTCCGGCGCCTTGATGTCTTCGAGGTTGATGCCGCCGAAGGTCGGCTCGAGCGCGGCGATGACCTCGACCAGTTTGTCGGGATCGGTCTCGTTGATCTCGATGTCGAACACGTCGATGCCGGCGAACTTCTTGAACAGCACGCCTTTGCCTTCCATCACCGGCTTGGCTGCCAGCGGACCGATGGGGCCGAGGCCGAGCACGGCGGTGCCGTTGGTAATCACGGCGACAAGGTTGCCGCGGGCGGTGTAGCGGAAGGCGGTGGTGGGGTCGGCGACGATTTCCTCGCACGCGGCTGCGACGCCGGGCGAATAGGCCAACGCGAGGTCACGCTGGTTGGTGAGCGTCTTGGTGGGCGTGACGGCAATTTTGCCAGGGACGGGAAACTCATGGTATTCCAGCGCCGCTTGGCGCAACTGCTGCCGAAGCTCTTCTTTCGGATCGTTGGAAGATTCCATGATGTGGCCGTCCTTTTTAGCTTGTGAAAGCGGTCGATTTTATCAGAGGCAAATGTCGCGATTTATACGGATTTGTCCTAGCTATATGCATTTCCAGCATAAGGTCATGCGCTCAGTGTAGGTCGTTCCGGCGCCAATGTGCGAGCGCGGCTTGCAAGATCGGCATTACATTGAAGCAATAACCGTGACCTTGGCCCGCCGCCCGCTTCGGTACAATCCTGACATGCTGTCCGAATTCGACCTCATCGCCCGCTTCTTCACCCGCGCCCCCGCCGATCCCGGGCGCGTGCCGCTCGGCGTGGGCGACGACTGCGCCCTGCTCCAGCCGGCGCCCGGCATGCAGCTGGCGGTTTCGTCCGACATGCTGGTCGAAGGCCGGCATTTCTTTCCTGGAGCGGACCCGCGCCGGCTCGGGCACAAATGCCTCGCGGTGAACCTGTCCGACCTCGCGGCGATGGGCGCACGGCCGCTAAGTTTCACACTCGCGCTGGCCTTGCCGGCGGCGGACGCGGACTGGCTGGCGCCCTTTTCCGAAGGCATGCTGGCGCTGGCCGATGCCCACGACTGCACGCTCATCGGC
>SPQI01000387.1 GCA_004570315.1 Oxalobacteraceae bacterium OM1 | reverse complement strand
AGGCGTCGTAGGCCGCGACCATCGCACCGGTGATCGACGCCGTACGCGTGCCGCCGTCGGCCTGAATCACGTCGCAATCGAGCTGCAGCGTGCGCTCGCCGAAGGCGGTCAGATCGAAGGCGGCGCGCAGCGAGCGGCCGATCAGGCGCTGGATTTCCTGAGTGCGGCCGGTCTGCTTGCCACGCGCCGCCTCGCGGTCCATCCGCGAGTGCGTCGAGCGCGGCAGCATGCCGTATTCGGCCGTCATCCAGCCCTGCCCCTTGCCTTTCAGGAACGGCGGCACCTTCTCGTCGATGCTCGCCGTGCAGATGACCTTGGTATCGCCGAATTCGACGAGCACCGAACCTTCGGCATGCTTGGTGTAATTGCGAGTGAGGCGAACGGCGCGCAAAGCGTCGGCCGCCCGGCCGCTGGGACGGGTCTCGGACATGGCAATCCTTTATTTGTTGGTGACGCGGGAAGTCTTTTCGATGGCGCTGCGGATTTCCTCGATCGCTTTCTCGATCTCGGAATCGTTGAACATGTCGGCGCCTTCGAGGTCGGCGCGCGGCGCCTGGATGGTCGTCGTGACGCTGCCGACGGGCAGCGTATGGGTGGTGATCGTGTTCGCCGAATCCTGCAACACGCTGGCACCTTCCCACATCATCGCCAGCGCGGTGACATTGTCGCTCGTTTTGCCTGCGATGCTCACGGCGGTCGCCAGCAAGTCGGGCACAGCCCGCACGACGGTGTTGTGCTGCAGAGTCTGCGCCATGACATGGTCGGGCAACACCGACCAGAGGCCGTCGGAGCACAGCAGCATCACGTCGCCTGCCTGCAAGCTGGCACGACGCGACAGCTCGACGATGGGCATGCTCGGCGCGCCGAGACAGTTGAACAGCTTGTTGCGCTCCGGATGCGTGTCCCGCTCCGACGGATCGACCTTGCCTTGGGCGATCAGCGTCTCGATGCGCGAGTGGTCGCGCGTGCGCGCGAGGATCTGCCCCTGGCGCATCCAGTAGAGCCGGGAATCGCCGCAGTGTGCCCAATAGGCGCTGTTGTGCTGGATGAGGCAGGCGACGATGGTCGTGCGCGGCGTCTCCGGCAGATTGTTGATGGCGCGGTAACGATGGATCTCGCGGTGCGCCGCGAAGAAACTGTCCTCAAGGAAGCGTTCGGGCTTCTTGACGTACGGCGTCGCGTTCTGCTGGAACAGCGCGCCGATCGTCTGCAGCGCGATCGTCGCCGCCATTTCGCCCTGGATATGGCCGCCCATGCCGTCCGCCAGCAAGAGCAGCAGCGCATCGCGCGTGAAGCTGTAGCCCATGCGGTCCTGGTTGTTCTTCCGGCCGCCGACGTGGCTTTCTTGATAAACGGAGAAGCGCATGGGAAGGTCGCTATCGGGTGTTGTTCTGGATGGTGGTATTGCCCGTATGGGCCTTCGCGAGGCCGCCGAACAGGTTGCGCAGCTTGCTGGTGACTTTCTCCATGAGCGCCGGTTCCGTCTTCTGCTCCGGCACCTGCTCGCGCAGGGCCTTCTGCACGGCGAACACGCTCTGCGGCCGCTCCAGCGGATCGATGCGCAGGCACCAGCGGATCACCTGGATCAGCTCGCGCGAATACATGCCTTCGAGCTTGCGGAAATGGTCTTCCATCTTGTCGTTGGTCTTGCGCTGGTCGGCCGGCTGCGGTGGCGCGCCGACCATGCAGGCGAACATCGAGGCGCCGATGCTGTAGATGTCCGTCCACGGACCGAGGTTGCCGTTCTTGCCATACAGCTCGGGCGGCGCGAAGCCGGGCGTGTACATCGGGTAGAGCTTCGGCATGTCGGTCTTGAGCGTCTGCCGCGCGGCGCCGAAGTCGAGCAGGATGGGCGTACCGTCCATGCGCAGGTAGATGTTGGCGGGCTTCAGGTCGAGATGCAGCAGCTTGTTTGCATGCACTTCGCGCAGGCCGTTCATCACCTGGTTGAACATCTTGCGGATGAAGCGCTCCGACACCAGAGGCCGTTCGCCCTTGTCGCGCCGGCGCAGGATGTGATCCTGCAGCGAGCGGCCGGATTCGTAGGCCATCACCATGTAGACCGTGTCGTTGGCGCGGAAGAAGTTCAGCACGCTCACGACGTTCGGATGCGAAATGCGCGCGAGTGCACGGCCTTCCTCGAAGAAGCACTTCAGGCCGATGCGGAACACCGGCAGGTTTTCCGCGGAGATTGCGGGTACGAGTTCGCCGGGCTGGCGTAGCGCGAGCGAACTGGGGAGGTATTCCTTGATGGCGACGGCGTTGCCGTCTTCGTCATATGCCAGATAGACAATGCTGAAGCCGCCGGAGGCAATCTTCTTTACAATGCGGTATCCGGCGATCTCGAGTCCATCCGGCAACGGAGCGTTGTTTTGTGCAGCCATGTTCCTGAACCTTGTCGGGCCTGCAAGAATCTTCCCGCCGGCAACATGTGTCTTGCGATTGTGTTGATAATTCACTGACTTGTAAAGAAGAGTCCAATTGGCTATCTCCAGCATGACCGGCTACGCGGTCGTCACCCGCGAATCAGGTGCCGGCACCCTGACCGTCGAACTCAAGAGCGTCAACTCCCGTTTTCTCGATCTGCAGTTCCGCATCAACGACGACCTGCGCGCAGTCGAGCCGGCGTTGCGCGAAGCCATCATGGGCCGCGTGTTGCGCGGCAAGGTGGAATGCAGGCTGAGTTTCGGACGCAAGGTGGCGGAAGCAAGCACGCAGTCGCTCAATGCCTCGCTGCTCGCCTCCTTGGCAAAGATACAAGGAGACGTTCGCAAGCACTTCGCCGATGCGCCGGTCATGACGGTGAACGAACTGCTGCGCTGGCCGGGCGTGATCGAGGACAGCGAGGTCGGGCAGGAGACGCTGCAGGCGGACATTCTCGCCACGATGAATGACGCGCTGGCTGCCTTCGTCGACTCCCGCACCCGCGAAGGCGCAGCGCTGCAAGGCATGCTGCTGTCGCGCATCGACGAGATGGAAGCCATCGTTGCGCGCATCACGCCGCTTGTGCCGCAGGCGGTCGCGCAATTCCAGCAGAAAGCCACCGAACGCATGAAGGAAGCGCTCGGCATTGCCACCGAAGGCAACGGCACGCCGGCGGTGTCGCGGGAGGAAGCGCTGGAGCGCATCCGCCAGGAAGTCACGCTCTACGGCATCCGCATCGACGTGGCCGAAGAACTCTCGCGCCTGACGGCGCACCTGACCGAGACCCGCGCCGTGTTGAAGAAAGGCGGCCAGGTCGGCAAGCGTCTCGATTTCATGATGCAGGAATTGAATCGCGAGGCGAACACGCTCGGCTCCAAGGCCGCGCTCAAGGAGCTGGCCGATGCGTCGATGGCGCTGAAGCTGCTGATTGAGCAGATGCGCGAACAAGTCCAGAATCTCGAATGACCCCGCCCCAGCGCGGGGCACATTGACAACATGGCATCACACTTCGGGGAGCACATGTCCGACGCCCTTCACCATTCCGGCAGCCTGTTCATGGTCGTCGCCCCCTCGGGCGCCGGCAAATCGACGCTGGTTAACGCCCTGCTCGCGCAGGAGCCGAGCATCAAGCTGTCCATCTCCTACACCACCCGGCAGCCGCGTCCCGGCGAGGAGCACGGGCGCGAGTACTACTTCACGACCGTGAAGGATTTCCTCGCGCGGCGCGAATCCGGGGAATTTCTCGAGTCGGCTGAAGTCCACGGGAATTACTACGGTACGTCGCGGCTGCTGATTGCCGAGCAGATGCGGGCCGGCACCGATGTGTTGCTGGAAATCGACTGGCAGGGTGCGCAGCAGGTGCGCAAGCAGTTTCCGCAGGCGGTCGGCATCTTCATCCTGCCGCCGTCGATCGCGGCGCTGGAAGAGCGGCTGAAGAAGCGCGGACAGGATGCCGAAAACGTCATTTTGCGGCGCGTGCTGGCCGCCGGGAGCGAGATCGCGCACGCCCCCGAGTTCGAATATGTTATTATTAATCAAG
>SPQI01000193.1 GCA_004570315.1 Oxalobacteraceae bacterium OM1 | reverse complement strand
GTAGAAGGTAGCTGCCAGCAGGGTCGGGATCGCGAGGAAGAACGAGAATTCGGTGGCCGCCTTGCGCGACAGGCCGAACAGCATGCCGCCGATGATGGTCGCGCCCGAGCGGCTGGTGCCTGGGATCAGCGCGAACGCCTGGGCGCAGCCGACCTTGAGCGCGTCGATCACGGTCATGTCGTCGACGGTTTCGATGCGGGTGGCGGCCGGGATGGTCTTGTGGCGGCGCTCGGCCCACAGGATCACCAGCGCGCCGACGATGAAGGCGAGCGCCACCGGCACCGGGGCGAACAGGTGGGCCTTGATCGCCTTGTTAAACAGCAGGCCGAGCACGGCGGCCGGCAGGAAGGCGACCACCAGGTTGAGCGCGAACTTCTGCTGGCGCGCGTCGCTGGCCAGCCCCCCCAGCACGGCGCCGATACGCGCCCGGTATTCCCACATCACGGCCAGGATCGCCCCGGCCTGGATCGCGATATCAAAGACCTTCGCCTTTTCGGTCGTGAAGTTGAGCAGGCTGCCGGCCAGGATCAGGTGGCCGGTCGACGAAATCGGGAGGAATTCGGTAAAGCCCTCGACCAGGCCCATGATGAGCGCTTTGAACGCGAGAATGATGTCCATGTCTTGTTGATGTGGAATGATTGGGGAATGCGAGCACGGAAGGAAAGCGACGCGGCCGGAAGCTTACCATGAGCGCGCCGGCGCGCGGTGGCGGCGCTCAACCGTCGGTACATTTTGTAATCAGGCGGTCAGCCTAGCAGTTGTCCGGCCTGGTGATGGCTTCGACATGCCCAAGCCAACGCATCGCTTGTTCGCGGCTCTCACCACAAAACTCCTCCGCAGGTTGGAGCGACGAGCAGACCGCCGGCATCGAGCAGGTGAACGCCGCGGTGACGCAGATGGACGACAGCACGCAGCAGAACGCCGCGCTGGTGGAGGAATCGGCCGCAGCCGCGCGTCAATTGCAGGACCAGGCCCACCAGCTGGCGCAGCTGGTGGCGGTGTTCAACCTCGGGGCGGCCGGCGCGTTGCCAGGGGCAACTGCGGCGCCAACTGCGGCCGCAACTGTGGCGGCACCTGCCAGGCACACTGCGGCGCTCAACCCGGCACCACGGCTACCGTCGGCGGGCGCGACACCGCGGCGGCTCGCTAGCGTGCGCAAGAGCAGATAAGGGCATCACCGCCCCGGACAGCCCGGCACCAGCTTGCGGATGGCCGACAGGCCGCGATTGTCGTCCGGCCCGGTCGCGTCGTTCGTGAAGGTGCAGCCGTAGTTGCCGTCGGCGACCGCCGTCGGCGTGAGCACGTCGTCACCCGCCGGCTTCGCCCCCGTCTGCACCCAGTTCACCAGCGCTTCGAATGCCGCCGCCTCCTCGGCCACCGTGAATTCGCAATGGCCGGGCGAGCGGATCGCGCGCTGCACCAGCAGGGCGTCGTTGCCGTTGGCGATGGCGCGGCGGCGGTAGCTCTGCTCCATCGAGAAGGGCACGTACAGGTCGCCGAGCGTATGCATCGTCAGCACCGGCACCGAGAACTGGCCGTTCACCTTCGGTACCCAGCGCAGGCCGTCGCGGCGCGGGCGGTTTGCTTCGGGGCTCGCCACCGCGCGCACAATGCCGCTGTTGTGCAAGGCTTCGTCGGCGGAGAGCGCCGGGTCGTTGTCTTCCTGGTAGACGATGCGGGTGGTGTCGGCGACGTTGAACGCGAGGATGCCGTCGAGCGTGCCGTCGGTGCCGAAGCGGTTCCACACGGCGTCTTGATACGGCCGCAGCTTGAAGCTCAGTTCGAACAGCGGACGCGCGCCGCCGGTGAGGTTCATGACGGCGTTCTTCAACTGCCGTCCCTGTTCCTTGGGCGCCGCGGGATAGATGTACCAGAGCGCGTCGCGAAGCTCGGGGCGCAGCTGCTGGAAGTCGGTCGCCGGAAATGCGGCGGCGGCCTTGCCGCCAAAGTATTGTGTGGCGAGCTGGTAGGCGGCGAGGTAGTCGAACAGTTCGGTGTCGGCGACCGCCCCGCAGAGCGGCAGCGCGCCGTCGTAGCGCACCGGGTTGCGCGCCGTCGCCAGCGTCTCGGTTTCCACTGCGGCGGCGGCGACGTGGCCGCCCATCGAGCCGCCGGCGATGTAGAGCCGCGATGGCGCCGGCAGCGGCCGGTTGTTCTGCGCCGCGATGGCGGTGAAGGCGAGCGCGAGCGCATTGGTGTCTTCGATGCCGGCGCGCACGTCGTAGTTGTTGCGGCTGAAGCTGGACGAGGCCCAGGCATAGCCGTGCTCGATCAGGTAACGCCGGAACGGCGGCTCGTCGGCTTCAAGTTGCGGCGAGTCGCCGGCATAACCGTGCGCCCACATCACCAGGCTGCCATTCCAGTTGCGCGGCACTTCCACGCGATAACCGCTGCCGCCGAGCAGCCCCCACCAGCGGTCGGTCTCGGCTTGCGTGTCGGACACGGCGTTGAAGGGCAGGGTGGAGGGATCGAGGGTGAAGACGCGGGCATCTTGCGGACGCGCATCTTCGGGAACGGCGGATTGCTGGGCGCCGGCGGTGCAGGCGTGGATGAGCATCGCAGCGGCAATGCAGTTGCGCGGGGAAAGTATTGGCATCGGCGAAGGTTTGCGGCGGGTCAAACCGCATCGGAGGCGCCGGCTTTGCATTTTTATCCCGAGGTTTGAACTTTCTTGGCGAGGATTGGAACTACGTCAAACCGGCGTGGCCGCCGAGCGGTTCGTTGTCCATGAACCGTAAAGCGCCGCGTTGTCAAAACGCCTACCTCATTCATAGGATGTGAACGAATGACAACTTGACTTAGCATGCATGCATCATGCGCCTTCACCCTGCGATCGCGACGGTCCTGCTGCTGCCCCTCTTCCTGGGACACGCTGCAGCGCATGCTGACGAAAAACTGCACGAACAGATCCAGCGCGTGACGGAAGGCTTCGCCAAGATCGGCAGCTTCAAGTCCACCTTGAGCAACGGCGGCAACGGCGGCGAGCGCAGCACCGTCATGCGGCGCCACGGCATCGAAATTGCCGACGACGGCGTCTTCCGCTACACCGAACGCCTCATCGGCGACGACGACCACACCCTCACCAAGCGCTACAGCGGCAACCTGCGCGACCTCGCCATCGACGAGGAGGAGCGCATCGAAGGCCCCGGCGCGGACAACGCGCTGGCCATCACCGCCTGGTGCGATCCGCGCGGCAGCAAATGCATCGCCGACGCCGACAACCCATCGAACCGCAGCGCGCTCCTGATCCTCCGGGTACGCGACAATGCCCCTGCGGCAGTCGCCTGGCGCCGCGACCTGGCCAAATTGGCCCGCGCCTTCAAAGCGCAGAAATAACCCCCGTCCTTCCCCTGTCCTGCCTCGGCATTTGACCGAGAACAACGGCCGCGCGCTTGCCGGGAAACCATCGTCGCAGTGAATGAGCCGAAACAGGCAATGAAGCGCGACGATTCCTCCTCCACCTCGCCCTCCGGCCGCCGCAACGCGGCCCGGCGTCCGAACGGCCCGGGCCTGCCCAAGCCGGGCAGCATGCCGCCCCGGCGCGCGTGGCTGCTATTCATCGGCATCCTGTTCGCCAACTACCTGATCATGCGGACGTTCTTCCCGGGCGCCGACGCACCGATCACGATTCCCTACACGGTGTTCAAGCAGGAGGTGCAGAAGGGCAACGTCAAGTCCATCTACAGCCAGGGCGCCAGCATCGAGGGCCGTTTCGGCGAGGCCGTCACCTGGCCGCCGAAGGACAGCAAGGGCGAGCAGCGCCGCCCCGGCGCGGTGCTGGAAACGCCGAGCCGCACGGCGCGCGAATTCACCACCACGCTGCCGGCCTTCGTCGGGCCCGGGCTCGAACAGCTGCTCACCGACAACAAGGTGGAAATCAGCGCGGTGCCGATCCAGCAGGGCAGCCTGCTCGGCACGCTGCTCTACGGCTTCGGTCCGGCGCTGCTGCTGATCGGCTTCTATGTC
>SPQI01000260.1 GCA_004570315.1 Oxalobacteraceae bacterium OM1 | reverse complement strand
GGTGGAGGACGGCTGCGCCTGCGTCGACTGGCTGACCGCTGCCGGGCGGGTGCCGGACAACAGCCGCATCGCCATCGTCGGCCGCAGCCTCGGCTCCGGCGTCGCGGTGCAGGTGGCGGCACGCCGCACCGTGGCGGCGGTGGTGTTGCTGACGCCCTTCGACTCGGTGCTCGCCATGGTGCGCAAGAAGATCCGCAGCGCGCCCGTGCGGCTGATCCTGCGGCATCGCTTCGAGTCGATCAAGGTGGCCGACAAGGTGGACGCGCCGGTGCTCATTTTGCGCGCCGAGCGTGACGACGTCGTGCCGCATCCGCACACCGACGCGCTGGCCGCGCGCCTGCCGCGGCTGGCGGACGACGCCGTGATTCCCGGCTCGAACCACGCCAACATTCCCTTCATCGCGGAGACACAGGTGCTGGTGCGGCGCTTCCTGCGCAAGTCGTTTGCACTGGCCGATCCGGCTGCAGCGCCCTTGCCGGTCGCTGCGGTGGAAGCGGCACCGCTGGCCGCGACTCAGCCGGCCGGCGCAGGCACAGGCGTGGCAAGCGCAGCGATCACCTGCTCGATGGCATAGGGCTTGGCGAGCAGCTGCACGCCGGGCAGCAGCACCGACTGATCGGCATAGCCGGTAGTGAGCACGACGCGGATGCCAGGGAACTGCCGCAGCACGGCGGCGGCAAGTGCCTGGCCGCTTACTGCGCCGGGCATGACGATGTCCGAGAAGACCGCATCGACGGCGCTGTCGGCGCGCAGCATCGCCAGCGCCTGTTCGCCGTTCTCAGCGACGCGCACCACGAAACCTGCCGCCTGCAAGGCCGGCACTACGGCCTCGCGCACGAGCGCATCGTCTTCCACCAGCAGCACGCGCCCGTGCGAGGCCGGCATGTGGACGGAGGATTCGCTGCGCGGCGTCTCCGGATGCGGCGTCTCGTGCGCCCGCGGCAGCAGGATTTCCACGCGCGTGCCCTGCCCTTCTTCGCTGTGCAGCAGCAGCAATCCGCCCGATTGGCGGGCGAAGCCGTAGGCCTGCGGCAGGCCGAGTCCGGTGCCCTTGCCGACACCCTTGGTGGTAAAGAAGGGATCGAGCGCACGCGCCAGCACTTCGGGGCTCATGCCGCTGCCGGAGTCGGCCACGGCGATCTGCACGTAGTCGCCGGCGGGCAAATCCTGCGCGCTGTGCTCGAGGTGCAGATTGGACACCTTCAGTGAAAGCCGTCCGCCCGACGGCATGGCATCGCGCGCGTTCAGCGCGACGTTGAGCAGCGCGAGATCGAACTGCAGCGCATCGACCTTCACCGGCCACAAGCCGGGTGCGAGTTCCACCTCCAGCGCAATGTTGCTCGGCAGGGCGCCGTGCAGCAATTCCAGCGCGGCCTCGACCTGGCGGTCTACCGCGACCGTCGCCAGCGTGCCTTCCTGCACCCGGCCGAAGGACTTGAGCTGGCCGGTGAGCGTGGTAGCGCGCTCGATCGCCTTGCGGCAGGTGGCGACCAGCGAGCGGACCCGCGCGTCGGCGGTCATGGCGACCAGTTCCAGCGCGGTCGACATGGTCTGCAGGAGATTGTTGAATTCATGCGCGATGCCGCCGGTGAGCCGTCCGAGCGCTTCCAGCTTCTGCGCCTGCTGCAGCGCGCGGCCGGCACGTTCGGCTTCCGCGACCGCGGCACTCACGCGTTCTTCCAGCACGCGCTGCGACTCGCGGATGTCGCGGCTGGCACCGGCGAGCGCCAGCCCGACCGCATCCACTTCCACCAGGCCGGCCGGACGATAGTTCACCTCCTCGCCGCTGCCGAGGCCGGCGGCGGCGCGGCGCAGCTCCTCGATGGGACGGATGGCGCGCGCGCCGAGATGGCGTGCCAGCAACGTGGCCAGTACCAGCAGGCCGACCATCATCGCGCCCAGCAGCAGCGCCGCGCGCGTCGGCACCTTGCGCAGCTCCGCCAGCGGAATGCTGATGAGCACGGTCCAGTCGGCGCCCGGCACCCGGCTGAAGAAGGCGGTGACGGGAATGCCCTCCAGCGTCACGCTCTCGTATTGGCCTTCTGCGTTGGCGCGCAGGATGTTGCGCGAGTAGTCGCGCAGCGGCTTGCCCACGAAACGCTCCGCCTCGTCAGTGCGCGCCACCACGACGCCGTTGCGGTCGACGATGGTGCCGCGCCAGCCGGCCGGGAAGCGCTGCGCCTGCCACAGGCGGTTCAGCGTCAGCGCATGGCTGCCCATGGTCAGGAAATAGCGCAATTCGCCGTCGCGGCGGACCGGCACCTGGATCACGAAGTCGTAGCGGCGCGCGATGGGCGCGTAGAACACGTCGGAGATCAGGGTGCGGTCCATGCCATGGACGCGCATCAGCGCTTCGATGTTGGAGCTGCGCTGCTGGGGCAAGGGTGTGCCGAAGGGGACGCGGGTATTGAGAACCTGCCGGCCGTCGGTCGTCTGCAGGACGATGGTGCGCTCCGGCGGGCGCACCAGGCTGCGCGCATGCGCATAGAACTCGGGCAGGTTGCCGCGCGCGAGGGAAGGCGACTCGGCCAGCGCCTGGAGCGTCGCCTCGCTCGTCTGCAGTTCGTTGTCGACCAGCAGCGCGAAGCTGCGCGCGGCTTCCTTGAGGCTCTCTTCCTGCGCGGCCCGCTCTTCCGAATAGACGTACCACACCGCCAGCGCCGCCGCCGCGAACGACGGCAGGAGCACCGAGAGGACCAGCAGCAGCAGGCGGGTTCGGATGCGCACGTGGACCTCATGGCCGACGGGAATGGTGGGAGTGTAGCGGCTGGACGAGCACCGTGCTTGCGCCGCCTCAGAGCCTGCCAAGGAGCAACAGGACGAAGTGACCGCTCCGCCGCCGTCCTGCATACTTGGGCAAATTCTTTCCAGGGCCCGCCATGCTGCCACCGCTCGAACGCTTCCTGCTCCTCTTCGTGCTGCCCGCCGTCGTGCTGGCAGCCGTCATCGAAGCCGTGGTGCTCTGGCGGCAGCAGGGTTACGACTGGCGGGCATTCTGGGTGTCGATGTTCGACCTGTTCGCCCGCATCGGCACGCAAATCCTTCTGCCGATCTCCATCGCCGCGCCGCTGATTCGCCTGGCTTATCAGCATCGCATCGGCCACGTTGCGCTCGACGGCTGGGTCGCGGTGGCGGTGCTCTTCTTCGGGCAGGAGTTCTGCTATTACTGGTATCACCGTGCGGCCCATCGCGTGCGCTGGTTCTGGTGCAACCATGCGGTGCACCACTCGCCCAACGAACTGAACCTCGCCGCCGCCTTCCGCATCGGCTTCGCCGGACGGCTGACCGGCACTTCCTTGTTCTACGTGCCGCTGGTCTGGCTAGGCTACGAGCCGCGCGTGGTGTTCGCCACGCTGTCGCTGAACCTGCTCTACCAGTTCTGGATCCACGCGACATGGATTCCCAAGCTCGGCTGGATGGAGGGCATCTTCAACACGCCGTCGGCGCATCGCGTCCACCATGCGGCCAACCTCGACTACCTCGACGCCAACTACGGCGGCGTGCTGGTGATCTTCGATCGCCTGTTCGGCACTTATGTCGAGGAGCGTGCCGACTTGCCTTGCCGCTATGGTCTGGTGCATCCGGTGACGACGTACAACCCGTTCAAGGTGGAGTTCGCGCAGTGGCTGGCGCTCGGGCGCGATCTCGCTTCGGCGCGCAGTGTGCGTGCGGTGTGGGGCCATCTGTTCATGCCGCCGGGGTGGGTGCCGGAAGGGGAAGGGAGTACGACGGAGGCATTGAGGCGAAGAGCGGCGGTGGTTGGCGTGGAAAGGGAGACGGTGGAGGAGACGGTTGCGGGGTGACGTAGTGCTCGGGACACCGGTGCGCAAGCGCACCCTACGATTCTGCGAAGGCGGGAACAGCGGAGAGAGAGCACACGCCAAGACCTTGGACCGATTCCCTCCCCTTCAAGGGGAGGGCCAGGGTGGGGATGGGGTTAAGGTCGTTCCCCTGTGCAGACGCCAAAAAAGTGACGA
>SPQI01000414.1 GCA_004570315.1 Oxalobacteraceae bacterium OM1 | reverse complement strand
CGGCGAACACCGCCGTGAAGCCGGCCGCGGCCGCCACACCGTCGAGGAAGCGCCCGCCCTCCGCAGGCATCAACATCGCGACCAGCGCCGCCAGTACGAGCGGCACGCCGGCACGCGCGCCCGCTCCCAGCATCCGGCGGTACTCCGGCGCGCCGTGCACGCTTTGCGCCTCGACATGTTCGCCATGCCGCTCCACCATCTTGCGCGCGAGCAGCGCGAAGCTGCGGCGCAGAAGACCGGAGACAGTCGTGCGATGCTGCGTGGTATCCGACAGATCGGCGAGCAGGGTCAGCGCCCGCGGCGCGACGCCGTCCTCCACCATCGCCACTCGGAGGTCGAGCAGCTTTGACATGCGGGCCAGCTGGGCCCGCATCCGCTCGGCGCGGTACACCAGTCCGATGGACACGCCGTGTTCGTCGAGGTGCGCATAGATGCGGTCGGTCTGTGCCTGGCAGACGGCAATCAGCATGCGCACGCTGCGCAGGGCGTGATCGTTGTGCGTACTGACCAGCAGATACTTCTCGAGCTCGCGCCGCAGTGCCATGAAGGGCGTCGCCTGGATGGCCAGGCGCGGCGTGAGCCGTTGCTGGAACTCCGGGCTGACGCCGACGGCGATCACCATCGACGCCAGGTAATGCAGCGCTTCATCGGCTTGCTGCAGCAGACCATGGGCGATGCCGTCGTCGGCGCAGAGTTTCCACAAGCGTTCCAGCGTGGCGGCATCGAGGTCGACGAGCCAGCGAGTGGACGCGGGCGTCGGGAACATCATGGCCACGAGAGCGGAGAGCTGGCGCTGATCGGGCGCACTCGGCAGCAAGGCATTGCCGAAGCGCTGCAGCAGTTCGCCCATCACAGCTGGCTCGTGCGGCAGGCCGGCGTTGCTGAACAGATCGGGGCCGATCGCTTCGCGCAAAGTTTTCTGGAGCGTCGTGCGAACCGCGCGGCGCAGGTCGCGCCGTTCGTCGAGGCGGTCGAGCAGCTTGCGCGCGCCGTCGGGCGTACCGCGCAGCCAGCGCGCGAGGCCGGCCATCCAGCGCGCGCGCAACGACCACTTGGCGAACGGATTGGCGGCATCGAGCAACGTGTCGAGCGCGTCGGCGTGGCGGATGGAGCGCGTCGCTACCGACGTGCCGCGTTGAATGCGACGCCAATGGGCGCGCAACTTCAGGAAGAAATGTTTCATGTGATGTGCTTGCGGTGAAGCGGCCGGAGGCGGCCGACCCGCGATCCCTTTCTCGCTTATACTTGTTTTCTCTTTTGTTCTTATTTCACGAACAACGTCATGCGACTCGAAAACCGCTTCGAAGGTTCCCAAAATTATGTGGCAACTGCCGATCTGAAACTTGCCGTGAACGCGGCCCTGACCCTGCAGCGCCCGCTGCTGATCAAGGGCGAACCGGGCACCGGCAAGACGATGCTGGCGGAAGAAGTGGCGGCGTCGCTGGGCATGCCTCTGCTGCAATGGCATGTCAAATCGACCACCAAGGCGCAACAGGGTTTGTACGAGTACGATGCGGTGTCGCGCCTGCGCGATTCGCAGCTGGGCGACGAGCGCGTGAAGGACATCCATAACTACATCGTGAAGGGCGTGTTGTGGCAGGCCTTCACATCAGATGAGCAGGTGGTGTTGCTGATCGACGAGATCGACAAGGCCGACATCGAGTTTCCGAACGACTTGCTGCGCGAACTCGACCGCATGGAGTTCTACGTCTACGAGACGCGCGAGATGGTGAAGGCAAAGCATCGTCCGCTGGTGATCATCACGTCGAACAACGAGAAGGAGCTGCCGGACGCCTTCCTGCGCCGCTGCTTCTTCCACTACATCAAGTTCCCCGACAAGGACACGATGGAGCAGATCGTCGACGTTCACTTCCCGACGCTGAAAAAGGATTTGCTGGCGCAGGCGCTGCAGACCTTCTACGAAGTGCGCGAAGTGGCCGGCCTCAAGAAGAAGCCGTCGACGTCGGAACTGCTGGACTGGCTGAAGCTCCTGCTCGCCGAGGATATTCCCGCCGAAGCACTGCGCAGCAAGGATGCGAAGAGCATCGTGCCGCCGCTGCATGGCGCGCTGCTGAAGAACGAACAGGACGTGCACTTGTTCGAGCGCCTGGTGTTCATGTCGCGCGCCAATCGCTGAGACATCATGATCAAGGTCGAGCCGGTCACGCTGGAACGCAACGGCGTTCGCCTCGAGCCGCTGGCGATGCATCACGCCGAAGAACTGGCGCGGGCCGCGCGTGACGGCGAGCTCTGGAAGATCCGCGTCACGTCGGTGCCGGATCCGGGCGATGAGGCGCAGTACATCGCCACCGCGCTGGAAATGCAGGCCGCCGGGTCGCGCCTGCCCTTCGCCGTGCGTGAGCTCGGCCAAGGACAGGTGATCGGCACGACGAGCTATCACGACATCATGGCCGGGATCGATCGCGTTGAAATCGGCTACACCTGGTATGCGAAGTCATGGCAGCGCACGCACGTCAACGCGACCTGCAAGCTGATGCTGCTGACGCATGCCTTCGATACGCTGGGCTGCAAGGTGGTCGGCTTCCGTACGGACAATTTCAACCATGCGTCGCAGGCGGCGATCGAGCGCCTCGGCGCGAAGCGCGACGGCGTCATCCGCCATCATGCGCCGCGCCGCGACGGCACCGTCCGCGACACCTTCATCTACAGCATCCTTGCCGGCGAATGGCCGGAAGTGCGCGCGCAACTCGACTACCGCCTGGCGCGCCGTGCGCAGAGGGACGCATCATGCTGATCGATTTTTTCTTCACGCTGAAAGACGCGAAGATTCCGGTCTCGATCAAGGAATTCCTGATCCTGCTGGAAGCGCTGCAGAAGAACGTCATTCCGCCTTCGCTGGATGATTTCTACTTCCTTTCCCGCACGACGCTGGTGAAGGACGAGGCGCACTACGACAAGTTCGACAAGGCCTTCGGACTCTACTTCCGCGGCATCGACGCCATCTTCGAGAAGCATCCCGAGATTCCGCTCGAATGGCTGCAGAAGCGCCTGGAGCGCGAATTGACGCCCGAGCAGAAAGCGGCCATCGAGAAGCTCGGCTACGACAAGCTGATGGACAAGCTGAAGGAGCTGCTGCAGGAACAGAAGGAGCGCCATGAAGGCGGCAACCGCTGGATCGGCACGGGCGGCACTTCGCCCTTTGGCAATGGCGGGCAGAATCCGGAAGGCATCCGCATCGGCGGCGAAGGCGGCAACCGCTCGGCCGTGAAGGTGTGGGAAGCGCGCGCCTATCGCGACTACGACGACGAACGCGAACTCGGCACGCGCAACATCAAGGTAGCGTTGCGGCGTCTGCGTCGCTTTGCACGCGAAGGTGCAGCGGAGGAGTTCGCGCTGGATGAGACGATCCGCGCGACTGCCGAGAATGCTGGCTATCTCGACATCAAGATGCGCCCGGAGCGCAAGAACAACATCAAGGTGCTGATGCTGCTCGACGTGGGCGGCACGATGGACGACCACATTGCGCGCACCGAGGAACTGTTTTCGGCGGCCAAGACCGAGTTCAAGAACATGGAGTTCTTCTACTTCCACAATTGCGTCTACGACTACCTGTGGAAGAACAATCGCCGCCGGCATGCGGAGCGCTTTCCGACCTGGGACATCCTGCGCAAGTATCCGCCGGATACCAAGCTGATCTTCGTCGGTGATGCGACGATGAGTCCCTACGAGATTCTGCAACCGGGCGGCTCGGTAGAGTACAACAACGAGGAAGCGGGCGCGGAATGGCTGCAGCGCTTTACCAGCACTTTTCCGAAGTACATCTGGCTGAATCCGGAGCCGGAAGGTTTGTGGCAGTACCGGCAATCGATCGCGGTGATCAAGCAGATCATGAATAACCGGATGTTTCCGGTGACGATCGAGGGGTTGGAGCGGGGGATGCAGTTGTTGAGCAAGTAACGGGCTTGGCAGGCGGCGTTTAGGCATCTCTGGATTCCCGCCTTCGCGGGAATGACAGTAAAGATTTAAGGTAGTTTG
>SPQI01000099.1 GCA_004570315.1 Oxalobacteraceae bacterium OM1 | reverse complement strand
GCTCCTTCGACGCCGCGCAGCAGGCTGCCGCGAATGCCGGCATGGCGGCGTGGCTGTTTGCGTGCGAGGGAGTGGGGCCGGCGCGCGATGCCGACGGCGCGCGTCCGGACGCGGTGCGCTGGCTGGTGCTCAGTGAATGGCTGTGCGAGTGTGCCGGCGCGGCGGGGCAGTCGGCGTGGAATGCGATTTACCTGATGCGCATTGCGCGCGGCCTGTGCCGTGCGCCGGAACGGCCGGCGTTGGCGGCGTTCCGTGCATTGCAACCGATGACGCTGGCGGAAGTGCGGTCCTGCGCGGCGTTGCCGGTGAGTTCATTGCGGTGCGAGCGCTGGCTCGATCTCGCCACACGGCTGCTTGACGCGCCGCGCGCAGGGCTGCTGCAGCGGTGTGGCCTGCGGCTCGAGCAGGCCTGGTATGCGGCGCATGGCGGTGATGTGCAGGCGGCACGCGGAGCAGTGGCAGCGCTGCTCGGGGAAATGGCGCAGCTGCCGGCGAGCGACAGGGCGTTCTTTCAGGGGGAGTTGCGGCGTTTGCCGGAGTTGTAGCGGGTGCTTCGCGTGCGGTCGGAGCGCGGACCAAGTCTCAGAGCGTGCCGACAAACTCTCCGATCAACGCAGCCACCCCATCCGCCTGCTCCAAATGCGGCGAATGGGCGCAGTCATCAATCATGCGCCCGCGACTTCCCGGCACCCGCCGCACGATGGCGTCCACCTGCGCCGGCGTCCCATACTGATCCTGCACACCTTGCAGCACGAGCGTCGGACAAACGATGGACGGCAGCAGGTATTCGATATTCCACGACCGGAACCAGTCGCTGCGCCAGGTCTCCGCCCATGCGCGGAACACAGCCTCGGTCTTCTCGCCATGATATTTCGCCAGCCCGGCCAGCTTGCCTTCGTCCCAAGCCTGCTGCGCTACGACGATGCCTTGCAGCGCCTCGTCTTCCACCGACACATGCGCTGCCATGGTGACGAGCCCGCGCAAGCGCTCCGGCCGTTCGCCCGCATGGATCAGCCCGATGCTGCCGCCGTCCGAATGACCGACGATCACATAGTCACGTTCCGGAATCGCGGCGGCGAGCACGGCCGGCAGTTCATCAAGCGCGTAGGCATGCAGGTAATGGACGGTGCGGGCGCGGGCAAACGGTGTCGACTGCCCGTAGCCTTGTCGATCGTAAAGCAGGGCTTCGCAGCCGGTCGCCGCGCAGAGCGCCTGCGGAAAGCGCTTCCACATCTCCACGCAGCCGAGCCCCTCGTGCAGGAACACCAGCACGGGCTTGGCGGGATCGCCTTCAATGCGTTCATAACGTATGCGCAGCGTGCGGTCCGGATGAAGATGGAGATCGAAGGGCAGGTCGAGAAATGGCATGGCTCAGCTGGAACGAAACACCGAGCGACAATGATACCGGCTCCGACGCAAGCGCAATCGGCGGTCAAAAAAACAGCGGGGGAAGAGAGGGCAAGAGGGGAGGGTTGGCATGCCGCCCCGTTGAAATCGGATCTAGCGGCACGCCTGCCTGCCGCCATGCGTATCGGTCGCATGTGCAGCAGATGACCGTATGTTAGTCCGCCTGTGTGACCGCGTTATGAAAAAGCGCAAACGTCGTGCACATTGTTGCGGACGAATGCATGTCAGTGGCGCGTGTTGCCGTCCGCACCGCGGCCGGTTTTTTCCTGCAGTTCGTCGATACGCTTCGATGCTTCGGCCTTGCTGAGATTCTCATCCATCTCTTCACCGGCCTCCTCCGACAACGTCTTCAGATACGACTTCTGGGCGCCGGTCATCGGCTCGTCGCCGGTGGTCCAGTCCTTCGGGTCCTTGATCATGTTGCTGTCCTGCGCCTGGTCTTGCGTGCGTTTGTCCATCGTGAACTCCAATGCTGTATAAACGTACAGTATTGACCCGTGCAGGACGGGCAAGTTCCATCACGTCTCCAAATACGCGGACGTGCCCGCACGCAAGCTGCGGACAGGGTTTACTGCGCCGTGATCTGGATCTTGCGCGGCTGCAAGTGCGCGGCCTTGGGAATATGCAGCCGCAACACGCCGTTATTCAATTGCGCCTGCGCCTTCTCCGGATCGAGTTCGCGCGACAGCGTGAACGTGCGGCGATAGCGCGGCACCTTGATCTCCGCGTAGCGCGATTCCATCTCCGGCGGTGTGCCCATGTCGACCTCGCCTTCGATGGTGAGGTTGTCGGCATCGAGCGAGAGCGTCAGCTTGTCCTTGGTCACGCCCGGCATGTCGGCGAGCAGCGTGATGCCGTTCCCGTCCTCGATCACGTCCACCGGCGGGCGCAGTGCCGCACTCGCTTCACCCTTCGCCATCGTGCCTTCACCGGTTTTCGTCACAGTCGAAGCGCCGTCGTTCGGCCGGGCTTCGTTGTTCGCTTGCTGGTCCATGGTGTCCTCCTTCAGTGCACGTCGATGCGGCGCGGCTGCGCGGCCTGCTGGCGCCGCACGCTGATATGCAGCACGCCGTTCTGGTAGACGGCCGAGACGCCGTCAGGGTCTACGTCGTCGGGCAGGCTGACGACGCGCTTGAAGCGGCCGTGGAAGCGCTCGTTGAGATGCACGGTGGCCTGCTGGGCCGGCGTGCCGGGCTGGTCGGTCCGCTCGCCGGCGATGGTCAGCACGCCGCGTTCGAGATTGACTTCGATCTTGGCCGGGTCCAGGCCCGGCGCGAAGGCATACAGCTCCACCGATTGCGGCGTGCTGCCGACGTTCAGGGCGGGAAATCCGCCGCGGCCGATGCCGCGTATGCTGGGCTCGATATCGAAGCTCTGTTCCAGCTCCCGCTGCAGGCGGTTCAACTCCGCAAAGATGTCGCGCGGGTATGTCGATCCATAGAGCATGGTCGTCTCCTTTCGGTTGCACATCGTCGGGAGCAATTAGACCGGCGGCCACCGCGGCCTTGTTCCCAGCGAAGGAGGCAGGCATTGCGCGAATTTTCCGAACGAACGGTGTGTCCAACCGGAACAGAGGAGGGCAACATGCCGTGGCCCGCCAGACGGCTTCGCGAAAGGAAATGCCATGCTGCCCGAACCGACCCAGTACCGGGGATACATCATCCTGCCCACGCCGCAGCGCGAGCGCAACGGCGAATACTCGGGGGGCTATGCGATCCTGAAAGCGGGCACGGTGGTCCGCATTCGCGAGCGGGTGTTTCCGGCGCGGCTCTACCTGCGCGCCGCCATCGCGGAGAGTGTCCAGCACGCGAAGCTGGAGATCGATTTTCTGATGATGTGAAGTGACGTTTTACTGGAGCATCTGGCGCTTGCGCCGCTGCTTCGCCTGGTACATCGCCTGATCGGCGCGTTCCAGCAATATTTCCATGTCTCCGCCGTGTTCCGGATACAGCGCGTAGCCGATGCTGGCACGCAGCGGCAACGGCTGTTCCTCGAAGGTCCAGAGCTTGCCCTCGATGCGCGCGGCGAGCCGCTGGGCGTAGTCCATCACCGCGAACTCGTCCGATACGCGCGGCAGGATGAGCGCGAACTCGTCGCCGCCGACGCGCGCCACCGTATCCGACTCCCGCCGGCCCGCGCTCAAGCGCTCCGCCACCTCCCTGAGCGCGGCGTCGCCCGCGCGATGGCCGAACTGGTCGTTGATCGGCTTGAGCCCGTCCATGTCCACGTACAGCACCGCGAGCCGCTCGTCGTGACGGCGCGCCAGGGCCAGCGATTGGCGCAGCCGGTCGTAATAGAGCGCGCGGTTCGCGAGGCCGGTCAGGCCGTCATGGGTGGCCATGTGGCGCAGGCGTTCTTCGGTTGCATGCTGGGCCGACATGTCGCGCCCGATCACGAGCAGCGTGCCGTCGTCGCCGGCGCTGTCCCAGCGCGCGACGCGCAGTTCGAACCAGATCTCGCGTGGGGATAGCTTGATGCGCGCCTCGACCAGCACCGGCCCGGTGCCGCCATGCGCGTCGATCAGTGCATTGCGTACGGCTGGCTGGTCGGTGTCATTGACCAGCGCGAGCAGCGATCCGGGGCGCTGGCCGGGGC
>SPQI01000223.1 GCA_004570315.1 Oxalobacteraceae bacterium OM1 | reverse complement strand
AAGAAAACCAATCAGTTCAACCTCGCCGTTCGCCGCATGACGGAAACCGAAGTTGGCGAACGCATGGAGCGCGACGACGCATGCGTCGTCAGCGTGCAGATGAAGGACAGGCTTTCCGACAGCGGCGTCGTTGCCGTTGTCATTGCCCATCGACAGGGCGAGACGCTGTTGATCGAAGAACTCTGCGTCAGCTGCCGAGCCTTGGGCCGGCAGCTTGAAGAGACGATGATCCTGCTTGCCATTCGCGGCATGCCGCAGTTCGCCGGCTGCAAAAAAGTGGCCTTCAAGGCGGAACACGGTCCGCGCAACCAGCTGGCACTGTCCTGGCTTGCAAAACTGACTGGCTCGCTGACACTTCCGGCGGTGGGCATCCATACCGTCGCTGCCGATCTCCTGGCCACATTTAGGCCGACCGACAGCATTACAGTTTATGAGGAAGCATCCGCAATATGAACCGCAACGACATTGAAAACACTTTGCTCAAGGTGCTGAGCGCCGTCCTGAAGCGGGAGTTTTCGCCCGGGACTGCGCTGGACCGAAGCAGCATTAATGAGTGGGACTCGCTCAAGCACGTCGAAATCATGTTCGCGGTGGAGGATGAGTTTTCCGTATCTTTTACGGAAGAGGAATTGGCCGAGCTCGACAACGTAGAACGTATCGTCAATGCGGTGCTGAACAAGGCATGAGACACGACCTGAAGCTTTCCGGTGCCGCATTCCGTCTGCGTCCTGTCGAAGATGCGGATGCCGCCTTCGTGGTCGCATTGCGCAGCGATCCGGAACTGGGACGCTACCTGCATCGCAGTTCCAACAGGGTGGAGGACCAGCTTGCCTGGCTGGAGAAGTATTACGAACGGAGTGGAGACTACTACTTCGTTCTTGAGCGGCAGTTCGACGGTGTGCCGGAAGGTGTGATAGCAGTGTACGACTTGTCGGAAGATGGCCGCATTGCGGAATGGGGCAGGTGGATCTTGAAGCCGCGATCGCTGGCGGCCGTGGAAAGCGCTTGGTTGATTTACCGCGCGGCATTCGAGCTGATCGGCTTGCACGAGGTATATTGCCGCACCGTCGCGGAAAACGAAAAGGTAGTGTCTTTCCATGACTCGTGTGGCATTGTGAACCGCACGCTGCTGCACTCGCATTTCGATATCGATGGACGCAAACTGGATGCGATCGAGCACCGCGTCGACCGCAGATCATGGAGCGTGATCGCCCCGCGCCTGGAGCAGCTAGTCGCAATGATTGCAAGGAGGATCAGGCATGCATGATCGTCTTCCAGTTCCCGATGCCTACGAATTCCACCATATTGGCTACGCGACGAGTTCGATTGAACGCGAGCGCGCCGTGTTCGAATCGCTTGGCTACTCGCTGGAAAGCGATGTATTTGAAGATCCTGTGCAAGGAATCAAGGGCTGCTTTCTTGGTGGCGTCGGGCCGCGCATCGAATTGCTGGAAAACCTTCCCGGCTCGACGACGCTGACGCCGTGGATAGACGCCGGCATCAAGATGTACCACTTCGCCTACTGGGTCGATGATATCGAGGTGGCCATTAAATGGGCACGTGAGCACCGCGGCAAGGTGACCGTGCAGCCGGTCCAGGCCGTTGCCTTCGGCGGCCGGCGGATCGGATTTGTCATCTTTCGCAATAGCTTCATGCTGGAATTCATCGAGCGCCGGGTGAGGAAAAATTCGACAGGACAGGAATGAGGACGCAAGACGAAAAGGCTAGGCTTGAGAGTATCTCCAACCAGTCGCTGTATGCGGCGGGACCGAGTTCGGCGATGGTGCGTTACTCCTTTACGGTAGCATCGCGCTACTTAAAGGGCAACTCCATCCTGGAGATGGGGCCTGCCGAAGGCGTCATGACCGAGTTGCTGGCGAAGATTGGAATGGACCTGACCGTAGTGGAAGGTTCCGGCTCCTTTTGCGAAAGCCTGCGCAGCCGCTTCCCTAAGGCAAAGGTGTTTCACTCGCTGTTCGAGGATTTCCAGAGCGAGGAACGCTTTGACAATATCCTGCTCGGTCACGTCTTGGAACACGTGCAGGACCCCGTCGCCATCCTGCGCAAGGTCAAGGGCTTGCTGAAGCCAGGCACCGGACGAATTTTCGCGGCAGTACCGAATGCGCGCTCCCTGCATCGCCAGGCGGCTGTCATCATGGGGATGCTGCCGCAGGAAGACGCCTTGAACGAGATGGACATTCATCACGGCCATCGCCGCGTGTTCAATCCCGAATCGTTTCGCAGCTGCTTTTGCCAGGCGGCGCTGGATATCGAGTTTTTCGGCGGCTACTGGATGAAGCCGGTTTCAAACAAACAAATCGAAGAGCACTGGACGCCGGAAATGCTGGACGCCTTCATGAAGCTGGGCGAACGCTATCCCGATATTGCCGCAGAAATTTACGTCGTGGCCCGGGCCTGAGGGCACGGCAACAGCAAAATTCAGACATCGGAGAGGACGGCATTGAATGGCTCAAGAGGAATGTGGAGTCATCGAGAACTGCACCAATGCGTGAGGATGCCGTGAATGCATAACTCCAAGTTCGACGTGGACGCGCCGCGCCGGTCGACATAAACGTTAAACGTCTGCTTTGGGTCGGGCTCGGAAGTCCACACTTCAAATTCGAACGACTCATAAGCGGTGCAGAGCCGTCACTGCGACTGAACAGGCGTTCGTCTGGGTGCGACCAGGAAGAGACGTTGATCACTGCCACGCGCGGCATTGTGTATTTGCGAGCGGCATGCAACGATTGCTTAGTCGTCACCCCCAAAGAGACCTTTAATGAACAGGCATCCATGGCTGGCATTGCTATTTCTGCTGTTGTTCTGTGCCGCACGGTACGCCTATGCTGCAGCAACTGGCCAATCTATCTGGGTGCCAATGCAAGAGCCGGGTCTCGTTGGCAAGCGTACCGTCCAACTGGAGGCAACGGTCTATAAGCCGGACGGTGCGGGGCCTTTCCCGATCGTGATCTTCAACCACGGTTCGAGTGGTGGACCGATTCCAGCAACCTATACCGAAAAGGCAGCAGCATTTGGCACGTATCTGGTTTCCAAGGGTATCGTGCTGATTGTTCCTATGCGCAGAGGGCGCGGCCAATCCGAGGGCATCAACAGGGAAGAACCATCGGCCTGTAACGTGGAATCGGCAAGGCAGGGGATACACTATGCGTCGGAAGCCGTGGCCGCTGTCTATGACTACTTACGACGCCAGCCGTGGGCTTCGATGAACAATATTGTCCTGGCCGGCCATTCGCGTGGCGGGATGCTGGCATCTATGTATGCTGCGAACCACCCCGGGAGCGCCGTTGGGGTCATCAATTTTTCCGGCGGCTGGAAGAGCGACAATTGCGGCGGCGAGGACCTCAACGCCATCCTGTTCAGCGAGGCAGGAGCGGGCGCGAAGGTTCCCAACCTGTTTCTCTACGCGCACGGCGATGGCTTTTATTCAGACGAGTCAGTGCGGAAGTATGCCGAGGCGTTCGAGCATGCCGGTGGCAATGTCAGGTTCATGCTGTACGCAGTCGACCAGATCGATGGGCATCTTCTGTTCCATCGCGCGATGCGTACATGGGAAAGCGAAGTCGATCGATTTCTGACCGGGCTCGTGCTTGTCATTAAAACGCCGTAGTTCCACCCGCAATCGGCTGCAGCACGTGTAATTGGCGGTATGGTTTCTGCCAAATTCCGGGTCGGGTCGCGCTCGAAATGTTGATTTTCGTGTGGTAGCGATCGCAATTTACGGCGAATTTTGATCCAAAGTGCTTTAGCGGAACGCCTGTTCGCACTGGTCGTGTCCGCTGCGCTACCGGTTCACGATTGGACAAAAGAGCTCGGTCACTGATCGCGAAAATTAACAGCCCAGTAGGTCGACGATGGCCAAAAGCGGACCGCGCCCGTCATATGCTAATTGATGTGCGGTAATGTTTTATGCATCAGTGGCCCGCGTGCGGTAACACGGGACCAGCCGGCGAAGGCAGTTTTGCGCAGCATGCCGCAGTGACTGCTTCGCGGTGATGATGGAAACGAAAGCG
>SPQI01000284.1 GCA_004570315.1 Oxalobacteraceae bacterium OM1 | reverse complement strand
GCATGTGGAACGACCACATCTGGTACGAAGGCTCCAACGCCACCAAGAACTGGACCGTCGAAGGCGGCGCCATGAAGATCTGGCCGCAGCGTGACGCCAGCGGTGCATTCTTCCGCCGCACCATCGATACCGACGGCAAGTTCCAGCAGCAGTACGGTTACTTCGAAATGGAAGCCAAGCTGCCGGTCGGCCGCGGCACCTGGCCGGCCTTCTGGCTGTTCGCGCACCCGGGCGATCGCCGTCCCGAGATCGACATCATGGAAGCCTACGCAGGCGGTACCGACAACGGCTGGGGCGTCACCGGTTCCGACGGCCAGCCGCATCCGAACGTCTACGGCGCGACCACCTGGGTCGGCGACTACGACGGGCATCAGGCCGGCTTCAAGATGGTTTCGCCGGGCATCGACCTCTCCGCCGGCTTCCACAAATACGCAGTGAAGTGGGAAGCCAACAAGCAGACTTTCTACTTCGACGGCAAGGAAGTCGCGTCGTACAACGTCAGCATGAGCGACCCGATGTACATCCTGCTCGACCTCTGGTTCGGCAGCGCCAGCCACGATCCGGACAACTCGACCCCGCAGGGCAAGGCCAACTCCTACATCGTCAACTACGTCCGCGCCTGGCAGTTCAAGTAAGCAGTGCGCAAGCGCATTCCCTGCACGGGGATGCGCAAACAAAAAAGCCGGCCTCAGCGCCGGCTTTTTTGCATTCGCCGCGCGCGATTCCTGCGGCTTTGCTGATGGCGGTCATGGCGTATCCGGACCGCCTTGGGCACATTGCAGCGAGATCGACAATGGTGATGCCCATGTTCCGCTTCCCTGCCCAGTTCCGCCCCGTGCGCTTCATTGCCGCCGCATGCCTGCTCGCTGCCGCTGCCTTTCCTGCTGCCGCCCAGGACGATCCGCCGCCCGGCTTCCGCATCCTTGGCGAAGAGGGCTCGCAAGCAGTCGCGCCCGCCCGGACGGCGTCGGCCATCGCGAAGAAGGGCGGCAAGACCCAGCGCAATGCGCCCGGCCCATTCGGCCAGGATGCCGGCGACTACATTCCGACCTTCTCCGAGGAGTTCGAGTCCTGGGACAAGTCCGTGTGGAACGATCACATCTGGTACGAGCGTTCCAACCCGACGAAGAACTACGCCGTGGAAAACGGCGCGCTGAAGATCTGGCCGCAGCGAGATGCCAACGGCGAGTTCTTCAACCGCACCCTCGATACCGACGGCAAGTTCAAGCAGCTCTACGGCTATTTCGAAATGGAAGCGAAGCTGCCACGCGGCAAAGGCGTATGGCCGGCCTTCTGGCTGCTGGCGCATCCTGATGAAAAACGCCGGCCCGAGATCGACATCATGGAAGCCTATCCGGCAGGCGAAGGCTGGGGCTACACCGACAAGCAGGGCATGCAGCGGCCCAACGTCTACGGCACCACCGTCTGGATCGGCGACGGCCAGGAAGCGACGCCGCACATGCACGAGGCGCATATCGACCTCTCGGCCGGTTTCCACAAGTACGCCGTGAAGTGGGAGCCGAACAAGCACACCTTCTATTTCGACGGCAAGCCGGTGCATGTGGTTGAAGGCATTGCCATGAAGGAGCCGATGTACCTGCTGCTGGACCTCTGGTACGGCAGCGCGGCAGGCAACCCGGACGACACCACGCCCACCGGCAAGGGCAACGCTTTCGAAGTCAATTACGTGCGCGCCTGGCAGTTCCGGCATCGCGAGAAGCGCTGACTTCGACGCCTCTTCGAATCAAGGACTTGCGCACATCATCTCAAGCAACGCCTCAACTCCGTCTCAAGTTGCGCCAATCGGCAAGCGATCTCGGCTGCTCCATGATTTCGCTCAGTCGGAGGCCGCGGCATCTCCCCTACACTGTGCCTAACCGAACACGCCGATGAAGCCGGCAGGAAACTGTCGTGCGTCGGCCGAGCACATGAAAATAGAAGAAGCCGTCCCGCAAGAGGCGCGATCATCCGGCAGCAAGACCGGAAACGCGCATCCCGGTCCGCGGCCTGAATATTCCGGGACCGCTTACGCCGCCATGCAGACCATCCGTGTCGCCCTTGTCACCAATACGCCGCCGCCGTACCGCATTCCCGTGTTCAAGCGTTTCGCCCAGATGCCGGGCATCACGTTTCACGCCATCTTCTGCACGCGGCGCGAACCCAACCGGCTGTGGGATCTGCCGCCGCTCGAGTTCGACCATGTGTTCCTGAAGGAGCGCTATCACGAGGTGGGCGGCCGCTATATCCATAACAATCCCGACGTCATCGGTGCGCTGCGCCGCTTCGCGCCGGACATCGTCATCACCGACGGCTTCAATCCCACGCACCTGTACGCCTTCGCCTACGCGGCGGCCAAGGGACTGGTGCACATCGCGATGACGGACGGCACCGACGTGTCGGAACAGGGATTGAGCCGAATCCATCGCGCGGTGCGACGCATCGTGTACGCGCGCACGGCGGCCTTCTGTCCGGCCAGCGTCGGCGGCGAGCGGCATTACGAGGCCTACGGCATTACCGCGGACCGCTGCTTCAAGTCCTGCCTGTGCATCGACAACCATGCCTTCACGACCGCGCCGCAGGAAGCGAAGACCTGGGACCTGATGTTTTCCGGCCGCATCGAACCGGTGAAGAATCCGATGTTCGCCTTGCGCGTGGCGGCGGGTGCCGCGCGCCGGCTCGGGCGGCCGCTGCGCATGCTGGTCGCCGGAGCGGGCAGCCTCGAACCGGAGATGCGCCGCGCCGCCGCAGACGTGCGCGATGTGCTCGACGTGCATTTCCATGGCTATGCCGCGCAACGCGAACTGCCGGCGCTCTACCGCGCCAGCCGCCTTTTTCTCTTCCCGACACTCTGGGACCCCTGGGGCGTCGTCGCCAACGAGGCCTGCGCGGCCGGCCTGCCGGTAATCGTGACGCCGGAAGCGGGCGTGGCAGGCGAACTCGTGCGCGACGGCGAGAACGGCTACGTGCGCGCGCTCGACGAAGTGGCATGGACCGACGGCATCGCCGCCATCCTGGCCGATCCGCTGCTCGAGGAAACCTTTTCGCGCCGCAGCATGTCGTTGGTACAGGAGTACACCTTCGACCATGCAGCCCAAGGCTTGCTGGACGCCTGCCGGTTCGCCCTGGGCGGACCGCGCGGCGTTCCACAGGCCGGCGGCTCGCCCGGGTGAACGCCAACCAGCCACGCCATTTCATGAATCTGAACGACTTCCCAAGCGGGGCTACACCGCCGATGAAACAGCAACAGACAATCCGACTGGACCGCAGCAAGGGAACACTTTTCACCTGCTCGATCGACGACGGTCATCCGTCCGACCTGCAGGCCGCAGAACTGCTCGAGAAGCACGGCTTCGGCGCGACCTTCTTCATTCCCGTACACAACCGCGAAGACCCGGCCATGCTGTCGCCCGTGCAGATGCGCCAGCTGGGCAAACGCTTCGAAATCGGTTCGCATACCTACGACCACTGCTACCTGAACTACGTGGACGTGCGCGAGGCCTACTATCAGATTTCAGAGAGCAAGACGCGACTCGAAGACCTGATCGGCGTACCGGTCCACGGCTTCTGCTACCCGGGCGGCAAATACACCGAGCGCGACATCCGCCTGGTGCGGGCCTGCAATTATCACTACGCCAGAACCACGACCAACCTGCGCTTCGACGCCGGACGCGATCCGTTCACGATGCCGACGACGATCCAGTTCTTCCCGCACTCGCGCGACGTCTACATCCGCAATTTCCTCGCGGCGGGGCAGTGGCTGCACCGGCAGCAGGGACTCTGGACGGCCCTGGCGGAAGACAACTGGCTGCGCCGGCTGTACGCGCTGTTCGATCACGCCTGCGCGCATGGGAAGGTTTTCCACTTGTGGTGGCATTCGAAGCAGGTCGGGGAGCTGAATGCGTGGCGCGAGCTGGATGCGTTTTTGCAGTATGTGGCGTCGCGTGTGGCGGCGGAGAATCGGGTGAGTAATGCGCAGCTGGCGGCGCGGGCGTTTCATGGGGGGGGGGTGTCGATGGCGGCGGGGTGAGGGGTGT
>SPQI01000117.1 GCA_004570315.1 Oxalobacteraceae bacterium OM1 | reverse complement strand
GGATTACGGCGCACATGCTGCTGCATCATGTGCGCCCCGTCCGTGCGGGCGACACGGTACTGGTGCATGCCGCCGCGGGCGGTCTGGGATTGGTGTTGGTGCAATGGGCGAAGGCGCTCGGGGCACGAGTGATCGGCACCGTCGGCTCGGACAGCAAGGCGCGGCTCGCCATGGCGCATGGGCTGGATCGCGCGGTGCGTTATCGCGAGGAGGATCTCGTCGATGCCGTACGCGAGTTCACGGGCGGGCACGGCGTGCATTTCGCCGTCGACGGGATCGGCGGCGAGACGCTGGCGAAGACCCTTGCCTGCGTGCGTCCGTTCGGCGTGGCGGCCAGCGTCGGGCACGTGGCCGGCGCCGTGGAGAGCGTGTCCATGGCGGATCTGGGGCCGTCACGCTCCATTGCCCTGGCGCGTCCCGGCGTGTTCCGCTTCATGAGCGATCTGCAGCGTTACCGCGACGGCACGGCTGCGACGCTGCAGCGACTGGCGGCGGGCTTGCATGTGGAGATCGGCACGCGGTTGCCGCTGGCGGAAGCAGCGCGCGCGCATCGGCTTCTGGAGACCGGCGAGACTTCCGGTTCGGTACTGCTGCTGCCGGAATGAAGGAGGAAGGGATGCTGTATCTGATCATCCTGCGCTATCGCGCGCCGCTCGCTGAAGTCGATCGCCATGTCGACGCGCATCGCACCTGGCTGCACGCGCATTACGCGGCCGGGCATTTCCTGTTGTCCGGACCGCTCGACCCGCGCGAAGGTGGTGCCATCCTGGCGCGCGCGGAAGCGAAGTCCGATGTGCTGGCATGGATTGCCGACGACCCGTTTGATCGCGCCGGCATCGCCGACTACGACGTGCTGGCCTGGCGTGCCGTGTTGCGCAGCGCAGGCGTGCCGGCAGCCCTTGCACCTGAAGCCATGGAGGCCCGATGAACGACTTGCCCTACGACCCCTTCGGCCGCTTGCCCTTCATCGGCAGCGTGCCGCAGGAGCATTTACCGGAAACGCCGGCCTCGGCTGCAGCTATCCAGCAGAGCGTGC
Organism: Oxalobacteraceae bacterium OM1; assembly: GCA_004570315.1. Taxonomy (GTDB): domain Bacteria; phylum Pseudomonadota; class Gammaproteobacteria; order Burkholderiales; family Burkholderiaceae_D; genus Noviherbaspirillum. The sequence goes on along the minus strand of SPQI01000117.1, from coordinate 3,021 downwards.
GCCGCCGTTGCGAACGCCGCCTGCTGCAAGGACTCTCTTGTCCGGACGCGGAGGTGCCGCGGAACACCGACTAGTCTTACTGCACCGCGGCGACGGCCTTCGCGCCGTCCACCACGGGATGCGGCTTCTGCGCCAGCATCACGACCGCGGTGAGGACCATCGCGCCGCCGATGAGTTGGCCCGTACCGACGACTTCGCCGAACACCATGGCGCCGAGCAGGATGGTGATCACCGGCTCCAATGTCGACAGGATGGAGGCTTTCGGCGCACCGATGACCTTGACCCCGATGAGGCTGCAGGCAATGGCGATCACCGTGGAAAACAGCGCGATCGCCGCGATTGCCAACCATGCACCCGGCGTCTGCGGCAACGGCGACTGGCTGTTCAGTGCGAGCGCGACATTGCCCACGGCCGCGCTGGCGAGAATCACCAGCGTGCTCGCGAGGGGATCGACCGCTTGCGTGGTGGAACGCGTCAGCCGGCCGCCGAGGATGAGATAGCTGGAATAGATGAAGGCGCAGGCGAGGCCCAGCGCGATGCCGAGCCGGTCGCCCTGCAGGTCGCCGCCGAGCGTGACGATCATGCCCACGATGGCCAGCGCGAGCAGCATGCCGGTGCGCCGGTCGAAGCGCTCCCAGCCGAGCAGCACTTCGAAGAGCGTGACCAATGCGGGATATGCGTAGAGCAGCAGCGCGATCAGCCCGCTGCTCGCGTGCAGCAGTCCGTTGAAGTAGCTCAGCGACTGCGCGGTGTAGAGCGCGCCCATCAGTACGAATCCGGCCAGCACCCGCCCACGCGGCAGCCGCAGGCCCTTCCACCACACCACCGGCGCGAGCAAGGCGGTCGCAAGCACGAAACGCACGGCGAGCAGCATGGCGGGCGTGATGCCGGCGGCATAGGCGAACTTGGCGAACATCGCCATCGCGCCAAAACCGGTGGCGGCGACGAGAACGAGAAGGGTGGCAGTCTGGCGGGAGATGTTCACAGCAAAAAGGGCAAAAATGGTTAAGGCAAAACGGGATGCCAGCCAGTCTATTGCCTTGCCGTCGAAGGAACAAACCAATATTCTTGCCGGTAAGCCCCAAAATCTTTGACCCTATGCCAATTCGTCTCCCGCCGCTCGCCGCCGTTCGTGCCTTCGAAGCCGCCGCCCGCCTCGGCGGCTTCCAGAATGCCGGCGACGAGCTCCACGTGTCTGCCGGTGCCGTCGCGCATCAGGTCAAGCAGCTGGAGCAGTGGCTGGGCGTGACGCTGTTCCAGCGCCTGGCACGCGGCGTGGTGCTGACGCCCGCCGGGCGGCAATACGCCAACGCGCTCAAGCCGCTGCTGGCCGGCATCGCGGAAGTTTCCGAGCAGGTGCGCCGGCACAGCGACGAGAACGTGGTGACGGTGACGTCGGTGCCCTCCTTCGTGACGCGCTGGCTGATGCCCCGCCTGGGCAGCCTGCGCGAGCGCCACCCGCAGATCGACATGCGGGTGCTGGCCTCGCTGCATCCGGTGGATTTCCTGCATGAAGGCGTCGACGTGGCGATCCGGCTCGGTCCAGGACCGTATCCCGGGCTCAAGGCCGATGCCTTGCTGGATGAATGCTTCTCCGCCGTCTGCAGTCCTGGCTTCCTCGCCCAGGCCGGCACCTTGCGCACGCCGGGCGACCTGCTGCGGCTGCCGCTGCTGCACGACGAACTCGAGCCGCGCATTCCGGAAGAGATCAACTGGCCGCGCTGGCTGCAGCACTTCGGCCTGAACTACACCGGTCCGCTGCGCCCGAGCTTCTCGCATACCTACCTGACGCTCGAAGCCGCCGCCAACGGCCAGGGCGTGGCGGTCGCGGCCGACGTGCTGGCGGGCGAAGATTTGCGCACCGGCAGGCTGGTGCGCGCATTTCCAGAGCGCGTTTCCGGCCCGTATCGCTTTCACCTGCTGCGCCTGCCGGAAGCCGAGACGCGGCCGGCGGTGAAGACCTTCTGCGACTGGCTGCTGGGGGAAGCGCGCGCCGCTCAGGCGCAGGCCTGAGCGATCTCAGCAGCCGCAGAGGATTTCGCTGTTGCCCTGCGAGCCGGCCTCGCCGGCGGTCGGATAGCCGTCACGCTTCCACCAGTCCAGTCCGCCCATTAATTCCTTGACCTGGAAGCCGAGCTTCGTCATGTTTAACGCGCCCTTGGTCGAGGCGTTGCAGCCGATGCCGTCGCAGTAGGTGACCACCAGCGCGGCGGCGCGGTCGATGCCGGCGGTGCGCTCGGCATCCATCGTCCGGTGCGGCACATTGACGGCGCCGGGAATGTGTTCGCGCGCGTAGGCCTCGGGAGTGCGCGCGTCGATCACCACGATGCGTTCGTTCGCGGTCAGCGCGGCATGCAGGTCGGAAGAATCGATTTCGTAGGCGAGCTTGTCGAGATAGTGCTGGAGCTGGGCTTGCATGGCGAGGGTCTCGTGGTTACCGTATGCCAGCCATCGTACTTTACAATGGTCTGCTCATGCATACCAATTCTTCCCAATACTGCAGACCATTATGACCACCTCGGACAAGGCACTTCCCGGCGCCCTGCTCGCCTTGCTGGAGCGCAGCGAACATGCGCCGCTCGCCTTGTCCACGCGCGTGTATCGCGCGGTACGCGACGCCATTGTCGAAGGCACGCTGCCGAGCGGCAGCCGGCTGCCGTCGACGCGCGTGCTGGCGCAGGATCTCGGCATCTCGCGCAGCACGGCGGAAACCGCCTATGGACAACTGGAAGCCGAAGGCTACCTGCGCCGCAGCGTGGGCGACGGCAGCTATGTGCAAGCGCCCGCGCCACTGCCGCGCAAGCCGCGCGCACTCGCGCCGTCCCTTCCGCCGCTGTCGCGGCGCGGCCGGCTCATTGCAGGGCTCGGCGCCTGTACCGATCCGCTGCAGGTACGCGCCTTCTCCGCCGGCCTGCCCGCGCTCGATGCCTTCCCGTTCGAACTCTGGCAGCGCCTGCTCGCCCGTCATCTGCGCAGCGCTCTGCAAGCGGCGGCGATGTACGCCGATCCGCAGGGCCTGCC
>SPQI01000124.1 GCA_004570315.1 Oxalobacteraceae bacterium OM1 | reverse complement strand
TTTTCCAGAACGCGGCCTATCGCCCGCTGTTCGAGGATCGCCGCGCCCGCATGGTCGGCGACGTGCTGACGATTGCGATCGCCGAAAACACCAGCGCTGGCAAGGCAGTAGCGAATTCTTCCAGCCGCAGCGGCAGCGTCACGGTGGCCGCGCCGAATTTCTTTGGCACCACCGGTCTGGGCGGCGCCAGCGCCAGCGGCTCCAACAGCTTCGGCGAGAAGGGCGCGGCCAGTTCGAGTAACACCTTCACCGGGACGATCACGGTGTCGGTCATCGAAGTGCTCCCGAATGGCAATCTCGTCGTCAGCGGCGAGAAGCAGGTGGCCTTCGACAAGGGCACGGAATACGTGCGCTTCTCGGGCGTGGTCAATCCGGACCGCATCAACGGCAACGTCGTCGCATCGACGCAAGTGGCGGATGCGCGCGTCGAGTACCGCACCAACAGCCGCATCGACAAGGCGGAATTCATGTCGCAGGTGGCACGCTTCTTCATGAGCATGCTGCCCCTGTGACGGAGCAAACGGCATGAAAGGCATCACACTCCACACTTTGCGCCGCGCGGCGCTCGCCATCGCCGGCACCTGTTGCCTGCTCGGCGCGGCTCCCGTGCATGCGGAACGCCTGAAGGATCTTGCGAGCATCCAGGGCGTGCGCCAGAACCAGTTGATCGGCTACGGCCTCGTGGTCGGCCTCGACGGCAGCGGCGACCAGACCACGCAGACACCGTTCACGGTGCAAAGCGTGATCAGCATGCTGCAAGGCCTCGGCGTCAGCCTGCCGGCAGCCACCAGCCTTCAGCTGAAGAATGTGGCGGCAGTGATGGTGACGGCCTCGCTGCCAGCGTTCGCGCAGCCGGGACAGACGCTGGACGTGACGGTGTCTTCGATGGGCAACGCGAAAAGCCTGCGCGGCGGCACGCTGCTCATGGCGCCGCTCAAGGGTGCGGACGGCCAGATCTACGGCATGGCGCAAGGCAACGTGCTGGTGGGCGGTGTCGGCGCTTCCGCCAATGGCAGCAAGACGGTCGTCAATCACCTGAGCGTGGGCCGCATCTCCGGCGGCGCTACCGTGGAACGCGCCGTACCGACGCAGCTGGGGCAGGGCGACTCGATCTTCCTCGAACTCAACGACACCGACTTCTCCACCGCTAGCCGCGTGGTGGAAGCCGTCAACAAGCGCTTCGGCAACGATACCGCCGCGGCGCAGGATGGCCGCGTGATCCGCGTGCGCGCCCCGGCGCGTGCCGACGAGCGCGTCGCCTTCCTCGGCGCGCTGGAGAGCATGCAGGTGACGCCGGCACAGACGGCGGCCAAGGTCATTCTCAATGCCCGCACCGGTTCGGTCGTGATGAACCAGGCGGTGACGCTGGACAGCTGCGCCGTCTCGCATGGCAACCTCTCGGTGGTCATCAATACCGAACCGGTCATCAGCCAGCCGGCGCCGCTCTCCAACGGCCAGACGGTCGTGGCCGGGCAATCGCAGATCGACATTCGCAAGGAGCCGGGCCAGGTGCTGCTGCTCAAGGGCGGCACGTCGCTGGCCGACGTGGTGAAGGCGCTCAACGCCATCGGCGCGACGCCGCAGGACCTGCTCGCCATCCTGCAGGCGATGAAGGCGGCCGGCTCGCTGCGCGCCGAGCTGGAGATCATCTAAGCCGCCATGGTCAGTCCAACCAACCTCACCGGCAGCCTCGCGGTCGACGTCAAGGGCGTCTCTGACCTGCGCCAGGCGGCGAAGCAGAATTCGCCCGAGGCGCTGCGCGAAACGGCCAAGCAGTTCGAGGCGCTGTTCATGAACATGGTCATGAAGAGCATGCGCGACGCCACGCCGCACGACGGCATGTTCGACAGCGAGCAGAGCCGCATGTACACCTCCATGCTCGACCAGCAGCTCAGCCAGACCATGGCATCGCGAGGCGTCGGCCTCGCCGACGTGCTGGTGCGGCAGTTGTCGAACATGGCGCAGCATCGTGCGCCGACTGCGAACGCAGCCGATGCCGGCGGCAATGCTGCATCGCCGACTGCACCCACGGCATCCGGCATCGCGCAGGAACCGATTCGTACCAGCGCCGCCCAGCCCATGCACGTGCGCGAGTTCGCCGACAAGATGGCACCGCACGCCGAGGAGGCGAGCCGCGCCACCGGCATTCCTGCCAAGTTCATGCTCGGCCAGGCCGCGCTCGAGAGCGGCTGGGGCAGGCGCGAGATCGTCGGGGCGGACGGCACGCAAAGCCATAACCTGTTCGGCATCAAGGCTGGGCCGGGATGGAAGGGCAAGGTTGTCGAAGCGGCAACGACAGAATATGTGAACGGCGTGCCGCAGACGCGCGTGGAAAAATTCCGCGCCTACGACTCGTACGCCGATTCCTTCCGCGACTACGCCAATTTCCTGCGCAGCAATCCGCGCTACGAACAGGTGCTTGCCAATGCCCAGGACGTAACCGGCTTCGCGCAGGGCCTGCAGCGCGCCGGCTACGCCACCGACCCGAACTACGCCGCCAAACTCACCCGCATCATCAACCATTCATTGTCTGCCTGATAACGCGGGCTCAAGTTTTCCGCGCGGCTGCCGTAGACAGCGATATCTCTTTAAAGAAGAACCGCCATGGGATCCAGCATTCTCGGAATCGGCCAGAGCGCACTCTCCGCAGCGCAGGTCGGCCTGGCCACCACAGCGCATAACATCGCCAACGCGAACAGCCCCGGCTACACGCGCCAGGTGGTCATCCAGACCTCGGCCGGCGCCCAGAACTTCGGCGGCGGCTTCCTCGGCAAGGGCACCAGCGTGGAGGCCGTGCGCCGGGTCTATGACGAGTACCTGAACATTCAGGTCACCAATGCGCAGACCCAGAAGTACGGCTACGACACCTACGCCGCGCAGATCAAGCAGGTCGAGGACATGATGGCCGACAGCGATGCCGGCATGGCGCCGGCGTTGCAAGATTTCTTCAGCGGCGTGCAGAGCCTCGCTTCCAATCCCGGTTCGGTGCCGACGCGGCAATCGATGCTGTCGTCCTCGCAGGCGCTGGCTGCGCGCTTCCAGTCCATGGACACGCGCCTGCAGGACATCCGCAACGGCGTGGAAGGCGCGATCGGCGACACCATCCGCACCATCAACAGCTACGCCCAGCAGATCGCCACGCTGAACGACGCCATTGCGAAAGCCCAGGGGCCGAGCGGCGACCAGGCGCCGGCCAACGACCTGCTCGACCAGCGCGACCAGCTCATCAGCGAGCTGAGCAAGGAGATCAAGGTCTCCTACGTGAAGCAGGGCAGCACCTACAACGTCTTCATCGGCAATGGCCAGCCGCTGGTCGTCGATACCCAGACCTACAATCTCACGCCGACCGTGTCGCCGACCGACGGCACGCGCACCGAAGTCGGCTACGCCAGCGGCGGAGGCGTCGTGGTCCTCGATGAACGCAACTTCACCGGCGGCAATCTCGGCGGCTTGCTCGATTTCCGCGCCAATACGCTCGACCCCGCGCAAAGCCAGCTCGGCCGCGTGGCCGTCGGCCTGGCAATGACTTTCAATGCGCAGCATCAGCTCGGCCAGGACCGCAACGGCGCCATGGGCGGCGACTTCTTCAAGGTCGCACCTCCGGTCGTCAACGCCAGCTCGCGCAATACCGGCAACGAACAGCTCGGCGTCACGCTCGCCGATGGCACGGCACTGACGGGCAGCGACTACCAGGTGCGCTTCGTCGGTGGCCAGTACGACATCGTGCGCCTGTCGGACAAGACGCACGTCTACACCGGCGCCACGCTGCCGACGACGCCGGTCGACGGCCTGAGCTTCAATTCGCTGGGCGGCGCGAGCGCCGACGGCGACGAATTCCTGGTGCGCCCGACGATCGACGGCGCCGCCTCGTTTTCGGTCGTCATCAACGACGTCAACAAGATTGCGGCGTCGTCGCCGATCCGGACCTCGGTGGGCACGAACAACACCGGCAACGGCAAGATCAGCGCCGGCTCGGTGAATGCGCCGGCGCCGACCGACCCCAACCTGCAGGTGCCGGTGAAGATCACCTTCGCCTCGGCGACCACCTACACCGTCTCCGGCGACCCGACGACCTACACC
>SPQI01000082.1 GCA_004570315.1 Oxalobacteraceae bacterium OM1 | reverse complement strand
GCCGAGCGCAGCGAACAGCGCCAGCAGGTGCAAGCGCTCAAGCACGAGTCCTATCCGAAAGCCTTGCTGCATGTCGCCATCGCCGCCGGCAAGGCGTGGTCCGCGCACCGCGCCGCCAGCAAGGGCGCGGCGCTCGCACTCTACACGCTGTTCTCGCTGGCGCCGATGCTGGTGCTGGTCGTGACTATCGCCGGCTTCATCTTCGGCGAGGACACGGTGCGCAACCTGCTCATCGAGCAGATGGGCGGACTCATGGGACAGCAAGGCGCCGACGCCATCCAGACCATCCTGGCGGGCGGCGAGAAGAAGAGCAGCGGCGGCCTGTTCGCCGGCATCATCTCGGCCGTCCTGGTGCTGGTCAGCGCCACCACTGCCTTTACCGAGCTGAAGGACAGCCTCGACGAACTGTGGGAAGTGCCGAAATCCACGTCGTCCGGGCTATGGAGCCTCATCCGCGAACGCTTCCTGTCCTTCGGCCTGATTCTCGTCCTGGTGCTGATGCTGATCTCCACGCTGGCGGTGAGCACGGCGCTGGCCGCGGTAGGCAACGTGTTCGGCGGCGATGCGACCGGCCTGTTCAAGATCGTGTCGCAGATCATCTCGAACGTCATCGCCTTCGCGGTGCTGACAGGTCTCTTCGCCGTCATCTTCAAGTACATGCCGGCTGCCAAGATCGACTGGAAGGACGTGTGGGTCGGCGCGCTCATCACGGCGGTGCTGTTCACCATCGGCAAGTTCGCCATCGGCCTGTACGTGGCGCATGCGGATCTGGGTTCGACCTACGGCGCGGCCGGCTCGGTCGTGATCCTGATCACCTGGATCTATTACTCGGCGCAGATCTTCTTCTACGGCTCGCTGTTCACGCACGAATATGCGATGACGCTGGGCAGTAAGGTGAACGTCGAGCAGCCCGATGCGAAGAAGGAAGGCAAGGCAGCGCAGCCGCAGCAGGCAGTTCCCGCGCTGACACGCTGACAGACTGACAGACTGACAGGAAGCGGCAGCAAAAAAAACGGCGGGTCATCCCCGCCGTTTTTTTATTCCTGTCCCGTCCGGTCCCGGCTTGCGCTTGGCAGCGCGTGCTCCGGCGTGCGTGCCGCCAGGTTGGGATTGCGCTTGAGCAGGTCGATCGCATCGCTCACGATGTGTGCAGCCTCGTTCAGCCATACGTCGCGCTTGGGCTTCTTGTTCTTGTCGGTCTGGGCCGTCGTCGGTGCCGGCGCGGTGTCGTCGTCGGGATCGTCCTCGGCCAGCAGGTCGGCGCTGTTGGTGTCGGAGTTCTTCGCGGCTTCCTCGCCCTTGGCGGTGACCGTGGCGCGGCGGGCCTTGCGGCGCGCCTCTTCCGCGTCATGCTCCTTGCGGCGCTCCGCCTCGTTCAGCGAGATGACCTGCTTCTTGCGCTGCGCCTCCAGTGCGGCGATGTCTTCGAGCAAGTACTGGAAGTTGCGGTCCTCCGCGATGCGCGAGGCGTGCTTGTTCTTCAGCGTCTGCAGCAGCCCGCCCATCTCGCCCATCGGCGCGTAGTCGGCCGGCTTGATCGAGGTCCACGGCAGGGCGTTGTCGTAGGCCGATTCGCCGAACTTGCTCAGATCGGAAATCGCCGGGAAGCCGATGTCGGGCGTGACGCCGCGCAACTGCGTGGTGCCGCCGTTGACGCGGAAGAACTGCGCCACCGTCATCTTCAGCTCGCCGAACTTCGCCTTGTCGTTGTTCACCATCTGGTCGAGGTTGAGGATGGTCTGCACCGTGCCCTTGCCGAAGCTCGGTTCGCCGATGACCACGCCGCGGCCGTAGTCCTGGATGGCCGCCGCGAAGATCTCCGATGCCGAGGCCGAACCGCGGTTGATCAGCACGCCCATCGGGCCGTCCCAAGCGCGCTTGGCGGTCGCCGGCACTTCCACCTTCACCTTGCCCTGCGACGTGCGCTCCTGGACCACCGGCGACTTGCCGATGAACAGCGCGGCGAGGTCGACCGCTTCGTCGAGCGAACCGCCGCCGTTGTTGCGCAGGTCGACCAGCACGCCGTCGGCCTTGTCCTTCTTCAGTTCGTCGAGCAGGCGGGCGACGTCGCGCGAGGCGCTCTTGAAGTCCTTGTCGCCGCGGCGGCGCGAATCGAAGTCCAGATAGAAGGAGGGCAGCGAAATGACGCCGATCTTGCGCGTCACGGCACCGTCCTTGAACTGGATCATCGACTTGCGCGCGGCCTGCTGCTCGAGCGTGATCTTGTCGCGCACCAGCTGGATCTGCTTGTGCTTGGCGTCCGGCCCGGCCTCGCCCGGCAGGACGTCGAGCCGCACCACCGAACCCTTGGCACCGCGGATCAGCTGCACCACTTCATCCAGGCGCCAGCCGACCACGTCGGTCATCGCGCCGTCCTTGCCCTGGCCGACCGCGGTGATGCGGTCGCCCACGTTGAGCTTGCCGGAGGTCGACGCCGGGCCACCGGGCGTGAGTTCGCGGATGGTGGTGTATTCGTCCTTCTCCTGCAGCACCGCGCCGATGCCGAACAGTGAGAGCTTCATTGCGATGTTGAAGTCCTCGGTCGATTTCGGGCCGAAGTAGTCGGTGTGCGGATCGACAGCGTTGGTGTACGCGTTCATGAAGGTCTGGAACACGTCTTCGCTGTTGTACTTGTAGGCCGAACGCAGGATGGTCGCGTAGCGCTTGTCGAGCGTCTCGCGGATGGCCTTGTCGTCCTTGCCGGAGAGCTTCAGCCGCAGCCACTCGTTCTTGATGCGCTTGCGCCAGACTTCGGCGAGCTCATCGCTCGACTTGGCCCAGGGCTCCTTGCTGCGGTCGAACTGATAGCTTTCGTTCTTGCTGAAATCGAAATCCTGCTTGAGCATCTCGCGCGCCTGGCCGAGGCGCTCCACCACCCGCTGCTCGTAGGCATTGAAGATGTCGAAGGGCACGCGCAGATCCTCGCGGAAGATCGCGTCGCCGAGCTTGGTCTGCGCGTCGGCGAACTGGTCGATGTCGGACTGCAGGAAGAACAGCTTGTCCGGGTCGAGCGCCTTCAGATAGGCCGCGAAAACCTTGCGCGACATGGCCTCGTCGAGCGGCACCGCCTTGTAGTGGTAGCGGGTCAGGATCTCGGCCGCGAGGTGCGCGGCCTTGCCTTGCTGCTGCTGGGGCGAGAGTACCGGCGGCGATGCAGCCGGCGGGTTGGCGGCCTGCGCGGCCATGACGGACGCGAGCAGAAGGCCCAGCAATGTTTTCTTCATGCGCAAATCTCCGGGAAAGACCACGGCAGTATAGCTTTCCAAAGGGAAGAGAGTGCGTTAAGCGCGGCACTTGCATATTGAGGATTCTCGAATGTCATGCCTTCCCTGCAACTTGCCGAACGACACACTGCGCCAGTGTTTCCGCTCGGCAGGAGATCAGGCGTCCTGCAGGAACCGTTGTGCCAAGTCAGGTCAGGTAAGGACAAGGCGAGCGCCAATAGTTCCGCCAAACTCTTGTTTCCCCAAACTCTTGTGTTGCGCACCGGTCTGAACACTGACCTCGCCCAAGGAAGCTCGATGATCCGAGTCCTGTTCGCCGCCACCATTTTCTGCAGCGCCTTCCTGCTGTTCCTTGTGCAGCCGCTGATCTCAAAGCAGATCCTGCCATGGTTCGGTGGCTCGGCGGCCGTCTGGGCGACGTGCATGGTGTTCTTCCAGGTCATGCTGCTGGCCGGCTACGCCTATGCCGACCTCAGCAGCCGGCTGGCGCCGCGCCGGCAGGCGCTGCTGCATTGCCTCCTGCTCGCGGTCAGCGTGCTGCTGTTGCCGGCGATCCCCGCCGCGCGCTGGAAACCCGACGGCACCGAAGATCCATCGATTCGCATCCTGCTGCTGCTGGCGGCGACCATCGGACTGCCGTACTTCATGCTTTCGTCCACCGGACCGTTGCTGCAGTTCTGGGGCAGCCGCACGCTGGGCGACCCGCGGGTGTACCGCTATTTCTCGCTGTCGATTCTCGCCTCGCTGCTGGCGCTGGCCTGCTATCCCTTCCTGATCGAGCCCAATGCCGCGCTCCGCTGGCAGGCGCTGGCATGGTCGGCCTTGTACGCGGCCTTCGCCGTCTCGTGCGGCGCGGCGGCGCTGTATGC
>SPQI01000272.1 GCA_004570315.1 Oxalobacteraceae bacterium OM1 | reverse complement strand
CTCCGGCACCCGCACCTGCCCCACCGCCGGCCGTGACGCCAGTCGCTCCCGCACCGGTCCCGACGCCGGGTGTGGCCTTCGCCCAGATCCGCACCATCGTCGGCAATCGCTGCCTGCTGTGCCATTCGGCCACCAGCGGCACGCGGATCGGGTTCAACCAGTCAGGACTCGCGTTCGATTCGCCGGCGCAGATCGGGGCCGATGCGCCGTTGATGAACGCGGCGATCCAGGCGCGCCGCATGCCCCTGGGGAATGCGACGAACATGACGGACGCCGAGCGCGCCACATTCAATCAATGGGTCATGGAAGGAGCGAATATCAATGAATGATGCCGCCCTGCCGACGCGTCCGGTGCGACGCGGCTTCGGCGTCGTGCTATGCGGCTGCCTGCTGGCGGCAAGCATGGCGCTCCCCGCGTACGCTGCCGAGACCGGCAGCCTCGCGCCGTCCTTCGTGCTGCCGGGCCAGGCGCATCAGGTCAAGCTCGACGACTTGCGCGGCAAGCTCGTCTATCTCGATTTCTGGGCGTCGTGGTGCGGTCCGTGCCGGCGCTCCTTCCCTTGGATGAACGACATGCAGTCGCGTTACGGCGCGCAAGGCTTGCAGATCGTCGGCGTCAATGTCGATGCCAGCCACGCGGATGCCGTCGACTTCCTCTCCACCCTGCCCGCGCGCTTTGCAGTGGGCTTCGACGCCGAAGGTGCAGTCGCGGCACGGTACGGCATCAAGGGCATGCCGAGCACCGTGCTGGTCGGACCGGACGGCAAGGTGGTGGCCACGCATGTCGGATTCAACGACGACGACAAGCCGCAACTGGAAGCCTTGATCAAGCAGCACCTGCCGTCGGCAGAGGGACGCTGAGGTCCTGATGCCCTCCTTCTGTGCAACCTGCCTGAGCCGGATCGCGGGAGCCGGCCTGCTCGCGGCTTCGGCGGCCTGCGCCCCGCTCGAACCGGTGCAGCCTTGGCAGAAAGGGACGCTCGCCAAACCCGAGATGACCATCGAAGGCAACGATGTGCTGGGCGCCAAGGCGTCCGACCACGCGTATGTGAGCCGCGAAGGCGCCTCCGGCGGCAGCGATGTGGGCGGTGGGGGCTGCGGATGCAACTGAACGATCCTCGCACTTGCGGCGCACGCGATGTGCTGAGCGTGCCGGCCGGCGCACGCGGCCGATTGCTCATGGCGGCACTCGCCCTCCCCGGCATTGCCGCGGTCGGCCACGCCCAGACGCCGCCGGACCACGCGCAGCTCGACATCAACTATCAGGACTACCGCGACTGGCAGCCCGGATTGGACCGGATCGGCGTCCATTCGCCATCGCTGCAGCTGTCGCTGCCGGTCGCCGGCAACTGGGCGATCGAAGGCGGCTTCGTCTCCGACAGCATTTCCGGAGCCACACCGCGCTTCCACTCGGCCATTTCGGGCGCCTCCTTGATGAGCGACCGCCGCAATGGCGAAAGCATAGCGGTCACGCGCTACTTAACCCGCGGCAGCCTGCGCGCCGGCTTCGCGCATTCCGGTGAAAACGACTATCAGTCGCGCGCCTATTCGCTGGAAGGCAGCGTCTCCACCGAAGACAAGAACACGAGCTTCAATGCCGGCGTCGGGGTTTCCAACGATACGATCAACCCAGTGAACGGACTGGTCCTGGACGCGAAGAAGCATGTGCTGGAGCTGCGCGCCGGCGTCACCCGGAACCTGACGCAGCGCGACATCGTGCAGGCGGAACTCAGCCATGCGGTCGAGCACGGCTATCTGAACGACCCCTACAAGGATCTCGATCAACGGCCCGACCGGCGCAATCGGAATGCCCTGCTGCTGCGCTGGAATCATCACTTCGACCAGAGCGGCGGCACCGGCCGCTTCGGCTATCGCTACTACAGCGACAGCTACGGCATTCATGTCCATACGCTGACCACCGAGTACGTGCAGCCGCTGCCGCAGGGCTGGACAGTGACGCCCTCGGTGCGCTGGTACACGCAGACCGCGGCCAGTTTCTATTTCCCGCCGGTGTATTCGCCGGTGCTCGGCCCGCCGATTCCGGCCGGGTTTGCATTCGCACCGGGCGCCCATGTGTCGGAGGACTATCGGCTTTCGGCATTCGGTGCAGCGACACTCGGCTTGCGCGTGGAAAAACAGTTGACGCGTGATGTGCGCGTCAGCCTGCAGGTCGCGCGCTACGAGCAGCGCAGCAGCTGGGCATGGTCCGGCAGCGACGGGCCTGCGCTGGCGCCGCTGCGCGCGCGGTTCATCAATATCGGACTGTCCAGACAATTCTAGGCGGGTCAGGCGTGTGATCGACACGGTTCACAACAGCGAGGACGATGCCATCTTCGGCATCGAGTTCGCAGCGATGGCCAGCCGCTGCGAGGTGCGCCTGGCCGCGCGCGACGAGGCCGCCGCACGCGCGCTTGCGCAGCATGCGGTGGATGAGGTCCGCCGCATCGAAAAGACATATTCGCGCTATCGCGACGACAGCATCGTCTCGCGCATCAACGCCGCAGCGGGCCGCGAATGGGTGACGCTGGACGAGGAAACCGTGGCGCTGCTGGATTACGCCGACGAACTGTTCCGCCTCAGCGCCGGGCGCTTCGACATCACGTCCGGCGTGTTGCGGCGCGCGTGGGACTTCCGGTCCGCGCGGCGGCCGGACCCGGACACCTTGCCGCCGCTGCTGGACCTGATCGGCTGGCAGTCGATCGAGTGGGACCGGCGCGCCATCGCGCATCGCATCCGGCTCCCTCGCGCGGGGATGGAAATCGACTTCGGCGGCTTCGGCAAGGAGTACGCGGTCGACCGCGCGGCCGCCATCCTGGCAACACGCGGCGTGCGGTCCGGGTTCGTCAATCTCGGCGGCGACATGCGGGTCATCGGCCCGCAACCCGACGGGCGTCCCTGGCTGATCGGCATCCAGCATCCGCGGGACGCCACGACGACGATCGCGTCCATACCCGTGGCGGCCGGCGCACTGGCCACCAGCGGCGATTACGAGCGTTTCTTTGAAGTGGACGGCAAGCGCTACTGCCACATCCTCGACCCGGCGTCCGGCGAACCCGTACAGTTCTGGCGGGCGGTCAGCGTGCTGGCGCCGCTGGCGGTCGTCGCCGGCGGCTATTCGACCATTGCCATGCTTCTCGGCGAGCGCGGACTCGACTTCCTGGACGCCTCGGGCCTGGCGTTCCTGGCGATCGATCGGCGGGGCATCATGCACCGGCGGGATATGGAGGTGGGCTGAGCGAGGAAGCCCGAAACGTCGAACCGACCGGCGAAGGCCGCTCCTGCGGCCTTCCCGTGCCTGCGTCAGTACTGTTGCGACTGCGCCTGAGGTTGCGACTGAGGTTGAGACTGAGGCATCGATTGCCCCTGCTGCCCTTGTTGCCCCTGCTGCCCTTGTTGTCCCTGCTGCCCTTGCTGGCCGCTGCCGCCTTGGCTTTGACTTTCCGCCGCCACGTCGATGCGTCCATACAAGCCTTGCGTCTCGTCGGCCGGTCCGGCTGCGAAGAACAGCGTGTCCACCGGCTGGTTCACGAAACCGTTGCCGAACGCCAGCCCCCACAGTCCCGGAACCTGGATCGGCTTCTGTGCGTTGTCCCTCAGCGTGCCGACGAATTCGCCGGTTGCGAAGTCATAGGCATGAATCAGGCCGTCGCCGAAATTGCCGACGAGGAGCCGGCCGCTGAACTTGCCGAACCCCGCGGGCGCGAGTGCCATGCCCCAAGGTGCGTTCAGTTCGCCGCGCGTGGCGAAGCGCCGGATCATGGTGCCGTTCGGATCGAACACATTGATGAAGCCGAGTCCGTTTCCGGTGACGTCGTCGTGCCCCTCGGCGTCCTGCTTCGCATACGCCACATAGACGTCGCCGTTGATGGCCTGGATGCCGAACGGTGCAAAGCCGGAGGGCAGCGACGGGTCGGTGAAGGCACCTGCCGGCAGCGTCACGGGCTTGAACGTGGCGTCGAACACGTCGATCCGGTTGTTGTGGAAATCGGCGGCATACAGGAGGCTGCCGCTGCCGCCTGCGCTCAGGGCGAGGCCTTTGTACACCGCGTTGGTGGAGGCGTTGTCCACGGCGCGGATCGCGTGGGTCATGTCGACCGTCGGCGACCATGCGGCGATGACGCCGTCC
>SPQI01000052.1 GCA_004570315.1 Oxalobacteraceae bacterium OM1 | reverse complement strand
CAGCGTGAAGAGTGCGATGCCGGCCAGGAACAAGCGCCGGTGCCCGTAAAGATCGCCCAGTCGTCCGCCCAGGAGCAGGAAGCCGCCAAAGGTCAGCATGTAGGCGTTCACCACCCACACCAGCGAGGTTTCGGAGAACTTCAGGTCTTCGCGGATGGAGGGCAGGGCGACGTTCACGATGGTCGTGTCGAGCACGATCATCAGCACGCCGATGCAGAGCACGCCCAGCGCCCACCACCTCCGCCCCCCCTCGACTCCATGATGCGCCAAAGACATGTTTCCCCCCGGTTCTTGAGTTTGGTTTATGTTGCTTGCGTTGCAGCGTCACGCAGGGAGCGCCGCGGAAATTCCCGGCCGCCGTTCCGGTCTACCCGGAGCCACATGCCACATGCCACGTGCGGCCCGTTGCGCCGACAGGATAACCGACGATGAAAACCAATAACGACATGAATTCCCCCGCCCTGCAGCAGAAGGTCTTCCTGCTGCTGCTCGTCCTCGTGACGCTCGCCTTCGGCGCCATCCTGCTGCCCTTCTACGGCGCGGTGTTCTGGGCGGCGGTCAGCGCCATCGTATTCGCGCCGGTGCATCGGCGCATCCGCGCGGCCTTCGGAACGCGCCACAACGTTGCGGCGCTGGTGACGCTGCTGCTCGCGCTGGTGATCGTCATCATTCCCCTGCTGTTGATTGCCAACGCGCTGGTGCAGGAAGCGACGAGCCTGTGGAACCAGGTGTCTTCCGGCCAGTTCAGCTTCCGCACCTACTTCGACCGCATGATGGGCCTGCTGCCGCCCTGGCTCAAGCAGCTGCTCGACAGCTACGGCCTCGGCTCGCTCAGCGACGCGCGCGACACGCTCTCCAGCAGTGCCGCACATGGCAGCCAGGCGGTCGCGCAAAAGGCGCTCATCCTCGGCCAGAGCACGGTCCAGTTCCTCACCAGCTTCGCGATCATGCTGTACCTGCTGTTCTTCCTGCTGCGCGACGGGCCGAAGATTTCGGCCCGCATCCGCCACGCCATTCCGCTGTCGTTCGAGCACAAGCGCCGGCTGTTCGAGAACTTCACCACGGTCGTGCGCGCGACCGTGAAGGGCAACATCGCCGTCGCCGCGGTGCAGGGCGCGCTCGGCGGCGTGATGTTCTTCTTCCTGGGCATTCCCGCCGCGCTGCTGTGGGGCGCGCTGATGGCCTTCCTGTCGCTGCTGCCGGCGATCGGCGCAGGCCTCGTGTGGGGCCCCGTGGCGATCTATCTGCTCGCCACCGGCTCGGTGTGGCAGGGCATAACGATGATCGTCGTCGGCGTGGTCGTCATCGGCCTGATCGACAACCTGCTGCGCCCGCTCCTCGTCGGCAAGGACACCCATATGCCGGACTATCTCGTCCTCATCTCCACCGTCGGCGGCATGGCCCTGTTCGGCCTCAACGGCTTCGTGATCGGCCCGGCCGTCGCCGCCCTCTTCATCGCCACCTGGGACCTGTTCGCCGGCTCGCGCGAGCTGCAGGCGGATTGACGCTACAATCGTCCGCTCCTTCCCCCGGCATCGTTCCCTATCCGGAAGCGAGGCCGTTTCTCTCTGCCGACCACGCATGAGCTTTTCCCGGCTGCTCGCCAGCTTCATCCGCCGCCATTGGCAATCCTACGGCGCCGCCGCGTGCATGCTGGCGATCATCGCCGTGCTCACCGTGCTGGTGCCGCGCAGAGTCGGCGCCGTCATCGACGGCCTCGTCGCCCGCCGCCTGTCCGGCCATGCGCTCGCGATGGAGCTCGCCATCCTCGTCGCGATGGGCATCGCCATCTACTTCCTGCGCGTGGGCTGGCGCCTGCAACTGTTTTCCGCTGCCTACCAGTTCGGCGTGGAACTGCGTACCGGCCTGTACCGGCGCCTCTCGCTGCAAGGCCCTGACTTCTACCAGCGCCAGCGCACCGGCGACCTGATGGCGCTGGCCACCAACGACGTCGATGCCGTCGAGATGGCCGCCGGCGAAGCCTTCCTCGCCGGCTTCGACGGCACGCTCACGCTCGTCATGGTGCTGGGCATGATGTTCCTCGGCGTCGACTGGCGCCTGACCGCCATCGCGCTGCTGCCCTTCCCTTTCATGGCCTTCGCCTTCTGGCGCATTTCCACGCGCGTGCACGACGCCTCCGCCGCCGCGCTCGACCGCTTCGGCGACCTCAACGACCACGTGCAGGAAACCCTTGCCGGCGTACGCACGCTGCGCGCGCTCGGACTCGAAGAACGCAGCGCCGCGCAGTTCGCCACGCTCGCGCACAATGCCGCCGATGCGAACTTCGAAGCGCAGCGCTGGGAAGCTGCCTACGAGCCGGCGGTTGGCATGACGCTCACCGCCGCCACCGCGCTGGCGCTCTCGCTGGGCGGCTATCTCGTCTGGCAGGGCCTGCTCACCATCGGCCTGCTCACGAGTTTCTCGATGTATCTCGGCCAGCTCATCTGGCCGATGTTTGCCGCCGGCTGGGTGCTGGCCTTGATCGAGCGCGGCCGCGCCGCCTGGGGCCGCCTGCAGCCGGTGCTCGACGAGCCGCTCACCATCGCCGACGCCGGCACGGTGGACGCAGTGCAGCCCGGTACGCTCGCCGCAGAGAACCTGAGCTTCCGCTATCCCGGCCAGACGGGCGAGGCGCTGCACGAGGTCTCCTTCGCCCTCGCGCCCGGCAAGACGCTTGGCCTTGTCGGCGCCACCGGCGCGGGCAAATCCACGCTGCTGCGCCTCATCCTGAAGCAATACCGGCCGCAGGCCGGCACGCTGAACTGGGGCGCGCACGCGCTCGACGACTACCGGCTCGACGCCCTGCGCGACGCCATCGCCTGGGTGCCGCAGGAATCCTTCCTGTTCTCCGCGTCCATCGCCGACAACATCGCGCTGGCGCGTCCCGACGCCAGTCGCGAAGATATCCGCCACGTCGCCGAACTCGCCGCCATCCACGACGACATCCTGCGCTTTCCCAGCGGCTACGACACCCCGGTCGGCGAGCGCGGCGTAACGCTCTCCGGCGGCCAGCGCCAGCGCGTCGCCATCGCTCGCGCGCTGCTCGCCGACAGCCCGCTGCTCCTGCTCGACGACGCCCTCTCCGCCGTCGACACTGGCACCGAACTGCGCATCCTGCAGCACCTGCGCGAGACGCGCATCGGCCGCACCGTCATCATCGCCAGCCACCGCCTCTCCGCCGTGGCCGACGCCGACCGCATCCTCGTCCTGCGCAACGGCCGCATCGCCGAACAGGGCACCCATGCCGAACTGCTGGCGCGCGGCGGGTGGTACGAGAAGCAATGGCGGTATCAGCAGCTGGAGGCGAGTCTCGACGCGCTGTGACGAGATCTGCGCGCAGCACAGAGCGACCTATATGCGTGCGGCCTTGATCGTTTCAAAACAGATGGCCATGTCATCCAAACCAAAACGGACGCGGCAGTATTCGAGAAATTCGGCTTTCGTATCGGCGCCAAGCGAATCCGGTGGCAGGATCTCCAGATCCGATTGGGCAGGATTGCGAAAGGTCATCTGCAGGCTCGGCCTCCGCTTCAGGAAAGGCTCCCAGAACATGCCGGTTTCGTGATCGCCGACATAGCGCTCGAAGCCGACAAACAGCCATGCCGCCATGCACACGGCAATGGCTCCAAGGCATAAGCCCAAGTGGTTTCGTTCGATCATGGTTTCGACCATCCACATCGGCGGCGCAGCTGCTCGGCAATGGCCATGCCATGGACACCAGGACATGCACGGCTGCTTCCATGTGCTTTGGCAAACTCCCGGTGTCCGCCCAGCCGCTCGATGCGGAAATGATCGCCAAGCGTTTCGACCAGTACCTCCGCAGCGCGCAGCTGCGGCTCGGCAGGTTCGTCGTGGCGCGTGGCCAGCCTGTCCGTTTGCACGCCGAACCATTCTCGCAGTCCGGCCACGAACCCGCGCTTGCGAGCGACGTTCCTCACGCCGGGGCCATAGCGGCCTGCTTCTCCGCGCACGCTGAAATCGGCCAGGAAAACAATGCCGATGACGCCCGTATTGCCGCCCTCGACATGCGCGCCGCGAAAGCGGATGTCCAGCGCTTCGAACACCGAGCCCGTGCAGGCGATGGCGTAGTGGTAGCTCGCTTGGCCGAAAGCATCCAAGTCGACCGCTTCGGC
>SPQI01000039.1 GCA_004570315.1 Oxalobacteraceae bacterium OM1 | reverse complement strand
ACAGGTGATCGGTTCGATCCAGAACGGCATCCAGTACCAGTACTACGCCTAGGCCGGAAGGCGGGCGGGAGTCGCTGCTGCCGGTGGAAGCCGGTGCACCGCTCCCGCCCGATGCCTTGCCTCCCAAGCTCTACGATTCAACCCAAGCATTTCACCGGCTCATCCATGAACGACAGCATCAGCTTCCTCCCGATCTCCGCCAACATCATTTCCAACGACACCGGCCAACTGGGCCGCTTCGTCCTCACTAACAAGACGACCGACACGCTGTCCCTGTACTGGATCGACCGGGCCGGCGTGCTGCAAAAATACGCCGAGCTCGCGCCCGCGCAAACGTGGCAACAGTCGACATCGACCTCGCATGCATGGCTGGTCAAGAACGCGGCAGGGAGCATCGGCTTCGAGTTCTATCCGACGGTCTACGGAGAAATCACGGTCGCGAGCCCGACCCCGAGCTTCACTGCCTTCAGCGAGCGAACCATCCATACGCCGATCGGCGACTGGGACACCTACAAGGGCTATGGACTCATCGATATGGCAGCCTCGCTTGGCGTTCCCGACATCGGCTACACCTTGCCGATCGGAGGACAGAACAACAATCTCGCCTTGAACCTGGTTCACGCGCCGTCCGCCTGGAAGGCCGGCTATACCGGCGCCGGCGTCACGATCGCGGAAATCGACGTCGGCGTCGCGCCCAGCGACGAGATCAACCAGAGCGTCATCGGCGGCTACGACTTCGAAGGCAACGACACCGATGCCACGCCGGCCATCGGCGCCTATCGCGACCACGGCCTCGGCGCAACCTCGATCATGGTCGGCAGGCACGACTTCCATTCCGGCCCGGACGTCTCCGGCGTGGCACCGGATGCCAAGATCCTGAGCGTGCGCGACGGCGGTCCGAACGGCGGCAATGACGACAACATGGCCAAGTCGATTCTCTGGGCCGTCGATCATGGCGCGAAGGTCTTGTGCATCCCGCAAGGCAGCGATCGCCCGACATACGGCCAGCAAGTCCACGACGCCATCCAGTATGCGTTCGACCACAATGTCGTTACCGTCTTCGCCGGCGGCAATTCGTCGATTTATGGCGCCAGCGGTCCGGCTCTCGCGGCCAAAGAAGGGATCTGCATCGCCGTCGGCAATTACGACGTCACGGCGGGCGCGCCGTTCGGATCGACCAACCTGCCCGGCGATACGCCGTTCCCATGGGTGATGGCGGCCTCGACCGGATATGTCGCGGCGCCGGACGGCACATACAAGTATTGGCTCGATGGCGGCACGTCGTATGCATCCCCGTACGTTGCGGGCCTCGCGGCGCTGCTCTGGCAGAAGTACCCCAATGCGACCGCGAAATTCATCATCGACAAAATCATCGCCGGCGCAGCAAGTTCACCGACCGCAGTCACCGGCACGGCACAGGACGACCTGTTCGCCAATACCGCTGCCAACGACGCCTTCGACGGCGGCGCAGGGCTCGATACCGTGACGTATCAAGCCGCGCACGGCGCGTTTGCCTTGCGGCGCGACGGCGCCGGCATCACCGTCACCGACAGCGGGACCGGCGCAGTCGATACGCTGGTCAATGTGGAACGGCTCCGGTTTTCCGACATGGCCGTGGCGTTCGACACCGACGGCGCCGCAGGCCAGGCGTATCGGCTGTATGCCGCGGCCTTCAACCGTACGCCCGACCTCAACGGCCTCGGCTTCTGGTTGAGCGCGATGGACCATGGCAAATCGCTGAATGACGTCGCCACCGCGTTTGCCGGCTCCGACGAATTCAAATCGCTGTATGGCGCGAACCCGGCCTACGCGTCGATCGTTGCGGCGCTCTATCACAACGTGCTGCATCGCGATCCGAGTCAGACGGAAAGCAGTTTCTGGGTCGGACAGTTGCAGGACAAGGGCATGGCGGTGAGCGCCTTGGTCGTCAACTTCAGCGAGAGTGCGGAGAACAAGGCGCAGCTGATCGGCACGATCCAGAACGGCATCGAGTACACGTATTACGCCTGATGTGCGCGCCGGTGCCGGCCTGCCCGGCGCCGTGCCACCAATGCAGGCCGATCGGATCAATTTCCGATATTGGCCTCGAGGAACTTCTCGACGCGCGACCAGAAATCCACGCGGGTCGTCACCAGCTTCCAGCCATGTCCTTCGCGGACATACTGAATCCACTCGACGTTCGGGTTCACCGGTTTGAGGGCATCGCGCATTCGTGCGCCATGCTGGATGGGGACGCGCGAATCGATGCCGCCGTATGCCATGAGCAAGGGCTGCTTGAGCTGCGCCGCCAGATGAATCGGCGAGTTGGCCTTTAGCTGCTCGGCATCCTTTTCGGGATCGCCGATCAACACCGGCATGCCGTAGGTCTTGGCATGCTCCGACAGATCGCTCCAGGTGGCCGTGTACATCAAATCGATATCCGTGACGCCCACCCAATCGACGCCGCACTTGAACAGTTCAGGATTCTTGATGAGTCCCATCAGCGTGGCATAGCCGCCGTAACTCGCCCCGGCGATGCAGATGCGCTTCGGATCGGCAATGCCCTTCTCGATGGCCCATTTCGCAGCGTCCGCAAGATCGTCCTGCATGGCCTGCCCCCACTGCTTCCATCCGGCCTTGAAATGCTTGAAGCCGAAGTTGGTGCTGCCGCGGAATTCCGGCTGGATGACCGCATACCCGCGCGAGGCGAGAAACTGCACTTCCGGGTCCCATCCCCAATTGGAACCGCGTTCCCACGGACCGCCATGCACCAGCACGACCAGAGGCAGGTTCTTGCTTTTCCCTTTGGGCAGGGACAGATAGGCCGGGATACTCAAGCCGTCCCGGGCCGGATAGCGGACCATATCCTTCGGCGCCATACGCTTCGGATCGATCGCGGGATACATCTTGCCGATCGGGTCCAGTGCATGAGTGCCGGCATGGTAGAGATAAAACGTCCCCGGATCGACATCGGAGTAAGCCGTGACGACCACATAGGGCGTTTCATTGCGCACGCTGGTGGTGATGCGATTCGTCGTCGCCGGCAGCAAGGCGTCCACTTCCTTCTGGATCTGCTTCATGCGCTCGTCGAACCAGATCGTCGCACTCGCGTCGGTGGTGTAGCGCACGCCGAGCAGCTTCTTGGCGTCATAGAAGAACGTGCCCGAGAAATCGTACTCCGAGAGCGAAATGACGGGCTCGGCGCCGAGGCGGCCGGTGTTGGGGTCGAAGGTGTAGAGCGCGGCTTTATCGTGATCCTTGCGCGCGACCACGTAGAGGGTGCCGTCGGGCGCAAAGAAGGCAGGCTGGAGCGTGTTTTGCGAAAACAGACTGGCCTCGTGAACCTTGCGCCAGTTTGCAGTCGGATCGTCCTTGTAGTGCAGCGAAACCTTCGAGCCTTCCACCGTCACGTTCACGCGAGGTTCGTTGTTCTGGTCGATCAACCAGTCGTGCGTCAGGCCAGGGCGGAGGAAATTCCTGGTCGTCCCGGTGGACGTGTTGAGACGCATGAGGTCGAGGCGTTCGAAGTCCCAGCGGATGGTATAGCCGGGGCGATAGATGAAGATGTCGTCCGAATCCTGCAGCCGGGTGGTCGCAAAGAATCCGCCGCCGTGAAGACGACGAAAGTTGCTGCCATCACGGTTGACGGCGACGAGTTTGCTGTATTGGAACCCGTAAGCGGTCGGCGCTTTCTGATGGTCCGATGCCTGGAAGACGAGCCGGTCGTCATTCACCCACTTGAAGAAAACGATATCCACATCTTCGAAATTCGCTGCGGCCTGAAGCTTGCGCGTTTCGATGTCCATCGTGGCGAGCATCACCCGCCCGTCCTTGCGCGCCATCTGCACGGCGAGATAGCGGCCATTCGGCGACAGCTCGACTTTGTCCATGGCCGGATTCGCGAAGAATGCTTCGACCGGGATGGCTTCGGCGGCGGCAACGGAAGCGGTCAGCCAACACGTGATGCCTGCGGAAAGAATTCCCAAGGCGAGTTTTTGAACGGTTCGAAGAATCGGCATAGGGTCTGGGGACTGGGTTTTGGGCGATGGCCGTGCAGACTGCAATCGGAGCCGGGCCGGCTCGCAAGCCGGCCCGTCCTCCGCGTTATGCGTAGTACTGGTACTGAATGCCGTTCTGAATCGAACCGATCACCTGC
>SPQI01000386.1 GCA_004570315.1 Oxalobacteraceae bacterium OM1 | reverse complement strand
CTCGCTGCCTGACGCACGCGTATCGGCACCGCATCGGGTTTGACGCACAACAGAATGTGGCCCGCCTGACATGGCCATGCGCGTGCCTCGCGCCATGGATCGCGGTAAGATTTCCGTCTTCCGCGTCTGCCTGCCGTCATGTTCGAGCCCGTCTCTTTCCCGATCCGCAAGGAGTGTCCGCCCGGCGCCTGCGTCTGCGAACGCGAGCGCCTGCTCGCCGATCCGCAGGCCGACCTGCGCGTGCTGCGCCTGACGCGCGAGGAAGAGAAGAAGCTGCTGCTGCGGCTGGAGAACCTGGGCAGCTATGAAGACCTGCGGCACATGCAGGAGCGCATCCATGCGCAGCTCGGCATCCGCCTGCGGGTCGAGCCGGGGCCGAACGAGGTGCGCACCGTGCGCGGCCTCGACATCGCGCTCGATCCCATGCCCGGGCTCTGCCGCAAGCTGCACCAGAGCATCCCCGCCGCGATTCGACGGGCTCTCGAGCGCAATCCTGACATCGTCTATACGCTGCTGAACTCGCGCGACCTGCTCGGAGGCTGAGCGTCAGCGCAGGCTGCGCGTGTTCTCCGCCGCGGCGTGCAATTGCTGCGCGATGTCGGCGGCCGGCATCGGACGCGACAGCAGATAGCCCTGGGCCAGGCTGCAACGCATGTCGGACAGCTGGCCGAGTTGTTCCGCCGTTTCGACGCCTTCCGCGACGATGTCGACGTGCAGCGCCTCGCCCAGGCGGATGATGCTCTTCACGATCGCCATCGTGCGCCGGTGCGTCAGCATGCGCACGACGAAGGAACGGTCGACCTTGATGCTGTCGACCGGATACTTGTCGAGATAAGCCAGCGAGGAGTAGCCGGTGCCGAAGTCGTCGAGCGCCACGCGCACGCCGAGTTCGCGGATGCGCCGCAGCACGCCCTCGGTCGCCGCAGAGTCTTGCAGGAACACGCCTTCGGTAATTTCCAGCTGCAGGCGCGCCGGGTCAATGCCGGCCTGCGCCACTGCGCTTTCCAGGCGCTCGACGAAGCCGTTGCCCAGCAGTTCGACCGCAGAGACGTTGACATTCAGCCGCGGCAGCACGCCGGGATGCTCCCGCTCCCATTCCACCATCTGCGCCAGCGCCGTGCGCAGCACCCACCAGCCGATGTCCTTGATCAGCCCGATGTCTTCCGCGATCGGAATGAAGCGGGCCGGCGGCACCATGCCCATCTGCGGATGCTGCCAGCGGATCAGGGCCTCGGCGCCGCGGATACGGCCGGTGAAGGTGTCGTGCACGAGCTGGTAGTGCAGGACGAATTCGTTGCGCGCGATGGCGTGCTGCAGGTCGGTCTGCAGGCGCAGCGCATCGACCGCACCTTCACGCATGCCGCCGGTGAAGAGCTGGTAGCGGCTGTGCGGACTGCTCTTGGCCTCGTACATCGCCACGTCGGCGTCGCGCACCACTTCCTCGGCGCTCTGGTAATGCGCGGCGACCTGCACGATGCCGATGCTGCACATCGGGAACACGTCGTGCCCTTCCACCCGCAGCGGCGGCTTGAGCGCGTCGATGAGGCGCTCGGCCAGCGCGGCCGCCGCGTGCATGCCGTCGGCGCTCTCGACCAGCACCACGAACTCGTCGCCGCCCATGCGCGCCAGCGTGTCTTCCGGCCGCAGGCATTGCAGCAACCGCGCGGCGACGCCGATCAGGAGGAGATCGCCCGCGCGATGGCCGAGGCTGTCGTTGACGAGCTTGAAACGGTCCAGGTCCATGAAGAACACGAAGGGCAGGCCGCCACGGCCGCCGCGTCCACTGCGCACGCGCTCGATGACGATGCGCAGGCGGTCCATGAAGAAAGCGCGGTTGCGCAGCTTGGTGAGGTCGTCGTGCGTGGCCATGTAGGTCAGCTCGGCCTCGATGCGCTTGCGCTCCTCGAGCTGCGCCTCCAGCGCGCGCTTTTCCGCCTCGGCCAGCAGCGCGCGGCGTGCATTCAGCTCGGACAGGCGGCGTTCGCTGACGTCGCGCTGCACCGAAATCCAGTGCGTGTACCAGCCGGTCTCGTCGCAGACGGGCACGATGCTCAGCTCGACCCAGAACTCGGTGCCGTCCTTGCGCACGTTGAGCAGTTCGACCTCCACCGGCTGCCATTTCTCCAGCGCGGCGCGCAGGCGGTTGAGCGCCTCGCGGTCGGTGTTCGGGCTCTGCAGGAGGCGCGGGGTCTTGCCGATCACCTCATCCTCACGGTAACCCGTGGTGCGGGTGAAGGCGGCGTTGCAATAGACGATGCGCGGACCGGGATTGTCGATGGGCTCGGCCTCGGTGATGAGCACCGCGTCCTTGGCATTGATGACCACCGATTCCAGCAGACGCAACCGTTCCGACAGCATGCTGCGGCCGGCCTGTCCGGCGGCCGCAGCCGGCTCGCGCAGCTGCCGCGCGATGGCGCAGGCCAAGGTGCGCAGCACATAGTGCTGAGCGGGCGTGATGCCGGCATGAGCAACGAAATCGGCGATGAACAGGACCGCCTCCTGCCCGCCGTCCTCGGCGGGGATGGACAGCGCCAGCAGAAAGCGGGGCGCGATGGACGCGGCCTTCGGATCGGGTTCGCCGGCATGAAAGCGCTGGTCCACACGCGCGTCGTTGATGACGAGCTGGCCCTCGTTGCCGCTTGCCGTCGCCGCCATGCGCTCCAGGTCGAAGCCGTCCAGCGACAGCGAGGTCGCGGCGCCGAAGCTGCCCGCCACCCGCTGGCCTTCGCCGCAGCCGGCGTACAGCACGGCATACGGACACTCCACCGCATGCGCCGTGCTGCGCACCAGTTGATCCAGCTCCCGCCATTGCGTTGCGATGTCGCTCATAGGACCTCCCTCGAAGGCATCGACAATGCAAGGATTGACGCATTGCAATGTTGATTGCCGTCAACATCCGGCTTCTGTCGATGCGCGTTGTCGATTACGGAAAGACCTGCTGGACAAGGGCATTCGGAAGCGGCGCGCCGCCCTTCGCTCCGGTAAAATGCTGTATATCCATACAGCACACTACCGTGGACCTCTCCGACAAGCTCGATATCCTCGCCGACGCCGCCAAGTACGACGCGTCCTGCGCCAGCAGCGGCGCGCCCAAACGCTCTTCAGCCGGCGCCGACGGCATCGGCGCCACTACCGGCATGGGCATCTGCCACAGCTACACGCCGGACGGCCGCTGCGTCTCGCTGCTGAAGATCCTGCTCACCAACTTCTGCCTCTACGACTGCCAGTACTGCGTCAACCGCCGCAGCTCCGACGTGCCGCGCGCCCGCTTCAGCGTCGAAGAGGTCGTGCGGCTGACGCTGGACTTCTACCTGCGCAACTACATCGACGGCCTGTTCCTCAGCTCCGGCATCATCCGCTCCGCCGACTACACCATGGAACAACTGGTGGAGGTGGCGCGGCAGCTGCGCGAGGAACACCAGTTCCGCGGCTATATCCACCTCAAGACCATCCCCGACGCCGACCCTGCGCTCATCGCCGCCGCCGGCCGCTACGCCGATCGCCTGAGCGTGAACATCGAGCTGCCGACCGAAGCCGGCATCGCGCGCCTGGCGCCGGAGAAGACCATGCACACCATCAAGCTGGCGATGGGTTCGATCCGGCGCAAGCTCGACGAAAAGGCGGAAGAACCGAAGGCGCCCGTCTTCGCGCCCGCCGGCCAGAGCACGCAGATGATCGTGGGCGCGGACGGCGCCGACGACCGCACTATCCTCTCCACCGCCGAGACGCTCTACGGCAGCTACAAGCTCAAGCGCGTCTACTACTCGGCCTTCAGCCCCATCCCCGGCAGCCCGGACAGCGTGCCGCATCGCCCGCCGCCGCTGCTGCGCGAACACCGGCTCTACCAGGCCGATTTCCTGCTGCGCGGCTACGGGTTCCAGGCGCAGGAATTGATGCCGCAAGACGGCAACCTGTCGCTGGACATCGATCCCAAGCTGGCCTGGGCGCTGGCGCATCGCGAGCACTTCCCGCTCGATCTGAATGCGGCCGACCCGACGCTGATCGCGCGCGTGCCCGGCATCGGCCTGCGCACCGCCAAGCGCCTGGTCGAGTTGCGCCGCCTGCGCCGCATCCGCTATGCCGACCTGGCGCGCTTGCGCTGCGGCATGAAAAAGCTCGCCCCCTTCGTGGTGACGGCGGACT
>SPQI01000216.1 GCA_004570315.1 Oxalobacteraceae bacterium OM1 | reverse complement strand
AGGGATCGGTGACCCGCAGCGAGATGCCGCTGCCGAAAGCGGCCAGCGACAGCAGAGGTACGGCGAGTGCGGGAATGGGCGGGTTGCCGCCGGGTGCGGCGGCGATAGCGTCAGGCATCTTGTCCTTGTCGATCTGCGATGCAAAGCGGCCGCGCGGTGTGCCGCGCTGTCTCCAGGCCGAATTGCATTGTAGCCAATCGAATTCGAGCCTGCCGGACGGCTACTCGAGCGCGGCGTAGACGAGATTGCGGAACATCTGCCGGTAAGGATTGCGCTGCTCCGGTGCCTGCATCATGTAGATGGCGAGCATGTTCTCGCGCGGATCGATCCAGAAATAGGTGCCGGCCAAACCGCTCCACGTGTAGTCGCCGAGCGAACCCGGCGTGATCGCCGCCCCTTCCGTCGTGCGCACCGCGAAGCCGAGCCCGAAACCGTAGCCCGGACCGGGCAGGAACGCCTGTCCCGACTTCGCCAGCGGCAGCTCCACGAGATGGTCGCTCGCCATGTAGCGCAGCATGGTGCGCGAAATGATGCGCACGCCGTCCAGTTCGCCTTCGTTGAGCAGCATCTGCGCGAAACGCAGGTAATCGCGCATCGTCGAGAGCATGCCGCCGCCGCCCGAGAGGAAAGCCGGCCGCTCGTCGACCTTGGAGAGGCGCACCTTCGCGCCGGTCACCGGGTCTACGTCGAAGGCCTGCGCCACGCGATGCATCTGCTCCGGCTTCACCCAGAACCCGGTCTCGAACATGCCCAAGGGATGCAGGATGTGCTTCTCGAGGAAGGCGTCGAGCGGCATGCCCGACACGCGCTCAACGATCACGCCGAGCGCGTCGGTGGCATGGCTGTATTCCCAGACCGTGCCCGGCTGGTAGGCGAGCGGGACGCTGGCAAGCTTGCGGATGAATTCGTCGCTGGAATCTTCCCAGCTGCCCACGCCGGCCTTGCGGTACTCCGCTTTCACCAGCGAGTCGTTGAAGATGCCGTAGGTCAGGCCCGAGGTATGGCGAAGCAGGTCATGGACCGTGATCGGTTGCCGGGTCGCTTCGAGCGCGAGCATCGGTTTGCCGTTGACGTCCTGGCTTTCGGCGCCGACTTTCACGCCGCGGAATTCCGGCAGCGTTTTGGTAATCGAATCGCTCAGCAGCAGCTTGCCCTGCTCTGCCAGCATCATGATCGCAATCGATACGATGGGCTTGGTCATCGAATAGATGCGGAAGATGGTCTCGCGCGTCAACGGCGCGCCCGTCGCCGGGTCTTGAATGCCGATGGCTTCCTCGCAGGCGACCTCGCCGTCGCGCGCGACGAGCCAGGCTGCGCCCGGGATGAGCTTGGCATCGATGTCTTCCTGCAGGCGGGTGCGGATGCGGTCGAGCCGCTGGGCGGAGAAGCCGGCGGTGCCGGCGGGCATGTCGAGTTTCATGGTGGCGTGGCGATGAAAGTGAACGGTCGTTCGTTCGATGGTAACGGCTGGCTTGCCGACCGGTCAACCCGCCACATCAATACTCCGGATCAAGTCTCCCGCAATGAAAAAGGGAGCGCCCTTCCGGAACGCTCCCTTTCGGTGAACTTGCGCTGCCGCGTCAGACCGTGCGTGCCTTCTTGCGGGATTTGGTCACCGTATGCTTGGCCAGCACGGCCTTGGCGCCGTGGCTGCGCGCACGATGCGCGGCAGGACGCGGACCGACCACGCGGGTCGCCAGCATCGGCAAGCCGGAGACGTAGCGCTGAACGTTTTCCGCGTCCACCATGCGCGCCGCGCTTTCCTTGGCGTTGAGCAGCACGACGATGACATGCTTGCCGGCGGCCTGCATGCGCATGATCAGGCAGCGGCCCGCTTCGCTGGTGAAGCCGGTCTTGGAGAGCTGGATGTCCCAGCCATCCTTGCCGACGAGGCGGTTGGTGTTGCGGTATTCGATCGGACGGCCGTTGATGTCGATGAGTTCGCCGCCGGTGGTGGTGATCTGGCTGATCTCCGGATAGACGGACGCGGCAGTTGCCATCTTGAGCAGATCGTTGGCGGTCGAACGGTTGTGCGGCGAGAGGCCGGTCGGTTCCTCGATCACGGTGTCGTGCATGCCGAGCGTGCCCAGCTTCTCGCGCACGGCGGCGACGAAGGCAGGACGGCCGCCCGGATACGTGCGGGCCAGCGCGGCGGCGGCGCGGTTGTCCGAGGACATGAGCGCCAGTTGCAGCACGGTACGGCGGCTCAGCACCACGCCGACCGGCACGCGCGAAGAGCTGTGCTTGAGCGTATCGACGTCGCTTTCATCGATGCTGATCGTCTCGTTCATGTCCTGCTTGGCGTCGAGCACGACCATCGCGGTCATGAGCTTCGTCAGCGAGGCGATCGGCACGACGGCATTGGCGTCCTTCTCGAACAGCACCTTGCCGGTCTCCTCCTCGAAGACCAGTGCATGGCGCGAGCTGAACGGCAGCGCGAAGGCGGAAAATGAGCAGCACATCAAGGCCGCGAGGAGTGTTTTCTTGAGCATATCGGGCATGGACCGAAGAAATTATTCTGTGGAGCAATGATAGCAAGCAACTCTGTTACAACGTTGCTCCAGGTCCAGCCGATGACAGATTTTTTTGTGAATGTTGCGTACACCTCTTGAACGCTTTTCAAGCTTCGGCGCGGGTTTCGCCAAGCCCGTACAATCGATTGCGCTCCCTCAACACCAACAGTCAAGCACCATGACCGCTTCCAACACGCAAGATCGCATTCTCATTTTGGGCGCCGGCGCCATCGGCAGCTTCTATGGCGCAGCTTTGCAGGCCGGCGGCGCCG
Source organism: Oxalobacteraceae bacterium OM1 (assembly GCA_004570315.1). GTDB lineage: Bacteria > Pseudomonadota > Gammaproteobacteria > Burkholderiales > Burkholderiaceae_D > Noviherbaspirillum. Next base: position 1,384 of record SPQI01000216.1, on the reverse strand, counting down.
ACGTCTCGGTGGTATGCCGCTCGGATTACGACGCGGTGCGCGCCAACGGCGTCGCCATCGACAGTTCTGCGCTCGGCGCGCGCACCTTGCGTCCTGCGCAGGTGCTGCGCAGCGCCGCCGATTACCAGGGCGGTCCGCCCGCTTTCCTGATCGTGAGCGTGAAGGTAGTGGAAGGCACGGACCGGGCCGCGCTCATTCGCGATGCCATCGGACCAGGCACGGCCATCGTGCTGATCGAGAACGGCGTGGAAATCGAGGCGGAACTCGCGGCGGAATTTCCGGACCATGAACTTATCAGCGCGCTCGCCTTCGTCCAGGTAAGCCGCACCGCTCCTGGCCGCGTGAAGCATTTCGCCTTCGGTGATCTTCACTTCGGCAACTATCCCTCCGGCTTGAGCGACAAGGCACGCCGGCTCGCCGCCCTGCTGGAGGCCGGCGGCGTGCGCGCCGTCACGACGGAAGACGTGGTCACCGCGCGTTGGCAGAAGGCGGTCTGGAACGCCGTCTTCAATCCGGTTTCCGTCCTCGGCAATGCACTGGATACGGACGACATCCTCAACGCCGCCGGTGGCAAGGAGTTCGTCCGCCGCGCGATGGGCGAAGTCTGCGCCGTCGCTGCGGCCTGCGGGCATCCGCTGCCCGAGGGGTTGGCGGATCAATTCATCACGGCGACCGCGAAAGCACCGGCGTACAAGACCAGCATGGCGCTGGACTACGAACACGGACGGCCGATGGAAGTCGAGGTGGTGTTGGGGAATGCGGTGCGGGCGGCGCAGCGCGAAGGCGTCGCCGCTCCGGCGCTGGAAACGCTGTATGCGCTGATGAAGATGGTGGAACGCAAGGCGGCCAAGCGTAACGAAGCGGCCGCCCCACGCTGAATCACTTCGCGAATTCGGCCACGCGCTCCTTCACCGGCTTGCCGGACGCACCGGCGACCGCGTCGAACCGGTCGCGCATGGTCCGGTCGAGCAATTCGAGCCGGGCGGCCGGCTGCGGGTGCGTGCGGAACAGCAGCGAGAAGCCACCATCGTTCGGGTTTTGCGCTTCCAGCATCTGCAGCACGGCCGGCAGGCCGTAGGGATCGTAACCGGCGCGCGCGGCGATCACCACGCCAAGGCGATCGGCTTCATATTCGTCTTCCTTGTCCAGCCCCTTGGCGAAGATGCTGCGCGCCGCGTTCGCGACCAGCGATTTGGCTTCCCCGTTCAGGCTCTTGTTGGCGGCGCTCAAGCTGTCGGTCACCAGCGCGAAGCGGGCGTTGTTGGCGATGGCCTTCAGGTGGTGCTTCTGCAGCACATGCCCGATTTCATGTGCGAGCACGCCGGCCAGTTCGGCTTCGTTGCGCATGCGCTCGACCAGACCGCGCGTGACGAAGACGTAGCCG
>SPQI01000149.1 GCA_004570315.1 Oxalobacteraceae bacterium OM1 | reverse complement strand
TGACGCATCCCTTCGACGGCCGCCTCGGCGCCGGCGATGGTGGTGTAGGTGGTGACGCGGGCCTGCAGCGCCGAGGTGCGGATGGTGCGGGAATCGGCAATCGCGGTACGCTTTTCCTCGACCGTATTGATCACCAGCGCGATCTCGTGGTTCTTGATCATGTCCACCACGTGCGGCCGGCCCTCGACCACCTTGTTCACCGCCACCACCGGCAGCCCGGCCGCCGCAATCGCGCCCGCCGTGCCCTTGGTCGCCACCACCGTGAAGCCCAGCGCCACCAGGTCGCGCGCCACCTGCACCGCGCGCGGCTTGTCGCTGTTCTTCACCGACAGGAACACCTTGCCGGAAGTCGGCAGCTTGACGCCGGCGCCCAGCTGCGACTTCACGAACGCTTCGCCGAACGTCTTGCCCACGCCCATCACTTCGCCGGTCGACTTCATTTCCGGCCCGAGGATGGTATCCACTCCAGGGAACTTGTTGAACGGGAACACCGCTTCCTTGACGCTGTAGTACGGCGGCACCACTTCGCGCTCGATGCCTTGCGCGGCCAAGGTCTGCCCGACCATGCAGCGCGCGGCGATCTTGGCCAGCGGCAGCCCGGTGGCCTTGGACACGTACGGCACCGTGCGCGAGGCGCGCGGGTTGACTTCCAGCACGTAGACGATGTCTTGCACTTGGCCGTCGACGTCTTGCTGCTGGATCGCAAACTGCACGTTCATCAAGCCCACCACGTTGAGACCCTTGGCCATGGCCGCGGTCTGGCGCTTCAATTCGGCGATGGTCTCTGTCGACAGCGAGTACGGCGGCAGCGAGCAGGCCGAGTCGCCCGAGTGCACCCCGGCCTGCTCGATATGCTCCATCACGCCGCCGATGAAGGTGCGCTGGCCGTCCGACAGGCAATCCACATCGACTTCGATCGCGTCGTTCAGGAAGCGGTCCAGCAGCACCGGCGAATCGTTCGACACCTTCACCGCTTCGCGCATGTAGCGCTCGAGATCGCGCTGCTCGTGCACGATTTCCATCGCCCGCCCGCCCAGCACATAGGAGGGCCGCACCACCAGCGGATAGCCGATCTCCTGCGCCAGCTTCAAGGCATCTTCCTCGGTGCGCGCGGTGCGGTTGGGCGGCTGGCGCAGGCCCAGCTCGTGCAGCAGCTGCTGGAACCGTTCGCGGTCTTCGGCCGCATCGATCATGTCCGGCGACGTGCCGATGATCGGCACGCCGTTGGCTTCCAAATCCAACGCCAGCTTCAACGGCGTCTGGCCGCCGTACTGCACGATCACGCCGACCGGCTTTTCCTTGTCGACGATTTCCAGCACGTCTTCCAAGGTCAGCGGCTCGAAGTACAGGCGGTCGGAGGTGTCGTAGTCGGTCGACACCGTTTCCGGATTGCAGTTGACCATGATGGTTTCATAGCCGTCTTCGCGCATCGCCAGCGCCGCATGCACGCAGCAATAGTCGAATTCGATGCCCTGGCCGATGCGGTTCGGTCCGCCGCCCAGCACCATGATCTTTTTGTTGTTCGTCGGCTGCGCCTCGCATTCCTCGTCATAGCTGGAATACAGGTAGGCGGTGTCGGTGGCGAACTCGGCCGCGCAAGTGTCGACCCGCTTGTACACCGGACGCACGCCCAGCGCGTGACGGCGCTCGCGCACCGCTTTATCCGTGGTCTTCAACAGCTTGGCCAGACGGCGGTCGGCGAAGCCCTTCTGCTTCAGCTTGAACAGGATATTCCGGTCCAGCGCCTCCAGCGTCTGCTGCTCCAGCCACAGCTCGATGTCGACGATCTCCTTGATCTGTACCAGGAACCACGGATCGATATGCGTCAATTGCTGCACTTCTTCCAGCGAGAAGCCGTGCGCAAAGGCGTCGCCCACATACCAGATCCGCTCCGGCCCCGGCTCGCCCAATTGCTCCTCGATCGTTTCGCGGTCGGTGGTCTTTTCATTGAGACCGTCGACCCCGACTTCGAGCCCGCGCAGCGCCTTCTGGAACGATTCCTGGAAGGTGCGGCCAATGGCCATCACTTCGCCGACCGACTTCATCTGCGTAGTCAAGTGGCTGTCGGCGGCCGGGAATTTCTCGAACGCAAAGCGCGGCACCTTCGTCACCACATAGTCGATCGACGGCTCGAACGACGCCGGCGTTTGCCCGCCGGTAATCTCGTTCTTCAATTCGTCCAGCGTAAAACCGACCGCCAGCTTGGCGGCGACTTTCGCGATCGGGAAGCCGGTGGCTTTCGAGGCCAAGGCCGACGAGCGCGACACCCGCGGGTTCATTTCGATGACGATCATGCGGCCGTCGGCCGGATTGACCGCGAACTGCACGTTGGAGCCGCCGGTGTCGACGCCGATCTCGCGCAGCACCGCAAGCGAGGCGTTGCGCATGATCTGGTATTCCTTGTCGGTCAAGGTCTGCGCCGGCGCCACCGTGATCGAGTCGCCGGTGTGCACGCCCATCGGGTCCAGGTTCTCGATCGAGCAGACGATGATGCAGTTGTCGGCGCGGTCGCGCACCACTTCCATCTCGTACTCTTTCCAGCCGATCAGCGATTCCTCGATCAACAGTTCCGACGTCGGACTGGCTTCCAATCCGCGCTTGCAGATGGTGTCGAACTCTTCCGGGTTGTAGGCGATGCCGCCGCCGGTGCCGCCCATGGTGAAGGAGGGGCGGATGATCACCGGGAAGCCGATCTCCTTTTGCACGCCCCAGGCTTCGTCCATCGTGTGGGCAATGCCGGAGCGGGCCGAGCCCAGGCCGATCTTGGTCATCGCCGCCTTGAACTTGGAGCGGTCTTCGGCCTTGTCGATCGCCTCCGGCGAGGCGCCGATCAGCTCGCAGCCGTATTTGGCCAGCACGCCGTGGCGGTGCAGGTCCAGCGCGCAATTGAGCGCGGTCTGGCCGCCCATGGTCGGCAGGATCGCGTCCGGCTGCTCCTTGGCGATGATGCGCTCGACCACCTGCCAGGTGATCGGCTCGATGTAGGTGACGTCGGCCATTTCCGGGTCGGTCATGATGGTGGCCGGGTTGCTGTTGACCAGGATGACCTTGTAGCCTTCCTGGCGCAGCGCCTTGCACGCTTGCGCGCCGGAATAGTCGAATTCGCAGGCTTGGCCGATGATGATCGGGCCGGCGCCAATGATCAGGATGCTCTGTATGTCGGTGCGTTTAGGCATGGTTGCGGTTCTCCGTCTGCGCCCGTTTCATGAGCTCAATAAAGCGATCGAACAAGGGGGCCACGTCCATCGGCCCCGGGGAAGCTTCCGGGTGGCCCTGGAAGCAGAAGGCGGGGCGGTCGGTGCGCTCGAAGCCCTGCAAGGAGCCGTCGAACAGCGACACGTGGGTCACCCGGCAGTTGGCCGGCAGCGTGGCCGGGTCGACGGCGAAGCCGTGGTTTTGCGAGGTGATCATCACCTGGCCGGTGGCCACGTCCTGCACCGGGTGGTTGGCGCCGTGGTGGCCGAACTTCATCTTGACGGTCCGGGCGCCCGAGGCCAGCGCCATGATCTGGTGCCCCAGGCAAATGCCGAAGGTCGGGATGCCGCGCTCGATCAATTCGCGCGTGGCCGCAATCGCGTAGTCGCACGGCTCCGGGTCGCCCGGGCCGTTGGCCAGGAAGATGCCGTCCGGGTTGTACTGCAAGGCATCGGCGGCCGTGGCTTGCGCCGGCAGCACCGTGATCTGGCAGCCGCGCGCGGCCAGCATGCGCAGGATGTTGCGCTTGACGCCGTAGTCGAACGCCACCACCCGGTATTGCGGCGCGACCTGTTCGCCGTAACCCTGCCCCAGCTGCCATTCGGTCTCGCGCCATTCGTACGGCGCCTTGGTCGAGACCACCTTTGCCAGGTCCATCCCCGCCAGCCCCGGGAAGGAACGCGCCAGCGCCAGGGCCTTCTCTTCACCGCTCTCAGTGACGAGTATCGTGCCAGCTTGTGCGCCTTTCTCGCGCAGCACCCGTGTCAGCCGCCGCGTATCGATCCCGGCGATGCCTACGACCTTGCGTTCCTTGAGATAAGCCGAGAGCGACTGTGTGGCTCGATGGTTCGAGGCGAGGTGCGGCAGGTCCTTGATGACCAGTCCTGCCGCATGGACGCGATCGGACTCGACGTCTTCATCGTTGACGCCGACGTTGCCGATGTGCGGATACGTGAGCGTGACGATCTGGCGGCTGTAGCTGGGGTC
>SPQI01000089.1 GCA_004570315.1 Oxalobacteraceae bacterium OM1 | reverse complement strand
CCAGGTAAGGCAGGCAGGCGAGCGCCTCTTCCGGCGTCGGCGGGCGATCCTTGCCGCTGGCGTCGGTAGGACGGCATTTGACGATGTTGGCGATGTAGGCGTTGTCGCCGCGGCGTAGGCCGAGCGCAAGAAGCATGTTGTCGAGGAGCTTGCCGGCATTGCCGACGAAGGGTTCGCCGCGCAGGTCCTCGTTGCGGCCCGGCCCTTCGCCGACGAACAGCCACTTGGCGCGCTCGTCGCCCACCCCGAAGACGGTTTGCGTGCGATTGCGGCACAAGCCGCACTTCACGCAATTGGCGACGCTCTCCTTGAGCGCGGGCCAGTCCATGCCGGCGACGGCCGGATCGGACGGGGCCAGGCCGGCTTCGTCGAGCAGCATCACGGGCGTCGGCATCGGCGCCGGCTCCATGAAGGGAGATGGTTGCGGAGCGGGCTCGACGGCAGGCTGCGGCAGTTCCTCTCGCTGAACGACTGCAGCCTCGCCACGCGCCGCTTCCCGCGAACGCCAGACGGGACCCAGCCCCATCTCTTCCAGAAATACGGTACGGCGGTCGCTGCTCATAGGTGAAACCTCATGACGATGGCGTCCTCGCGCTTGCCTTCCGCGGCCGGATAGTAGCCGCGGCGGATGCCGATCTGCTCGAAGCCGTAGCGGAGATAGACCTTGAGCGCCTGCTCATTGGAGGGACGCACTTCGAGCAGCACGCTCTGCATGCCCTTGTCCCGCGAGAGTGCGATGACCTTGTCGAGCTGCAGGCGCCCGACGCCCTTGCCATGCAGGTCGCGGCGCACGCTGATGTTGAGCAGATGCGATTCGTCGACGGCAAACATCAACAGGAAGTAGCCGGCCAGCATGCCGGACGGTTCGCGCAGCACCCAGGTGTCGTAGCCGCTGTACATGGAATCGAGGAAGTTGCCGCGCGTCCAAGGGTGCGGGTAGACGTCGTTCTCGATGTTGAGCACTTCCGCGAGGTCGTCGAGCTGCATGCGGGCGAACTGCATCGCCTGCGGATCGATGCGTTCGATGCGGGGATCCGGTACTGCGCTCATGCAGCAGCCTTTGCAAGGCGCTCGGCGGTCGTGAAGGCGACCTTGTTGCGCAGGTAGACGGGCTGCGCGTCGCGCGCGGGAATCGCTTGTCCGGCGGTGAAAGCTACTGCGCCCAGGCGGGCGACTTGCGCAGCATGCGGCATGATGCCTGGCTGCGTCTGCAGTCCCAAGGCCGCAAACGCGTCGGGATACGCCGCCAAGCCATTGCCGCAGACGATCGGAGTGCCTTCGGGGCGCAGGCCGGCAGGAGCCGACAACGCTGGTGCCGACACAAGGTTCCACGCGCCGGCAAATCGGTATTGCGCCCAATAGACCTCTTCCATGCGAGCATCGAGAATGGTCAGCACATCGGCCGCGCCATGCCGCTCGCGACAGGCCTCCGCCATGGCCATGAGCGTCGATACCGGAACGACCGGCAAATCGAGTCCGAACGCCAGTCCCTGCGCAATCCCGCAGGCGGTCCGCACGCCGGTGAACGAGCCGGGTCCGGCGCCGAACGCGATGGCGTCGCATTGCGCCAGCGTCAAGCCGGCTTCGGCGAGCAGCGCCTGAACCATGGGAAGCAGAGTCTGGGAATGCGTCTGGACGCCGGCGGCCTCGCGCGCAATGACAGCATCGCCGCGCAGCAAGGCGGCGGAAGCCAGTTCGGTGGATGTCTCGACTGCAAGAATGATGGGCATGAGCGATATTTTACCGTGGGCGCTTTTGGGCCATCGTCCGCCGTGCAGCGATTTTTTGCGGGCACCCTAAAGTCACTTGATCGACGGCCGATAACACTGGTATGCCACAGGAGGGTCCATGGAAATCAACAGCCTTAACAATCTAGCCACGACGCTTGCCTCGACCACGCCGAACGACGAGGTCGGCCTGGCCGTACTGAAGAAAGCGAACGAAGTGCAAGCCTCCACCGCGGCGGCGCTGCTGGAGGCGCTTCCGCCGGCGACCAAACCGAATCTGCCGGCTCATCTCGGCCAGAACGTCAACACCACCGCCTGACCTGGCGGCAAGCAGCCGCCCCGCCCTTCCCTTACAATGGCGACGCCGGCTTGCCCGGCGTTTCTTGTCTTTGCCATTCCACCATCATGTCCGTCCTCGTCCTGCAACCCGGGAACCGCGCCCAATTGTCGCAATGGCTCGACGCCGGCGACTGGGTAGTCGCCTGCCTATGCGCCGCGTGGTGCGACACCTGCCGCGCCTACCGCGACACGCTCGATGAGCTGGCCGCCCGGCATCCGGACAAGCGATTCGTGTGGATCGACATCGAGGACGAAGCCGACGTGGTGGGCGACATCGACGTCGAGAATTTTCCGACGCTGCTCATGCAACGCGGCGACACGGTTGCCTTCTTCGGCACCATCCTGCCGGAGATGAAACTGGCCGACCGCCTCATCCAGGCACAAACCGCCGGCGATCCGAAAGCGGCCGCCGGCAGCGAAGACTTCAACCTGCGGCTGCGCCTGGCTGAAGCCTGAGCGGCAGACCGCGCAAGCGTTTTCCCGTCAACGCGAACACCGCGTTCGCCACCGCCGGCGCGATTGGCGGCACGCCCGGCTCGCCCACGCCTTCGGGCGGCTCCGCGCTCGGCATGATGATCGTTTCCACGAGCGGCGCCTGGTTCATGCGCACCACCGGATAGTTGTGGAAGTTCTGCTGCTGCGGCTGACCGTCCTTGATCGTGACCTCGCCGAACAGCGCTGCGCTCAAGCCGAACACGATGCCCGATTCCATCTGCTGTGCCACCCCATCCGGGTTCACTGCAATGCCGCAGTCGATCGCGCACGTTACCTTGTGGACGCGGATGTCATTACCTTCGACGGACACTTCCGCCACTTGCGCCACGATGGATCCGAACGAGTGATGGATCGCCACGCCGTGCGCCCGCCCCGCTCCCGGCTGGCCCGCACGTTCGACTGCGGCATTGAGTACCGCGAGATGGCGCGGCCGGGTTTTCAGCAGGCCGCGCCGGAATTCCACCGGACTCTTGCCGGCAGCTTGCGCGAGTTCGTCGATGAACGACTCCTTGAAGAAAGCGTTCTGCGAATGGCCCACCGAACGCCATGAGCCGAGCGGCACGACCGACGGCACGATGACGTGGCCAATGCGCTGGTTCGGCAGGTCGTAGAACAAATCGAATTCGCCCTCGACGGTGGACTTGTCCGGACCGAACTGCGGAAGGCCGAACGCGCGTTGCAGCATCTGATGGTTCACCGAGCCCGAGGCCGAGACGTTGTCGTAGCTCAGCACATTGCCGTTCGCATCGAGCGCCGCCTTGAAGCGGGCGACGGTTGCGGGACGATAGACGTCGTGGGCAATATCTTCCTCGCGCGTCCAGATGACCTGGACCGGCGCGCCCGCCGCCTGCTGCGCGATGTTGACCGCCTGCGTCACCATGTCGGTTTCGAGACGCCGCCCGAAGCCGCCGCCGATATAGGTCTGGTGCAAGGTGACATCGCTGCCCGACACCTTGGCCGCCTTCGCCGCCGCCGATGCCGCAATGCCGGGCACCTGCGTCGGCACCCAGATCGTGACCTTGCCGTCCTTCACCTGCGCCGTACAGTTGATTGGCTCCATCGTGGCATGCGCCAGGTACGGCGCCGTGTATTCGACGCTGAGCTGTTTGGGCGCGCCCTTGCCGGCATCGAGGTCGCCGTTCTTGTAGTAGGTGAAGCCGGAATCCTTGTCGAGCGCCTCGCGCAATTCGCGGAATACGTTTTCGGTGGACAGCGTGCCGTGGCTGCCTTTATCCCACTCGACCGGCAATGCGGCGACGGCCTGCTTGGCTTGCCAGAAGGTTTTCGCAATCACCGCCACGCCGGCCGGCGAAGCGCCGCTCGACTCGAAGTGCACCACCCGCACGACGCCTGGCATCTGGAGCACGGCGTTGTCGTCCGCGCGTTGCAGCGCGCCGCCGAAGTACGGGCACATCTTCACGGCGGCATAGACCAGGCCCGCCGGACGCGCATCGATGCCGAATCCCGCGGTGCCGTTTACCTTGGCCGGCGTGTCGCGCCGCTGCTGGGCATGGCCGATGAGCTTGAAGTCCTTCGGGTCCTTGAGCTTGATCTCGCCCGGCGCGACGCCGGCCGCCTTCGCGGCGAGCTGGCCGTAACCGGCACGCTTGCCACTGGCATGCGCG
>SPQI01000087.1 GCA_004570315.1 Oxalobacteraceae bacterium OM1 | reverse complement strand
GCGTATGACTCCGTGCCGACGATGGTCCGCCGCATTAACAACACCTTCAAACGCGCCGACGAGATCCAGTGGTCGCGCGGCATCAACCCGGGCGACGAAGGCTTCGTCGACTACTTCCTGCCGATCGTGGCTGACGCGGAAGCCGGTTTCGGCGGCGTCCTGAACGCCTTTGAACTGATGAAGAACATGATCGCCGCCGGCGCGGCAGGCGTGCACTTCGAAGACCAGCTGGCTGCAGTGAAGAAGTGCGGCCACATGGGTGGCAAGGTGCTGGTGCCGACCCAGGAAGCGGTCGAGAAGCTGACTGCTGCCCGCTTCGCCGCCGACGTCATGGGCGTGCCGACCATCGTGCTGGCCCGTACCGACGCGGAAGCCGCGAACCTGATCACCTCCGACCACGACGCCAACGACAAGCCCTTCCTGACCGGCGAGCGCACCAACGAAGGCTTCTTCCGCGTGAAGAACGGCCTGGAGCAGGCGATCAGCCGCGGTGTCGCCTACGCGCCGTTCGCCGACCTCGTGTGGTGCGAAACCGGCACGCCGGACCTGGGCTTCGCCCGCGAGTTCGCGCAAGCCGTGCATGAGAAGTGCCCGGGCAAACTGCTGTCCTACAACTGCTCGCCGTCCTTCAACTGGAAGAAGAACCTCGACGACAAGACCATCGCCGAATTCCAGGAAAAGCTGTCCGAACTGGGCTACAAGTATCAGTTCATCACGCTGGCCGGCATTCACATCAACTGGTACAACACCTTCCAGTTCGCGCACGCTTACGCCCGCGGCGAAGGCATGAAGCACTATGTGAACATGGTGCAGGAACAGGAGTTCGCCGCACGCGACAAGGGCTACACCTTCGTGTCGCACCAGCAGGAAGTGGGCGCAGGTTATTTCGACGAAGTCACCACCGTGATCCAGGGAGGCACCTCCTCCGTGAAGGCGCTGACCGGTTCGACCGAAGAAGAGCAGTTCCACTGATCGGCTCTTGGCTGCAATGAAAAACGCCCCTTGCGAGGGGCGTTTTTCTTTTTGGTCTCTTGTCGGGCGGCGCGGCGCTACCACTGCTTCCCGTACAAGGCTTCGAACTTCACCGGCGACAGCGGCGGGCTGAAAAAGAATCCCTGCGCCGCGTCGCAGCCGTGGTGCTGGAGAAAGGCGAGCTGCTCCTTGGTCTCGACGCCTTCGGCGACGACCTTCTGGTCGAGGTTGCGGGCGAGGTCGATGATGGTGGAGGTGATCGCCGCATCGTCCCGGTCGTGGGGGAGGTCGCGGATGAAGGAGCGGTCGATCTTCAGCGTATCGGCGGAGAAGAGCTTGAGCTTGCTGAGGCTGGAGGAACCGGTGCCGAAGTCGTCGATGGAGACGGTCACGCCCAGTGCCTGCAATTGGCGCATCACGTCGATGCCGTGCTCGAAGTCCTGCATGACGGTCGTCTCGGTGATTTCCAGGTCGAGGAAGGTGGGGTTGAGCCCGGACTCGGCAAGCGCAGCGCGGACGATGCCGACGAATTCGCGGCTGCGGAACTGCACGGCGGATACATTGACCGATACCGGGAGCGGCAGATAGCCGGCTTCCTGCCAGGCGCGGTTCTGCCGGCAGGCTTCGTTCAGCACCCAGGCCCCGAGCTGAACGATCAATCCGCTTTCCTCGGCGATGGGAATGAACTGGTCCGGTGTGATCCCCTCGCGCCCGTCGACCGGCTTCATGCGGACCAATGCCTCGAAACCGATCAGGCGGCCGCTGGCAATGGCGATCTTCGGCTGGTAGGCCAGGGTGAAGCCGTTGGCGACAAGGGCGGCGCGCAGCTGGCGCTCGACGGAGGCGCGGCGCACGGCTTCATGCGTCATCTGCGGCGCGTAGAACTGGTAATTGCGCTTGCCGAGCGACTTGGCGTAGTACATCGCGGCGTCGGCGCGTTCCATCAATCCGGCCGCATCGGTGGCATGGTCCGGATAGGTCGCGACGCCGATGCTGGCGGACAGAAAGGTTTCCTGGCTCTCGATCAGGTAAGGCTGCTCGATGCAGTCGATCAGCTTGGCGGCGGTCGAGGCGGCATCGTCCGGGCGGCGGACCTCATTCATCAGCACCACGAACTCGTCGCCGCCGAGCCGGGCCACGGTGTCGGTGTCGCGGACGGCCGCCTTCAAGCGCGTCGCGATCTCGACCAGCACCTCGTCTCCGGCACGGTGCCCGTGCGTATCGTTGATGGGTTTGAAGCGGTCGAGGTCGATGAACAGCAAGGCGACCACCGAGTGCCGGCGCGCAGCGGCCTTGACGGACTCGGTCAGCCGTTCCTGCAACAGCATGCGATTCGCCAGTCCGGTCAGTGCGTCATAGTGCGCCAGCCGGGCGGCGCGCTCCAGCGCTTCCAGTTTTTCCGATTGCCGGATCGACGCCAGCCGCTCGAGATGCACCAGCGAACGGGCGCTCCAGCCGATGAGGGCGGTGAACAGCAAGGCGATGAAGAAGGCTTCGGCAGCCAGGGCGGCGCGGATGTCCATGTTGCCGAAGCGGTCGGCCGACAGGACCAGCCAGCCGAGCAGGGCGGGCAACAGGTAGGCGGCCGGCAACAGGCGCCGCGCCGCGAGGCCCGCATAGCTGGGGTTGGTGAAGTAGAACATGAAGCCGCGTTGCGCGTGGGCGAAGAGGATGCCGGCATTGATGAAGGCGAAGGACGCGATGGTCGGTATCGCAATGCTGCCATAGGCATCGAAGCGGTAGACCGAAGTCAGGCCGTAGGCATAGAAGAGCGCGAGGCATAGCCAGCCGGCCAGCGAGACCGCCGCCAGGAACATCGGCCAGCTTCGCGCGCTCGTCCGCAGGCCGAGCAGCGTGATGCCGGCCAGCAGCAGGCCCCCGGCGGTTGGAGCGGAAGGCCGCCCGGGCAAGTCGTGGACACTCGAGATGAGATCCGGCCAGAGCGCCTGGTCGATGCCGAGGTTGATGGCGAACGCGTGCTCGATCAGCGTACCGGCACCGATCGCCGCTGCGCCCAGTGCCGCCGGCAAGACGACGCGCGCCAGCACGGGACGGTGCTGCCAGTGGGTCCCGGCCCATAGCGCCACCGCGGCGAGCAGCAAGCCGAACGCAGTGTTGACCTTCATCTGGTAGAAACCCGGCTTGAGCGTGACGAGATCCGGGATATTGACGATCCAGCCGGTCAAGACGACGCAGGCAATCAGAATGACGGCGAGGCTGCAGATTCGTGCGTAGCGGCAATAGCGGTCGGAGCGGGTACGGTGCAGGTGATCCATCGATGTCAGGCCTTTCCGATAGGAGCCCAAACGCGCTTTCTTGGTTCCTTGGAAACAGCAAGGCCGCGGGCAGCACCTGGCTCCGGGAGACAAAACGGCGCACTTTACAAAGCAAGTGCTTGGTTCGTAGAATGGATCGGGACCGGCGATGAGCGCGGCACGGCATCGCGCATTCGCAGCGTCTTTCTTGCCAAGGAGAAGGAATGAGTTATCGATCGGTATTCCGGCCGGAGCTGTTCGCGGGGCAAGTTGCCGTCGTGACCGGCGGCGGGTCCGGCATCGGGCGCTGCATCGCGCACGAATTGGCTGCGCTCGGCGCGCGTATTGCCTTGGTCGGACGCAAGATCGCCAAGCTTGAAACAGTGTCTGCGGAGATCACGGCGGCGGGCGGTCTTGCCAGCGCGCATGTCTGCGACATCCGCGACGAAGACGCCGTGCGCGCCACAGTGCAGTCCATCCTCGCGGCGCACGGCCGTATCGATGCGCTGGTGAACAATGCCGGCGGTCAATTTCCTGCCGCGCTCGAGGACATGTCGCTCAAGGGCTGGGAGGCGGTGGTCCGCACCAACCTGACCGGCGGCTTCCTCATGGCCCGCGAATGCCTGCAGCAATGGATGCAGGACCACGGCGGCGCCGTCGTCAACATCACGGCCGACAACTGGGGCAGCATGCCGGGCATGGGGCACTCCGGCGCCGCGCGTGCGGGCATGGTCAGCTTCACGGAAACCGCGGCGCTGGAGTGGGCGGCGTACGGTGTGCGCGTGAACGCGGTGGCGCCCGGCTACGTCGCCTCCAGCGGCATGGATGCTTATCCGCCGGAAATGGCGCCGCTCCTGCGCGGCGCGGCCGAGGGCGTGCCGCTCAAGCGCATGGCGACCGAAGCCGAGATTTCCGCTGCCGTCGTGTTCCTGCTCAGCGACGCGGCATCGTTCATCACCGGCGCGGTGCTG
>SPQI01000460.1 GCA_004570315.1 Oxalobacteraceae bacterium OM1 | reverse complement strand
GGATCAGCAGCACTTCGTGATGCTGGTAGTAGCGGCGGTTGCCACGCCGCTTGACCGGCTTGAGCTGCGTGAATTCCTGCTCCCAGTAGCGCAGCACGTGCGGCTTCACTCCGCACAGATCGCTCACCTCGCCGATGGTGAAATAGCGCTTGGCCGGAATCGGCGGCAAAACGACTGCTTCGGCCTTGTTGGCGCGATCGTTCATCGGCTAGTTCAGGCTACGCGGGCAAGAGGTTTCTGGTTGGCGTCCTCGACCATGCCCTTGAGCTTCTGGCTGGCGTGGAAGGTGACGACGCGGCGCGCGGTGATCGGAATCTCCTCGCCGGTCTTGGGATTGCGGCCGGGCCGCTGCGGCTTGTCGCGAAGCTGGAAATTCCCGAAGCCGGACAGCTTCACCGACTCGCCGCGCTCCAGGGCATTGCGGATCTCGTCGAAGAAGGTTTCCACCATGTCCTTCGCTTCCCGCTTGTTCAGGCCGACCTGCTCGAACAGCAGCTCTGCCAGTTCAGCCTTGGTCAGCGTCGGCAATTCCTTTTCGGCCTGGGAGCGCGCTTTCGCTTCCTGCACTGCGCGACTGAGGTCTGCGGCCAAAACGGATTGAAGTTCGGCTGAGTTCACGTCATTCATCGTAGTTGTCCCTGCCCTGCTTTTTTATGCCGCTTATCGCGATGTCATCGAGGCCGGCGACAGCCCGGCGCGCCGTAACGGTCCGGGCCGGCCGTCCATGTTCACGACGCCGTCCTGGCCGTCCGGGCTGCCGATTCGCTTGCTCAAGCGCGCAATCGCGCACCGAGTTTTGCGGTCACTGCCGCCACGAACGCTGCCATCGCTGCGTCCACTTTGTCGTCCTGCAGGGTTGTTTGAGTATCTTGCAAGGTAAACCGGAAAGCAAGGCTTTTTTCGTCGTTTTCCAGACCCTTGCCGCGATATTCGTCAAATAAAACAATGGCTTGCATCATAGCACAGCTCGGGTTCGATTTCCCCTCGGCAAGGAAAGTGTCGAGTACATCCTGCGCCTGAACAGATTGTTTTACAACGACCGCAAGGTCGCGTGTCACGGCCGGGAACTTCGAAATCTCGCGATATTGCGGCACGTCGCGAACCTGCAGCGCCTCCGCATCGACTTCGAACAAGACCGGCGCGAGCGGCAATTCGTACTTTTGCTGCCAGCGCGGATGCAGTTCGCCGATGCAGCCAACGGCCTTGCCATCGACCAGCACCTGGGTGCTCCGCCCGGGATGCAACGCCGGATGTCCGGCCTTGGCAAAGCGCACCTGGCGCGGCGCAAACATCGCCTCCACGTCCGCCTTCGCGTCGAAGAAATCGACGTTCCGGGTCGGCAGCCCCCACTGCTCTTCCGCCGCCGGCCCGTAAGCAACACCGGCCACCCGCTTGGGCTGCCGATAGCCGGCCACCTGCAGCGGCCCATCGGTCGCCTCAGGATCACGCAAATAAACCGTGCCGATCTCGAACGCGCGCACGCGGTTCGCCTTCCGATTGACGTTGTAACGCACATTCGCGACAAGGCCGCCGAACAGCGTCGTACGCATCGCGCTCATCTGGCTGGCAATCGGGTTGAGCACGCGGATCGGGTTGGCGTTGTCGGCGAAGTCCGCTTCCCAGCTTTCTTCCACGAAGCTGAAATTGATCACTTCCTGGTAATCCAGATCGGCCATCTGGTGGCGAATGGCGAACAGCGAACGCGTCGATTCCGGCGGAATGCGCATCGCGTTGGCCGCCACCGGCGGGTGCGCCGGGATGTTTTCGAAGCCGTACACCCGCGCGATTTCCTCGATGAGGTCTTCCTCGATCTCGATGTCGAAGCGGAACGACGGCGGCGTGACGACGAATGCACCCGGCTCCTGCGTGAACGCCAGGCCAAGACGGGTGAAGATATCCGCGATCTGCGCTTCCGACACCGGCACGCCGATGACCTTCGCGGCACGCTCGGTGCGCACGCGCACGGGCTTGCGCTCGGGCAGGTTGACCACATGGTCGTCCACCGGACCGATGCGCGTTTCCGGCCCACCGCAGATTTCCACGATCAGCGCGGTGATGCGCTCGATATGCTCCACCGTCGTCGCATAATCCACGCCGCGTTCGAAACGATGCGCCGCATCGGTCGAGAAATTGTAGCGGCGTGCGCGGCCCTGAATCGCCTGCGGCCACCAGAACGCCGCTTCCAGATAAATGTTCGTGGTCTCGAGGCTCACGGCCGTGGAATCGCCGCCCATGATGCCGGCCAGCGATTCGATCTCCTTGTCGTCCGCGATCACGCCGACCCAGTCGTCGACCTCCACGGTATTGCCGTTCAGGAGCTTGAGCGACTCGCCCTTGCGGCCCCAACGCACGTCGAGTCCGCCGTGGATCTTGTCGAGGTCGAACACGTGACTGGGACGACCGAGTTCCAGCATGACGTAGTTCGAAATGTCGACCAGCGCCGAGATCGGCCGCTGGCCGCTGCGCTCGAGGCGGCGCTTCATCCAATCGGGCGTCGCGGCTTTCGCGTTCAGTCCCCGGATCACGCGGCCGCTGAAACGTCCGCACAGGTCCGGCGCCGAAATCTTCACCGGCAGCACTTCCTGATGGTTCACAGTGACCGGACGGAAGGTCGGCAACTTCAGCGGCGAACCGGTCAGGGCCGAGACTTCGCGCGCCACGCCCAGCACCGACAGGCAGTCCGCCTTGTTCGGCGTGAGCTTGATGGTGAACTTGAGATCGTTCAGCTGATAGTAGTCCCGGAAGTTCTGGCCGACCGGCGCATCGACCGGCAGTTCCAGCAGCCCGCCATGGTCGTCCGACAGCTTCAACTCACGCGCCGAGCACAGCATGCCCTGCGACTCCACGCCACGCAGCTGGCCCACCTTGATCTCGAAGGCTTTGCCGTCGTCGCCCGGCGGCAGCTTCGCGCCGACCATCGCGCACGGCACCTTCATGCCGGCGCGGACGTTGGGTGCGCCGCACACGATGTTGAGCAGCGTGCCGGTACCGGCATCGACCTGGCAGACATTGAGGCGGTCGGCATTCGGATGCCTGGCGACTTCGACGACCTTCGCCACGACCACATTGGAAAACGGCGGCGCAACCGGGTCCATGTCTTCGACTTCGAGGCCGGACATGGTGAGCAGGTGCGACAGTTCGTCCGAAGTCATCTTCGGATCGACGAGGGTACGGAGCCAGCTTTCGGAGAATTGCATATCAAGCCTTAGGTATTCTGTTGTTCTGTGCCCGAGTGCCGGGCGTGCCGCGGAAACGAATCAGTTGAACTGCTTCAGGAACCGCAGGTCGCCCTCGAAGAACAGGCGCAGGTCGTTGATCCCGTAGCGCAGCATCGCCAGACGCTCGATGCCCGAGCCGAAGGCGAAGCCGATGTATTTTTCCGGATCGAGTCCCATGTTGCGGATCACGGTGGGATGAACCTGGCCCGAACCGGACACCTCCAGCCAGCGCCCCTTGAGTGGACCGCTGCCGAAGGCGATGTCGATCTCGGCCGACGGTTCGGTGAACGGGAAATACGAAGGGCGGAAGCGCACTTCGAGATCGTCGGTCTCGAAGAAGGCTTTCACGAAGTTCAGGTACACACCCTTCAGGTCGGCGAAGCTGATGTTCTCGTCGATCCACAATCCCTCGACCTGATGGAACATCGGCGAGTGGGTGGCATCGCTGTCCACGCGATAGGTGCGTCCCGGCGCGATCACCTTGATCGGCGGCTTGTTCATGCGCGCATAGCGCACCTGCATCGGGCTGGTGTGGGTGCGCAGCAGAAGCTGCTTGCCCTGCGTGTCCTTGCCGTCGACGTAGAACGTGTCCTGCATCGAGCGCGCGGGATGGTTTTCCGGGCTGTTGAGCGCCGTGAAGTTGGTCCAGTCCGTCTCGATCTCGGGGCCGTCGGCCACGTCGAAGCCAATGGAGCGGAAGATCGCCTCGATACGCTCCCAGGTGCGCATCACCGGATGAATGCCACCCTTGCCGCGTCCGCGGCCGGGCAGCGTGGCGTCGATCGCTTCCGCGTTCAGGCGCGCTTCCATTTGGGCATTCGCCAACGCATCGCGCCGCGCATTCAAAGCCTGTTCGATCTGTTCCTTGGCGGCGTTGATCACCGCGCCCTGGACCTTGCGCTCTTCCGGTGCCAATTTGCCGAGCCCTTTCATCTGCTCGGTGATCTGACCGGTCTTGCCAAGATATTTGGCCTTGGCGTTCTCAAGCGCGGCCGCATCG
>SPQI01000383.1 GCA_004570315.1 Oxalobacteraceae bacterium OM1 | reverse complement strand
TCTGCCGGCCGTGCCAAGCGCCTTCCTGTCGTTCCCGCGCAGGCGGGAACCCAGGAATGCGTCGTTGGCCTTTGCCAAGACCACGAAGTCAACCACGCACGCTGACAAGCTTTCCACGGTCGCGCTTGCAAGCGCGGCCGATTCGGCGGGTGCCGCGCGCGCGCGGCGAAACCCGCGCATCATCCTCATCCATCAATCCGCGCCACCAGCGGCAAATGATCCGACGCCACCCGCGCCAGCGGCGTGGCGTGCACCTCCACATGCACGAGCCGATGCCGCGGCCGGATCCAAATGCGGTCCAGTGCGAACAGCGGGCGCTTCGACGGAAAGGTGCGCGGCGCCGGCACCGCCTGGAAATGCGAGGCCAGCACACGCAGCGTCTTGCCCCACATGAACCATTCGTTGATGTCGCCGAGCAGGATCACCGGCATGTCCTCCGTATCGAATTTCTGCAGCAGGCGCGCCACCTGATCGCGCCGCTCGGCCGGACGCAAGCCGAGATGTGTGGCGACGATGCGCAGCAGGTTGCCGTGGCAATCGACGTCGGCGTCGAGCGCGCCGCGCGGCTCGCGGCTGCCGAAGGAAAGGTCGATGGCGCGCATCGAGAGAATGGGATAGCGGCTCAACACCGCGTTGCCGTAGCGCCGCTCCGGCAGGTCGCAGGCCGGTCCTTCCGCGGCGACAAAGCCGGTGGCGGCCTGCAGTTCGGCCAGCACGTTCGGCGTGCGCGTCCCGCCTAGCGGCACTTCCTGCAACGCAATGATGTCGGCGCGCATTTCATGCAGCACGTCGGCCACGCGCTGCGGCGAGAAACGGCCGTCGGTGCCGACTGCGCCATGGATGTTGTAGGTGGCCACCGTGAGCGGCCAGGGACTGGGCGCGGCTGCAGCCTCGGTCTCCGGCATCGGCTGCGCGATCCGCCAATCCATCATGCGGCGCGGTCCTCTTTCCGGCGCAGCACACGCTTGATGCCGATGGCCACGCCGATGATCACGGCCGCCACGCCCGCCAGCACGCCGATGGTCGCCGGGCTGGGACGGTGAATGGCTTCGGCGAGGTGATGCACGAAGGTCACCGTCATCGCAATGCCGGGCAGCATGCCGATGAACGTGCCGATGAGGTAATCGCGGAAGCGGATGTGCGTCGCGCCGGCCACCACGTTGACGACGGTAAACGGCGCGATCGGCAGCAGCCGCACGATGACCATCGCCACGATGCCGCGCTGCCCCAGCCGCTGGCTCAGGCGATTGATGCGCGGGCCGAGCAGGCGCTGCACGGTGTCGCGTCCCAGCCAGTGGCCGATGCCATAGCACACCGCGGCGCTGAGCAGCGTGCCGCCGACGGCGTAGAGCGTACCCTCGATCGGCCCGAAGACGATGCCGGTGACGGCGATCAGCAGCAGCACCGGCAATACGACAAGGCCGCCGGCGACGTAGCAGCCGAGTACGGCGACCGGCGTGAACGGCAGGTCTTCGAGATGGTGCGCAAAGTTGATCAGCGCATCGAGATTGGCGAACTCGCGCAGCGGCGTCCAGCGCCACGCCAGTGCCAGCCCCGCCAGTGCGAGCGCAAACAGGCTCAGGCCGACGGCGCGGCGGCGCAGCGGCTTGCGCGCCTCGTGCGGCACGAACTCGGCGACGAACTCGTCCGGCTTGATCGGCTTCTCGGGATCGAAAATGGCTTGGTCGAGAATGAGCGGATCGAGCTCGGGCGGCGCCACCGGTTCCATCACGCGCAGCGTGCGCTCGGACAGCGAGAGCGCGCGCACCATCGCGTGCAGGCCCGGGTTGCCGCGCAGCGTCGCGGCGACGTGATCGGGATCGGTGTCGAGGTGCTCGGCGAGCAGGCGGTTGCGCAGATGAGCGATGGCGCGGGCGATGCGTTCACGCTCCTCCGGCGGCCCGGCCGCTTCGATGGTGAGATTGCATTCCGTGTCGGCGGCCATCGAGCGGCTGCTGAGGTTGGCCGAACCGATCGAAAACAGCCGGTCGTCGATGGCGAAGACCTTGCTGTGCACATTGAGACAGGCGTCCGCCAGGCCCGGGATGTGCGGGCAATACATGCGGTAGCGATGGAAGCGGTCGGCGTCCTTCAGGCGCCGGTGCACGCGTGCGCGCAGCACGCCCATCGTGGCCTGCTCCAGCCAGCCGCTCTGCGTCTGCGGCGAGATCACCATCACCTCGGGCCCGTCCGGCTCGGCGAGCCGCTTGCCGAGCGCGTCGGCGATCAGGCCGGAGGTGAAGTACTGATTTTCGAAGAACAGGTAGCGATGGCCGGCGGCAATCGCATCGAGATGCAGCTGCCGCACCTCATGCACGCCGGGATTGTCTTCGAAGGCCGGCTCGGTGCGCGAGATCGCGACCTCGATATGGTCGATGTCGGGCCGTACCGATGCCGGCCAGGGATCGTGGTCGGGCATGTCGCGCGGCGGATCGAGACGGCGGCCGGTGGCCTGGTGCCAGCGCTCGCGCGCAAGTTCGCCGAGGGCGCGTGCGGCGGGGCCGTCGATCAGCGCCTGCACGTCGTGGAAAGGTGCATGCGGCTTGCCGTCGCTGTCGCAGCGCAAAGGCTGGCGGGCAGCGTGTTCGGAGGTGTCCCAGCGCGCCTTGGTCGGATCGAGGCCGCCGACGAAGGCGATGGCGTCGTCGATCACCACGATCTTCTGGTGATGCGAGCCGCCCACCGGATGGTGCGCATCCATGCGGAACTGCAGGCGCTTGTGCGTGCGCCAGTCGAGCTTCACGACCGGCAACCATTCGCGCTCGAGCGCGTACAGCATCGCGTAGTCCCAGTTCAGCACATAGGCATGCAGCTCGGGGCGCGCGGCGACGACCGCATGCAGGAAGTCGCCCAAGGGCTCGGGGAAGCCGTCGTTGGCGCCCTCGGGTACGAGACGCAGGCGGCTGTCGATGTCCCAGCTCAGCAGGAAGATGCTGTGCCGCGCATTGACGATGGCTTCACGCAGCGCGCGAAAATACGGCGCCGCGTCCACCAGCATGGCGAAGCGATCGGCGCGTTCGATGCGCCAGCAGTTCCGGCCCGACTGCAAGATGCGGTCGGCCGGTATGGTCTGGAGTTCGGTCTGGAGGACGGTGTCGTGCACCTGCATGCTGTGGAGAAAGACTAAGGCTTTCTCTTTCGACGCATGCCGCTGCGTTTGGTTTCTGTGCCGTCGCGGTACGGGAACCGTGGTTGCGCCCGGTTAAAAGCGCGAGCCGGGCTGGGCGAGGAACGCGATCTCTTCTTCGGTGGAAGTGCGTCCCAGAATCGCATTGCGATGCGGGAAGCGGCCGAAGCGTGCGATGACCGTGCGATGCTTCAGGGCGTAGTCGAGGAAGCCCTTGAACGGCTCGCGCTGCGCGGGCGGCACGCCATCATGCAGGGCGGTGAACAGCGCCACCGCGCGGCCCTGGTCGGCCATATCCTCGGCGTGTTCGAAGGGAAGGTAGAGGAAGACGCGTTCGATGGGGCGCAGCAGTGTGTCCTCGCGTGCGTCGAGCGCAGCGCGGACCCAGGCGCGCGCCTGCGCATCGCAGGCGAACGCGGCGGGCGTATCGCGGTGTACATTGCGGGTGAACTGGTCCATCAGCAGCACCAGCGCCAGGCACCCCTGCGGCGTGGCGGTCCAGCCGTCGAGCGCGCCTGCGGCCGCCTGCTCGATGCAGCCGGCGAAGCGTGTGCGCATCGCGGCGTCCACTGCGGGATTCTTGCGCCACCACAACGCCGTCTGGCGATGTGCGATGGCCGCGTCGTCGAGCTCGGCGACATGCGGGCCGAACCAGAAGGCGTGGATGGTCGCGGGTGTTTCAGTGCATGTGCTCATGCCTTCTTCCCCAGATCGCACCACATGTGAACCTTGCCAAAGAACAGCCCGCCGGAACACACCGCCATCGGTTCCACACCGAAGGCAACGAAGCCGCAGCGCTCGTACAGCGTGACGGCAGGCACGTTGCCTTCCGTGACCGTGAGCTGCAGCACGCGGACACCCGGCCGCGCCCTGGCGGCGTCCTGCACGGCGCGCACCAGCTGCCGCCCTGCGCCGGCCTGCCGCGCCTCCGCATGTACGAACATGCCGAACAGGTGCGCCTTGTGCCGCAGCTTTTCGCGTGCCTCGAAGGACAGACCCGCCACGCCGACCAGCCGCTCACCGTCGAAGGCGCCGAACACCATCTCACTCGCGTCGTCACCTGGTTGCATGCGCGCTTCCCACCACGATAGCGGCAGGCG
>SPQI01000511.1 GCA_004570315.1 Oxalobacteraceae bacterium OM1 | reverse complement strand
CGAACTGCACCGCGGCCACGTGCATCAGGTCGCCCCACAGCACCAGCTTCTCGCCGAACAGTTCAGGATGCTGGGCGATGAACAGGAAGCGGCACTTCGACAGCAGACGGCCGTTCACGCCGTTGCGGTAGCCCGGCGCCAGGAACAGCGAGCAGAGTTCAGCGCAGGCGGTCAGGTCGTTGGACAGGTAGAGCGTGTCCATGCGGGTGTAGACCTTGAGCTCCTTGCTCGAATGCACGAGCGTGCCGACGCGGTAGTTGTAGAAGGGCTCGTCCATGCCGACGGCGGCCTTGATGGCGGACACGCCGACCACTCTGCCCGTGTCGAGATCTTCCAGCACGAAGAGGTAGTCCCGCTGGCTGGTGTCGATCTGCCCGGCGAACGATGCGCAGGCGATTTCGACGCGCTGGCCGAGCGCCTTGCGGTCGGGCTTGAGCGTGGTCATGCCTGAACCGACCTGTTGCGCGAGGCCGAGCAGGTCGTCGAGGTCCTGCGCCTGGATGGGACGGACGGCGAGCATGGGAGTTTTCATAGCGGCACGCAGAGAACGGTATCGCCCGCGACGACGTCGAGGCTGCGCTGCAGGTCGGCATTCAGGACGACGCTGTCGGAAAGCTCCGGACGCGTGCACTCGGCCACCACGGCGCGGAAACGCTCGTCGCGTGCGGTGGCGAGGAGAACCATGCCACGCGTCGCCGGATCCGCATCCGCCGCTTCGCTGGCGACGATGCGCCTGGCCGTGGCCGAGAAGGATCGCAGCGCGCTCTTGTGCGCGCGCAGGATCGGACCACCGTCGAAGATGTCGATGTACTCGTCCGGCTCGAAGCCCTCCGATGAGAGGATCGCGAACGGCAGTTCGCCTTCCGGATGCACCTGTCCCATCGCCGCCTGCGCCTCGCCGGACAGCAGCGGCACGTAGACGGGGTAATGCGGCATCAGCTCCACGATCAGCGTGCGGTTGCGCGCGCCTTCGATCAGACGTTCGGCCGCGAGGAAATCCATCTGGAAGAACTTGCGGCCGAGCGCTTCCCAGAATGGCGAGCGGCCGTCGCCGTCGGTGTAACCGGAGAGCGAGGCGAAGAAGCGGTCGCTGAAGCGCTGCGGCGCGGCAGCGGCGAACAGCAGGCGAGCCCGCGACAGCAGGGCCGCTTCATTGCCGTGCTGGTGCTGCTCGCGCACATAAAAGCCCGAGAGCTGTGAGTGTCCGGTGAGATCCGAGGACAGCGTCAGCGCGTGGACGTTGTGGCTGATGTTGAGATCGCGCGACACCTGTTGAATGACGTCGTTGCGGAAGGCGAAGAAGGTGCCGCTGGAGCCGGCGGTCGCCGAGATGGCGGCGCTACCCGCGATGCCGCGGTCCGGCGCTTCCAGCACGAACATGTAGGACTCTTCGCTCGGAAGGTCCGGTTCGGCCGCGAACGAGGCGAGCGAGCGCTCCACTGCGCGCTCGATCGTGGCGCGCGAGCGCGGCAGCGTGTGCACGCCGGGCGTGACCACGCTGGCGAGCGCTTCGAGCGCCGGGATGTCGGCCGCTTCGACCGGTCGGACCACGAACATTGCCGCCCTCGCTTACTTGGCTTGTGCGGCGAGCGCCGCATCGACGGATTTGCGCAGGCGGGCGATGCCTTCGTCGATCTGCGCGTCGCTGATGATCAGCGCGGGCAGCAGGCGCACCACGTCCGGCCCGGCGATCAGAAGCATGAGCCCGTTTGCCTCGGCAGCCTTGGTGATCTCCTTGGCCTTGCCCATCCAGGCTTCGCTCATTGCGATGCCGATCATCAGCCCCTTGCCGCGCACATGGTCGAAGACTTGCGGATAGTCGCGCACTACTTCTTGCAGCTTCGCGGTGAGGGTGTCCGCGGCTTGTGTCACGCGGGCGAGGAAGGATGGCGTGTTGATGATCTGCAGCACGCGCAGCGCCACGGCGGTCGCCAGCGGATTGCCGCCGTAGGTGGTGCCGTGGGAGCCGACGCTGAAGGCGGACGCGATGGCGTTCGTGGTCAGCATGGCGCCGATGGGATAGCCGTTGCCCAGCGCCTTCGCCACGGTCAGGATGTCCGGCGTGACGCCGTAGTCCATGTACGCGAAGAGCTTGCCGGTGCGGCCCATGCCGCATTGCACTTCGTCGAAGATGAGCAGCGCGCCGGTGGCGTCGCAGAGTTCGCGCAGCGCCTGCAGGAATTCCGGCGCGGCCGGCATCACGCCGCCCTCGCCCTGCACCGGCTCGACGACCACCGCACAGACGTCGTCGGTAATCACGGCGCGCGCGGCTTCGATGTCGTTGAAGGGAATGTGGGTCAGCTCCGGCGGCAGCGGCTCGAAGCCTTCGGTGTACTTCGGCTGGCCGCCGACCGATACCGTGAACAGCGTACGGCCGTGGAATGAATTGGTGCAGGACACGATGCGCGACTTGCTTGGGCCGAACTTGCCGTGCGCATATTTGCGCGCCAGCTTGAATGCGGCTTCATTGGCTTCGGCGCCGGAATTGCAGAAGAATGCGCGGTCGGCGAAGGTCGCGTCGGTCAGCGCCCGCGCCAGGCGCAGCACCGGCTCGTTGGTGTAGCCGTTGCCGACATGCCAGAGGGTGGCCGCCTGCTCGTGCAGGGCCGCGACGACTTCCGGGTGCACATGCCCGAGGGCGCTCACGGCGATGCCGCCGGTAAGGTCGAGGTAGTGATTGCCTTCCTGGTCCCACAGGTCCAGGCCCTGGCCGCGCACCGGCACCATGTTGCTCGGCGCGTAGGTCGGGACCATGACTTCGTCGAAGGTCTGGCGCGTCACGGGCGTTGCCGCCTGCTGTTCGGTCTTGCTTACCGCATTCATGCTGTACTCCGTTACTAGGGGATGATGGGATTATAGGGAAGCGCGCAAGTTCGCTCTTTTGAAACTGCGACAGGGACTTTCAGAAAAACACTCCACGCACCGCAGGGTTTGCGGATTGCCAAACCGGAAAACTTCAACTGCGGGGTGCGAGCTTGCGCTGGCGCTCGTCGCGGGGCGTGATGCCGAACAGTGCGCCGTAGGAGGTCGAGAAATGCGAGCCGGAGGAGAAACCGCACATCAGACCGACCTGCACGATGGAGTGACTGGATTCGAGCAGCAACTGCCGGGCGCGCTTGAGGCGCAGTTCGAGGTAGTAGCGCGACGGGACGCTGTTGAGGTGCTGCTTGAAGAGCCGCTCCAGCTGGCGGCGGGAGATGGCGACGAGAGTGGCGATGTCGTCGGTCGACAGCGGTTCTTCGATGTTCGCTTCCATCAGCGCAACCGCTTCGGACAGCTTGGGCTGAAGGCCGCCGAAGCGCGCCTGCAGGGCCACGCGCTGGCGTTCGCTGCCGGGACGCACGCGATCGATGCAGAGGCTTTCCTTGACCTGCGCCTGCAGATCGGCGCCGTAGAGGCATTCGAGCAGGGTCAGGGTGAAGTCGATGCTGGCCGCGCCACCGCAGCAGGTCAGGCGGTTGCCGTCGAACTCGAACAGGTTCGAAGTCAGGATCGCACGCTCGGCGACTTCATCCACATCGGAATACAAGGCCCAGGGCAGCGCCACGCGCACGCCCTCCATGACACCGGTCCGAGCCATCCAGAGAACGGCCGGCCCGACCGCGCCCCAGACTTCCGCGCTGCTGCAGAGGCTGACCAAAGTGCGAAGCTGGTCGACTGGTGGCGGCGGGCTGCCGTCTGATGCGATGAGGAGTGCGACATGGGCGAGCGGAAGCGACTGGGCGCGCAGGAGTGCCTCGGCAGAGATGATATCGACGCGCAGACGTCCTTCTCCCAGCGCCTGCGCGGCCAGTCGCATGGGCTCCGCCACGCCGGCCAAGGCAAGCGATGCAGCGCCGCCAGCATCGACCAGGAGGACGTGCAGCGGTGCGTGATCGGCGAGGCTGGCGAGGCGGCTGAGGGTCATCGGTGTGTGGGTGGATGGGCGTATTGTAGGCGAGGTGGTGCGTGGGGTCGGTGGACTTGGCGGTTAGCGGTGAGGTATCTGTGGGTTCCCGCCTTCGCGGGAACGACAGAATCTGTAGGGTGCGCTTGCGCACCATCACCGTCAGCGGGACACCGGTGCGCAAGCGCACCCTACTGCCAAGACCTTGAACTGCTCCTTCCCTTTTAAGGGGAGGGCTAGGGTGGGGATACGTTTTAGTACTTCCCCTGTTTTGGGAACCCCGAAGGGGCGGCTGCACCGGGGTCGCCTTTTCTTGCTTACTTCTTTTGGCGAAGCAAACGAAGGTCGGAG
>SPQI01000123.1 GCA_004570315.1 Oxalobacteraceae bacterium OM1 | reverse complement strand
CGATGAGGGCGTTCCAGCGCCGGGCCGCGGTGCGCGCGGCTTCGGGCGGATCGTCCTGCACCGCATCCTTGTCCATGCCGCTCAGGTGCGCCATTTCGCCCGCATGCGGCGTGAGCAGCACCGGCGAAGAAAAACTGTTCACGTAACGCTGCTCGTGCGCGCCGGCGTCGACCGCCTGCAACTGCCGCCGCACGACGTTCATGCCGCCGGCATCGAGCACCAGCGGCACCTCCTTCAGATGCGGCAGCAGCGCGAGGACGAAGGCGCAGATCGCCGGCTCGTCCTGCATGCCGGGGCCGACCAGGACCGCGTTGCAGCGTTGCAGCAGCGGCAGGACTTTTTCGACGCCGTGCAGCGCGAAACCGCCGGCTGCCGTCTCGGGCAATGGGATGACGCGCGCCTCGGGGCGTGCCACGCCGATCAGCGGCGCGACGCTGGCTGGCGCAGCGAAGGTAAGCTTGCCCGCACCGGCACGCAGCGCAGCGGTGCCGGCCAGCAGTGCGGCGCCCGGCATTTCCGGCGAACCGGCAATGACGAGCACGCGGCCGCGCTCCTCCTTGTCGCCCTCGTCGTCCGGCATGGGCAGCGGCCAGGCGCGCAGGCTGTCGTCGTCGATGATGTGCATGTCGCTCATGATTTCGGCGCCGCCGGCGCATCGGGCTCGGCGGTGACCGGCGCGCCCTCTTCGCGCAGCGGCGCCACGAAGTTGACGAGTTGCGGCACCAGCTTGCCGTGCCTGCCGCGCGTGGGATCGAATTCGTAGGACGTCACCGAGCAGTTCGGCACGTCGGCGGCGCGGTCGATGTCGAGGATCTGCTGTTCGTCCAGGCGTTCGAGCAGGTAGCGGAAGCAGTTGACGATGACCTGGTGCCCGACGATGAGCACGCGCTCTTCGCGGTACTCGCGGCAGATGGTGTCGATGACGCTGCGCAGGCGCAGGATGACGTCGCACCAGCTCTCGCCGCCGGGCGGGCGGAAGTAGAACTTGCCGACGTGGGTGCGCTGCTCGTGCAGCTCGGGATATTTGTCGATGATGCCCAGCTTGGTGAGCCGGTCGAGGATGCCGAATTCCTTCTCGCGCAGGCGTTCGTCGACGACGAAGCTGATGTCGTTCTTGCGGATGCGCGCGGCCTCGAGCGCGATCTCGGCGGTGCGCCGCGCCCGCACGTAGGACGAGCACAGCACGACCTTGGGCTGCTGGTCGCAGGGCATGGCGCCGAACCAGTGGCCGAGCGCGCGTGCCTGTTGCTCGCCCAGTTCGGAAAGCGGCGTGTCGATGTCGCGGGTGGCGATGTCGATCAGCGGCAGGCCGGCGGCCTCGGCGGCATCACGCGCGACGTTGCCCGCGCTTTGGCCGTGGCGCACGATCCAAAGTGTTTGCGGCCATTTCTGTTCCGGCATCGGCATCCCCCTCTTGCATGAGAGGAATGACAACGCGGGGCGGACGAAGTTTCGCGTGCCGTGACGCCCGGCAAGGCGGCGTGCAGCTTATTTGCGCTTGGGCGAAAACATGCGCACCGCGCCGATCACGAGCACGATGCCGAGCAGGTCGGCGAGCGCGGTCTGCTGGTTGACGGTGAAGCCGGCGAGGCCTTTCAAGCCTTGCACGATCATCCATGCGGAGAGTGCGGACAAGGCGACGTGCGTGATCGGGCCGCTGTATTGCTTGGTGGCGTTCTGCAGCAGCGAGGTTTTCTTCTGCGGTTGCTGTTCCATGACGGTCTCCCTGTTCGGTGCGTATTGGCATCGTGAGATTCCGGACAGCAAATTTAGTTGCATCGCGGCAGCTTTTTTATGCAAAGCGGCGTTGCGCATCGAGTGCGAGGCCGGCGCCGATGCTGCCGAAAAGATCACCCTCGACCCGGCGCGCGGCGGGGAGCAGCGCGCCGATGGTCTCGCGCAGCAGGCGCACGCCGCTGGAGCCGCCGGTGAAGAAGACGGTATCGATTTGCGCGGCGTTCACGCCGGCGTCGCGCAGAAGCTTGGCAACCGTGGTTTCGATGCCGCCGACGAGATGGCCGATGGCCGCATTGAAGCCGCCGCGGCTGAGCGGCACCTGCGGCTTGCCGGCGAGGCGTTCGAGTTCGAGCACGACGGCATCCTGATCCGACAGAGCGATCTTCGCCTCCTCCACCTTCAGCGCCAGCCAGTGACCGTCGCGCTGATCCACCAGCTGCAGCAGCAGCGCCAGCTTCTGTTCGGTGTCTTCGCAGGCCCGGATGGCCTGGCCGAGACGCTTCGCGGCCTCGTCCGATTCGGTCGTTGCCAGTTCGATAAGCGTTTCGAGTGC
Organism: Oxalobacteraceae bacterium OM1; assembly: GCA_004570315.1. Classification (GTDB taxonomy): domain Bacteria; phylum Pseudomonadota; class Gammaproteobacteria; order Burkholderiales; family Burkholderiaceae_D; genus Noviherbaspirillum. Next base: position 1,950 of record SPQI01000123.1, on the reverse strand, counting down.
GGAGGAACTTGCCATCTTTCAATTATAGGACGGACATCACGGCGGCGAAGCACCGAACAGGCCGGCAAGTTGCCCCAAGCTTTCCCTTATGCCGGATTGCTCATCGATGTTCTGCTGCAGGAAACCTTCGATGCGCGTATGCAGCGCGATGGCTTCGTCCAGCACCGGGTCCGAACCCGCCGCATACGCCCCCACGCTGATCAGGTCGCGATTGCGCTGGTAGCGTGAGTAGAGCTGCTTGAGCCGGCGCGACAGCTGCTGGTGTTCGTGCGAAGTGATGTTGTGCATGGCGCGGCTGATCGACTGTTCGATGTCGATGGCCGGATAGTGGCCCGCCTCGGCGAGGCTGCGGTTGAGCACGATGTGGCCGTCGAGAATCGCGCGCGCCGAATCGGCGATCGGGTCCTGCTGGTCGTCACCCTCGGTCAGCACGGTGTAGAAGGCCGTGATCGAGCCGCCGCCCGGCTTGCCGTTGCCGGCGCGCTCGACGAGCGCAGGCAGCTTGGCGAACACCGAAGGCGGATAGCCCTTGGTCGCCGGCGGTTCACCGATGGCGAGGGCGATCTCGCGCTGTGCCATGGCATAGCGCGTCAGCGAATCCATAATGAGCAGGACGTTCTTGCCCTGGTCGCGGAAATGCTCGGCAATGGCGGTCGTATAGGCCGCGCCTTGAAGGCGCATCAGCGGCGGCGTGTCGGCCGGCGCAGCGACCACCACCGAACGCGCCAGCCCGACGGTGCCGAGGATCTGCTCGATGAACTCCTTCACCTCGCGGCCCCGTTCGCCGATCAGGCCGACCACGATCACATCGGCCTCGGTATAGCGCGCCATCATGCCGAGCAACACGCTCTTGCCCACGCCTGAGCCGGCGAACAGGCCCATGCGCTGGCCGCGTCCCACGGTCAGCATGCTGTTGATGGCGCGCACGCCGACGTCGAGCTTGTCGGTGATCGGGGCGCGGCCGAGCGGATTGGCGGCGCGCACGTTGAGCGGCGCGGAATGCGCAGCGTGCAGGGGACCGAGGTTGTCCAGCGGACGGCCGGCAGCGTCCAGCACGCGACCGAGCAGCTCATCGCCTACCGGCAGGTGGCGGCCGCGGTCGCTCGGACGCCGGCGCGGATGCGCTACGGTGCCGGGCTTGGGCAGGCTGTGCACGACTTCCACCGGGAAGACGCGGGTGCCGGGCACGACGCCTTCGACGTCGCTTTGCGGCATCAGGAAGAGCCGGTCGTTCTCGAAGCCCACCACCTCGGCTTCGAGGCGCGCACCGCTGGCCAGCGGAATGGTGCAGGCACTGCCGACCGCCAGCTTCAGCCCCACGGCTTCCATCACCAGGCCGGCCACGCGCGTGACGCGACCGGAAACATGCATGGGCTCGGCGATGGATGCCAGCGCACTGCAATCGCGCAGATAGGACTGCCAGCGCGCGGTGTGCGTCATGGTGTGCGTCATGCCAGCCAGTCCGACTGCTTGCCGAGCGCGTCGGCGATGCGCTGCCAGCGTATCGGCATGGCAGCATCGATCTGGTTCGTGGCCGTCTCGATGCGGCAGCCGCCGCGTTCGAGTTGCGCATCTTCGGCCACGCGCCAGCCCGACTTGGCGAGTTCGTCAGCCATGTGGTTTCGCACCAGCTCGGCGTCGGCCGGGTTTAGGAAGAGCAGGGCAGGCTGCTGCAAGCTGGGCAGATAGCGGATCGCTTCGCTGACGATGGGCAGCACCAACTCCGGCCGCACGTGCAATGCGGTTTTGAGCATGGCCTTCGCCAGATCGAGTGCGAGATTCAGCATGTCGTTGGCCACGGTGTCGTTGGCCTGCGCCATTTCGTTGCCGAAGTTCTGCGTCACCTCGCGCAGATGTTCCAGTTCCTGCGCCGCCTGGACGCGTCCGGCCTGCATGCCTTCCGCGTGGCCTTGCGCCAAACCTTCCTGATAGCCTTGTTGCAGCGCCTGT
>SPQI01000226.1 GCA_004570315.1 Oxalobacteraceae bacterium OM1 | reverse complement strand
CCCGCATCTTCTGCGCCGCCGTCGCGGCCGGAGCCGCCGCCTTGGGACGAGGAACCGTCTCCGCCACGAGAAGCCGCACGCGAACATCCCGCTGCAGCGGCTCAAAAAAAAACTGAACTGACAGCCGACGACGCCGTGGCGACGGTGGAAGCACCGCCCGCCGTGGTGGAACCGCCGCCTCCCCCGCGTACCAAAGCCTTGCCGCCGACACCGGTGCCTTCGCTCAACTGGGACGGCGACTGGCCGACGCTCGCCGCTGCCTTGCCACTGCGGGGCGTCGTGCAGCAGCTGGCCCAGCAAAGCGAGCTGCTGCAGTGTGAAGCGACCGAAAACGTGGTGCAGATCAAACTGCGTATCCCCCTGGATACGCTACGCTCTGCCGGTAGCGTGGAAAAGCTGGAGCAGGCGCTGGGCAATCATTTCGGCAAGACCGTACGCGTCGACACCGAGATCGGCGCGGTCGAGCAGACCGCCAATGCGGCGGCCATGGCCGAACGCGAGGCCCGCCAGCGCGAGGCCGAACAGAACATCAACAGCGATCCCTTCGTGCAGAGTCTGATGCGCGAATTCGGCGCGACCATCGTGCCGGGATCGATCAAACCCGCTTAACTTTTGAGGAGCACGCCATGATGAAGGGCCAAATCGCCGGGCTGATGAAGCAAGCCCAGGCCATGCAGGACAACATGAAGAAGATGCAGGAGCAGCTCGCCGGCATCGAAGTGCAGGGCGAAGCCGGCGCCGGTCTGGTGAAGGTCATCATGACCTGCAAGAACGACGTCAAGCGCGTGTCCATCGACCCCTCGCTGCTGGGCGACGACAAGGACATGCTCGAAGACCTGGTTGCCGCCGCATTCAACGATGCCGTGCGCAAGGCCGAAGCGACGTCGCAGGAGAAGATGGCGGGCATCACTGCCGGTCTGCCGCTGCCGCCCGGCTTCAAGATGCCGTTCTGAGTCGCACTCCGCAGCCTACGTGAAAACCCCCAGCAGTCTCGAATTCCTGACCGAAGCCCTGCGCCGTTTGCCCGGCGTCGGGCCGAAGTCGGCACAGCGCATGGCGTATCACCTGATGCAGCATGACCGCGAAGGCGCGTCGCTGCTTGGGCGCGCGCTGTCGCAGGCGGTCGAGCGGCTGCATCACTGCGCGCGCTGCAATACGTTCACCGAAAACGAAGTCTGCGAGGTTTGCCTCGACGACAGTCGCGACGCCACGCTGCTGTGCGTGGTGGAGACGCCGGCGGACCAGCTCATGATTGAGCAGACGCTGACGTACAAGGGCCTGTACTTCATCCTCATGGGCCGCCTGTCTCCGCTGGATGGCATCGGACCGAAGGACATTCATCTGGAGCGCCTGATTGCGCGCTGCAGCGACGGTGTGGTGAAGGAAGTCATCCTCGCCACCAACTTCACCAACGAAGGCGAAGCCACCGCCCATTACATCAGCGAAACCCTCAAGGCCCGCGGCTTGAAGGTGTCGCGCCTCGCCCGCGGCGTGCCGGTGGGCGGCGAGCTGGAGTACGTGGACGCCGGCACCATCGCCCGCGCCATGCTGGACCGCCGGTCCACCTGAACTCGACACCGCGCAGCGAAATGTGGTGATATTGCAGACGCAATATCGGCCCATTCACTTCCTGCTGCGCTCCCATGAACAACAACGCACGATCCGGCCCGCTCGCCGGCATCAAGGTCCTCGAACTCGGCACGCTCATCGCCGGGCCATTCTGCTCGCGGCTGCTGGCCGAATTCGGCGCCGAGGTCATCAAGATCGAATCGCCCGACGGCGGCGACCCGATCCGCCAATGGCGCGGCCTGAAGGACGGCAATTCGCTGTGGTGGTCGGTGCAAGCCCGCAACAAGAAGAGCGTGACGCTCAACATGAAGTCGGCCGAGGGGCAGGCGATCGCACGCCGGCTCGCGCTGGATGCGGACATCATCATCGAGAACTACCGCCCCGGCGTGCTGGAGAAGTGGAATCTCGGCTACGAAGCGCTCAAGGCGATCAACCCGGCGACCATCATGGTCCGGCTGTCCGGTTATGGGCAGACCGGACCGATGCGCGACCTGCCGGGCTTCGGCGCGATCGGCGAATCGATGGGCGGCATGCGCTACGTGTCCGGTCATCCCGACCGGCCGCCGGTGCGCATCGGGATCTCCATCGGTGATTCCCTCGCGGCGTTGCACGGCGCGTTCGGCGCGCTGATGGCGCTGCGCCACCGCGACGTGACGGGTGGCCGCTGGAACGGCAAGCAGGGTCCGGATTGCGTGGCCGGGCAGGGGCAGATGGTGGACGTCGCGCTCTACGAGGCGGTCTTCAACATGATGGAATCGCTGGTGCCCGAATACGACTTTGCGGGCGTCGTGCGCGAACGCACTGGCGGGGCACTACCGGGCATCGTGCCTTCGAATACCTACACGACGGGCGACGGCGAGAACATCGTCATTGCGGGCAATGGCGACGCGATCTTCAAGCGGCTCATGCAGGCGATCGGTCGCGACGACATGGCGAACGATCCGCAGCTCGCGCGCAACGACGGCCGGGTGCCGCGTACCGAGGAGATCGACGGCGCCATCCAGGCCTGGTGCAGCACGCAGACCATCGATGCCGCGCTTGCGACGCTGAAGGCGGCCGACGTGCCGGTCGGGAAGATCTATTCCGTGCGCGACATGATGAGCGATCCGCAGTTTCTCGCCCGGCGCATGTTCGAGCAGCACCACTTCGCGGACGGCACGCCGATCAAGCTGCCGGCCATCACGCCCAAGCTCTCCGAGACGCCGGGCGAGACGCAGTGGATCGGCCCGGCACTAGGTGAACATACGGATGAAGTCCTGCGCGGACTCGGCTATGATGAAGCGCAGATCGCTCGGCTGAGAAGCGAAAACATCCTCTAGGGAGACACGATGAACAAGGCATTCTGGAAGCAGTTCGCTGTTGCGATTTTCCTTTTCCTGCTCGGTTACTTCACGCTTGGCCAAGTCTTCGCGCAGAACCTGGAGAAGCAAAAGGTCTCGATCGCCGTCGGCGGCAAGAACCTGTTCTACTACCTCCCGCTCACGATCGCCGAGCAGCTCGGCTACTTCAAGGACGAAGGCCTGCAAGTCGAGATCAGCGACTTTGCGGGAGGCGCCAAGGCGCTGCAGGCGCTGGTCGGCGGCAGCGCCGACGTGGTGTCCGGCGCCTTCGAGCACACCATCAACATGCAGGCCAAAGGGCAATACATCACCGCCTTCGTGCTGCAGGGGCGCGCCCCGCAAATCGTCTTCGGCGTCTCGAACAAGACCCTGCCGACCTACAAGACGATGGCCGATCTGAAGGGCAAGAAGATCGGCGTGACGGCACCCGGTTCCTCGACCAACATGATGGCGAGTTACATGCTGGCCAAGGCCGGCCTGAAGCCGACCGACGTGTCGTTCATCGGCGTGGGCACCTCGGCCGGTGCGCTGGCCGCGCTGCGCTCGGGGCAGATCGACGCCATCTCCAATCTCGACCCGGTCGTGACGATGCTGCAGCAGAAGAACGACATCAAGGTGATTGCCGACACTCGCACGCTGAAGGATACGCAGACCGTGTTCGGCGGCCCGATGCCGGCCGCGACGCTGTATGCCTCGGAAAGCTTTATCCGCAAGAACCCGAACACCACGCAGGCGCTGACGAATGCGATGGTGCGTGCGCTGCACTGGCTGCAGAAGGCAGGGCCGTCGGACATCATCAAGGTCGTGCCGGAAAGCTATCTGCTCGGCGACCGCGCGCTATATATCGAATCCTTCCTCCACATCCGCGAAGCCATCTCGCCGGACGGGCTCATGCCCGAGGCCGGTCCGCAGACGGCCCTGAAGATGCTGCAAGCCTTCGAGCCGGATATCGCCGCCAAGAACATCGACCTGTCGCGCACCTACACCAACGAGTTCGCGAAGAAGGCCGCGGCCAAACTGAAGTGACGGCCGGCATGACGACTTCCGCCCTCGCGCTCGAGGACATCCGCTGCGTGTTCGCGGCGGAAGGCGGCGCTTCCTACACGGCCGTCGATGGAGCGACGCTGCGCATCGCGCCCGGCGAATTCGTTTCCGTGGTCGGACCGACCGGCTGCGGCAAGTCCACCCTGCTCAACGTCGGCGCGGGCCTGCTGCAGCCGTCGAGCGGCAGCGTACGCGTGTTCGGCGAGCCGCTGTCCGGCATCAATGCCCGTGCCGGCTACATGTTCCAGGCGGAAGCGCTCATGCCGTGGCGGAGCGCCTTGCAGAACG
>SPQI01000214.1 GCA_004570315.1 Oxalobacteraceae bacterium OM1 | reverse complement strand
CGACTGGCTGATGCGGAAGGGCCGCTCGGCGCCGCGCGACTGGCTGCGCGACGGCCGCTACTGGCGCGCCGACCGCTTCGGCCGCAAGGTGCCGTTGTCGCCGCAGGAGCCGGTGCGGCATGTCAGTCTGTACGAGGCGCAGGCCTATTGCATGTGGGCGGGCAGGCGGCTGCCGAGCGAGGCGGAGTGGGAGTTCGCGGCCATGTCGGGGCATGCGGCGTTCCGCTGGGGCGATTTGTGGGAATGGACGTGCTCGCCGTTCGAGCCGTATCCGGGCTTTGCGCCGGATGCATGGCGGGAGTATTCCCAGCCGCAGTTCGGATCGCACCAGGCCGTGCGCGGGGCGTCGTTTGCGACGCGGATGCGGATGAAGGGGGTGAAGTTTCGGAGGTTTTTGCTGCCGGGGAGTAATGAGCAGTTGACGGGGTTTAGGACTTGCTCGTTGCAGACGTAAGATGGCGGCGTTGCCACATCTCATTACTGTCGTTCCCGCGAAGGCGGGAACCCAGGGATGCCTTGACTACCGCCAATGAAGCGCTCCTGGGTTCCCGCCTTCGCGGGAACGACAGGTAAGAGATGAGGCAACCTGAGTCTCTTCGAAGTTGAAACCACAGGACGAAAAAAAAACCGCAGGCGAACCTGCGGTTTTTTATTTACTGCCTACCACCAATCAACGATCGCCATACGACCGGCGCTGTCCGTCGCCCGAGCGCGGACCTTTGTTGCCCCAGCCGCTGCCTTCCTTGCGCGGACCGCCCGGCTTGGCGAAGCTGCGCTGACCCGGCTTGCGGTCGGTGCGGTTATCGCCCGGCTTCCAGCCGCCCGGCTTGCGATTGCTGCGCGGTGCCGACGCCGACTTCTTCGGCTCCAGGCCTTCGATGATGTCGACCGGAATCAGCTGCTTGGTGAAGCGCTCGATGCGCTTGATGTTGATGTTTTCCGAGTGGTTCACCAGCGAGATCGCCAGACCGTTGCGACCTGCGCGGCCGGTGCGGCCAATGCGGTGCACGTAGTCCTCGGGGAACTTCGGCAGATCGTAGTTCACCACGTGGGTGACGCCCGGCACGTCGATGCCGCGCGCGGCCACGTCGGTGGCGACCAGCACACGTACCTGTTTGCGGCGCAGAGCATCCAGCGTGCGGTTGCGCGCACCTTGGTGCATGTCGCCATGCAGGGCGGCGGCCGCGAAGCCGGCGATGTTCAGGCGGTCGGCGAGCGTGTCGGCATCGCGCTTGGTCGCGGTGAACACCACGGCCTGGTCGATGGAGACGTCGCGCAGCAGGTGGTCGAGCAGGCGGTTCTTGTGCGACAGGTCGTCGACGAAGTGCACGCGCTGCTGGATGTTTTCATGCTTGCTGGCCGAGCCGGCGATCTGGATCACCTGCGGTTCCTTGGTGATGCGGCGGGCCATGGTGCCCACCACGCCGTCCAGCGTGGCCGAGAACAGCATGGTCTGGCGCGTGTCGGGTGTCGCGGCGACGATCTTCTCGATGTCTTCGATGAAGCCCATGTCGAGCATGCGGTCGGCTTCGTCGAGCACGAGGATCTCGAGCTGCGAGAAGTCGATCTTGCCCGATTCCATGTGGTCGATCAGGCGGCCCGGGGTCGCGACCAGGATGGCCGGGTTGCGCGACAGCAGTTGCATCTGCTTCGGGTACGGCATGCCGCCGAGAATCGACACGGCTTTCACTTGACGCAGGAAGGTGCCGTACTTGGCGGTTGCGGTGGTGACCTGCAGCGCCAGTTCGCGCGTCGGAGTCAGGACCAGCATTTTCGGCTGGGCGGGTTGGAAACGCGGGCGGTCGCCGCGGGCGCGAGCGGCCTGACGCTCCTGATTGGGCGTCTTGGCCGCCGGGCGCGGCTCCTGTTCGGCAACGGCGAAACGGTGCAGCGACGGCAGCATGAATGCGGCGGTCTTGCCGGAACCGGTCTGCGAGGAAACGAGGAGGTCGCGGCCAGCGATAGCCGCGGGAATGGCCTGTTCCTGCACCGGAGTCGGCTGCGTGTAGCCGGCTTCTGTCAGTGCCTTGAGAACGGACGTGTTGAGGCCTAGTGCTTCAAATGTCATTGAGTGTCTTTCGTGTGATGTCATTGCCGCGCCCGCAAGCAATGCGGATGCGCCAACGTTGAAAATGCAACGCCAACCAACGAAACAGCTGAGAAAAATCTGAGAGATTTCGGCACAAAAAGCTTTGCGCCGGGACGGTGCCTGACTTTCCGTGGCACCAAGAGGCGGGATGGCTTTCGGTTTATTGCTTAAGGGTTGCGATGCTGCCCTGTGCGTGCATGTTGCAACGCACAGGACGCATTATACAGACTATCGCTGACGGCCGTCGGATTAATTTTCTGTTGCCGTGCCGCCATGCAAGACGCTTATGCCGCGTCGTCTGCGATGCCGCCGACGATGTGCGAGAAGCCGCCATCGACATAGGTGATTTCACCCGTGATGCCACCGGCCAAATTGGACAGCAGGAAAGCCGCGGTGTTGCCCACGTCTTCGACGGTGACGTTGCGGCGCAGCGGCGAGTGCGTCTTCACGAAGTTGAGGATCTTGCCGAAGTCCTTGATGCCGCTGGCGGCCAAGGTCTTGATCGGGCCGGCGGAAATGCCGTTCACGCGCACGCCGCGCGGACCCAGCGATTCCGCGAGGTACCGCACGCTCGCTTCGAGGGATGCCTTGGCCAACCCCATGGTGTTGTAGTTGGGCAGGGCACGCATGGCACCGAGATAGCTCAGCGTCAGCAGGGCGCCGTTCTCGTTCAGCATCGGCAGCGCGGCCTTCGCCATCGCCGGGAAGCTGTAGGCGGAAATGTCGTGGGCGATGCGGAAGTTTTCGCGCGTCAGGCCGTCGAGGAAATCGCCGGCAATCGCTTCGCGCGGCGCGAAGCCGATGGCGTGCACGAAGCCGTCGAACTTCGGCCAGGTCTTGCCGAGGTCAGCGAAGAGGGCACTGATTTGCTCGTCGCTGCCAACATCGCAATCGAACACGAGGTCGCTGTCGAACTCCTTCGCGAATTCGGTAATGCGGTCCTTGAAGCGCTCGCCGACATAGGTGAAGGCGAGTTCCGCGCCTTCGCGCTTGCAGGCCTGGGCGATGCCGTAGGCAATGGAACGGTTCGACAGGAGGCCGGTGATGAGAAGCTTTTTGCCTTGCAGGAATGCCATGCTGACTCCGGGGTGGCTCCGTCCGCAGCAGGCTGCGGAAGCGGGCGGGTTGTTCGATGCGTTGCCGCGGACAGCGCGCATTGTAGGGGCAGGCGCGGTCCGGGGCAACTTTGCCAACCCGGCAGTATACCGGGTCGCGCCCGGCATTCCCAATGGCGCCGAGTGACCTTTCCCTTACTTGCCCCAGAGCTTGCGGTACTCGGCGCGGTAGTTGTACGACGGCTCGAACATGTGCTTCGGTCCGCCGTGGAAGGCGTTGTTCTCGGCGGTGACGAGATAGGGCGCGGTGACGAAGCCGCTCGGCTTGTCGCCGTTGTCCGCACGCAGGACTTCGTCGACCAGCTGCCAGCCTTGCATGGAAAGCGGTTCGGGAACGGTGCCGTCTTGCAGAGTGTGGCTGGCAATGCGCTGGTAGGCCGAGGGCAAGCCGTTGCCGGCGGCGACCGCCTGCAGTTTTTCCGCACCCAGCGACGCCTTGACGACCGGGCTGACGAGCTGGTCGATGGACTGGTCGTTCGCGGCGACGATGTGGGTGAGCTTCGCGCCGTACTGCTTGCGCAGGGTGCCGAGGTCGGGCGCGGCCGCCATGTCGCTCACGCCGAGCAGCGCGCAGGTCTGGCACTTCTTGATCGTGTCCACCATCGCGGCCGATTTGGCGGCGGCGTAGCCCGTGGAGTTGTCGGTGAGGAGAACGACGCCTGCCTTGCCCTTGGATTCCACCACGCTCAGGAGCGCGGCAATCTGGCCGGCTTCCTTCGGATCGGTGCCGACGTTGGTGAAGAGGCCGTCGGCCGGGCCGATGCGTGCCGCGGCATGCCAGCCGACGACCGGCACCTTGGCGGCCGTGGCGGCGGCTAGGTCCTTGGCCGCGTCCTTGGCGTCGATCGAGGCGAGGACGATGCCGGCCGGGCGCAGGGCCAGGGCACGCGAGAACGCTTCGGCACGCCGGCTCGGCATGCCGTAGCAGTCGATCGGCTGCACATTCCAACCGATGGCAGCCGCGGCTTCCTTGACGCCGTTGGCGACGGCCGTCACGCCGGCATCGCGGAAGTCGGAGCCGATGAATACGATGAGGCC
>SPQI01000459.1 GCA_004570315.1 Oxalobacteraceae bacterium OM1 | reverse complement strand
TGCACCTGCACCGAGGCTGATCGCGCCCATCTTGTCCCGCTGCGCGAGGATGGCCTGCTTGAGCGGTTCGACGAGCGTCTCGGTGCGCTGGTCGAGCGCGCGGTTGAATCCCGCCGCCATCGCCATCCCCAGTACCGCAATCGCCAGCACCGCAGCCACCCGCGAGACGGCGTTGTTCACGCCGGAGGCAATGCCCGCCTGGCGCTCGCCGTGCGCGTTCATCACGGTGGTCGTCAGCGGCGCCACGCTGATCGCCATGCCCAAACCCAACACCACGACCGCCGGAAAATACGTCGTCCAATAGCTGCCGCCCACGTCCGGCAGCGCGAACAGCGCGAAGCCAGCGCCCGCGATCAGCGGGCCGATCGTCAGGGGCAGGCGTGCGCCGTAGCGGTCCACCAGTCCGCCGCTCCAGCGCGAGAGCGCGAACATGATGGCGACGAAGGGCAGCATCGCCGCGCCGGCCGCCGTCGCGGAATAGTGCTGCGCCTGGATGAGGTTCAGCGGAAAGAAATACAGGCCGCCGCCGAGCGCCGCATACAGCAGCAGCGTGAGGAGATTGGCGCCGCTGAAGTCCGACGAGCGGAACAATCCGAACGGCAGCAACGGCGCGGGATGACGGCGTTCGAGCACGACGAATGCGGTACCCGTCAGCAGGGCGAGCGCACCGGCCATCATTACCGGTCCGCTGTTCCATCCCTGCGCCGGTCCCTCGATCAGGAAGAACACCAGGCCGCCCAGTGCGGCAGTCGCGCACGCCGCGCCGCCCCAGTCGAAGCGGCTGCCGGCATCGGCGTTGCGGCTTTCCGGCACGAAGCGGTACAGCAGGAGCAAGACCGCTGCGCCGAGCGGCAGGTTCAGCAGGAAGGCATAGCGCCAGGAAAAATGGCTGATCAGGAAGCCGCCCAAGACCGGACCGATGGCGGCCGTGATCGACGACCAGCCCGACCACGTGCCGATGGCCTTGCCGCGCAAGTCCTGCGGGAACGCGGCGCTGATGATGGAGAGGCTGCCCGGCACCAGCAGCGCGCCGCCAACGCCCTGCAGGGCCCGCGCGGCGATCAGTTGCTGCACCGAAGCGACGAGCCCGCATCCCAGCGAGGCGATGGTGAACAGCGCAACGCCGATGGCGAAGATTTTCCGGCGGCCGTAGCGGTCACCCGCCGCGCCGCCCGCCAGCAGCAAGGCGGCCAGCAGCAGCGCATAGGACTCGATCACCCATTGCGCCTCGCGCGCCGTGGCGGCGAACTCCTCCTGCAGCGCCGGCAGGGCGACGTTGGCAACGGTGCCGTCGATGAACGCCATGCTGGAGGCGAGGATGGTGGTGACGAGCACCCACGGTCGGGCCGTTGCAGCACAGGGCGCGGCCGCGGCCGCGCTGCGGATCGCCGCTTCGTCGCAGGGGAGGGCGGAAACGTTGTGCATGTGGCATCCACATGTGCTCAGCGCTCAGTGCTCATGATGCAGGTAGTCCGGTTGCCGCGGCAGGCGCAGGCTGACGAAGAAGGTCATCACCAGCATCACCGTCACGTACCAGTAGAAAGCCGTCTCGTGGCCGAGCGACTTTAATCCGAGCGCCACGTATTCCGCCGAGCCGCCGAACACCGCGTTCGCGACCGCATAGGCAAACCCCACGCCCAGCGCGCGCACTTCCGGCGGAAACATTTCCGCCTTCACGATGCCGCTCACCGAGGTATAGAAGCTCACGATGGCGAGCGCGACGGTGATCAGCACGAAGGCCATCGCGGGGCTGCTGACGCCGGCCAGCAACGAGAGGACCGGCACCGTCGCTACCGCGCCGAGTCCGCTGAACAGCAGCATGTTGTTGCGCCGCCCGATGCGGTCCGAGAGCGCGCCGAACACCGGCTGCAGGCACATGTAGACGAACAGGCAGAACGTCATCACCGAACTGGCGGTCTTGATCGGCATGCCGGCCGTGTTCACCAGGTACTTCTGCATGTAGGTGGTGAAGGTGTAGAAGGCCAGCGAACCGCCCGCCGTGATCCCGGCCACGACGAGGAAGGCCGGCATGTGGTGGCCGAGCAGGCTGCGCAGGCTGCCCGCCGTCTCGCTCTTGCGGCTGGCTTCGCTCGCGGTCTCGTGCAGGGTGCGCCGCAGCAGCAGGGCGATCACTGCCGTAATCGCGCCGATCACGAAGGGAATGCGCCAGCCCCAGGCCTTGAGCTCGGCCTCGCTGAGGAACTGCTGCAGGATCAGCACCACCAGCACGGCGAGCAACTGGCCGCCGATCAGCGTGACGTACTGGAACGAGGAAAAGAAACCGCGCCGCCCGCGCAGCGCGACCTCGCTCATGTAGGTGGCTGTAGTGCCGTACTCGCCGCCGACGGAGAGCCCCTGCACCAGGCGGGCAACGAGCAGCAGGAAGGGCGCCATCGCGCCGATGCTCGCATAGGTCGGCAAGGCCGCGATCATCAGCGAGCCGGCGCACATCATCAACACCGACACCACCATCGAGGTCTTGCGTCCGGCGCGGTCGGCCAGGCGGCCGAACAGCCAGCCGCCAAGCGGGCGCATCAGGAAGCCGGCAGCGAACACGCCGGCCGTGTTCAGCAGCTGCGCCGTCTGGTCCGATTTCGGAAAGAATGCCGGCGCGAAATAGATCGCGCAGAACGCGTAGACGTAGAAGTCGAACCACTCCACCAGATTGCCCGACGACGCCGCCACGATGGCGAAGACGCGACGCCGCGTTTCCTCTGCCGTGTAGTGCGGCGTGCCTGCCGCTTCGGTCACCGTGTCCATGTCCGTGCCCCTCGAGTCGATGAAGGTACTACCACGGCGCGGGCGATTGGTTTCCGCAATCCGCACGGCGAATGAGCGCGTGCAAGTCCTGTTGCGCAACCACAAGGCGGCGCAACAAGAGGTGCGCCCGCAACTTGCGATCGGTGGTGCGCTCTCAGGGGGATCAGGAACCGGCGCGCCATGCGCCTTCAAGGAGACGATCCATGTCCACCATCCAGCATTCCATCGACGTCCGCGCACCCGTCCACCAGGTGTTCGAGCAGCTCACACGCTTCGAGGACTATCCGCGATTCATGGAAGACGTCGACACCGTGCAGCGCATCGATGCCAACCATCTCCACTGGACTGCCGACATGGCGGGCCGGTCCATGGAGTGGGATGCGGAAATCACGCGGCTCGATGCCGACCGCTGCATCGCCTGGTGCACCACCGGCGGTCCGGTGCGTGCCGGCACCGTGGAACTCCAGCCGCTCGGCACTGATGCGGCGCGCATCACCGTCACGATGCAGGATGACCAGGAACCTCCGCTCGACCAGTTCATCCTGGAGACTCGCCTGCAACATAACCTCGCGCGGCTGAAGAACATGCTCGAAGGATGGGGCGTGCGGCCGGCCGATGCGGCGGCCGGTGCGCGCTTGTCCGGCAGCAAGGGTACTCTCGGACCGACTCTGCGCGGACAGACGGGTGGTGGCGGTTCGCCGGGCACGGCGAGCGGAACGACGGAGGGCGATCGGGTGAATCCGGCAGCCGGTGCCGGCGATGCGGGCGTCGGTCCGCGCAAAGCTTCCTGAGCCGCGCGTCCGCCGCGCCGCGCTCAACGCCTGCGGTCCTGCGAGGCCTGATTCTGGCGCAGGGCATCGAGCTGATCCCGGTTCATCAGCACCTGGCCGTTGGTGGCAGGACGGCCGCGCGGGATGTTGCTGCCGGTCGGCACGTAGTCGTCGCGGTCGGCCCGTACCGAACGTGTGTTTTCGCTGGCGCAGGCGGCCAGCAGGATGGCGAGAGGGACGAGGGAAAGAAGCTTGTTCATGACGATCCTTGTTCTGCGTTGTTATGGGATGCGACGCCGGCGCCATGCCGCTGGTGCAGCATGGCCGACCGATGACCTGCGGAGGGTGAGGCAGGTTGCAGCCGGCGGCCGGGATGGAGCCGTCGATCGACTATAGGGAAGGCGGCCGTCGCGCACGTCGGGAAATTGCAATGAAGTGTCCGGAATTTGTAATCCGGCGGGGCAGGGATTCGCTGCAATGACGGCCTTGGTTCACGCGGAGCGAATGTACCTATGCCGGGGCTGAAGCTGTGCATCGCATTCACCGGACCGGGCGGCGGGATTGCGCCGTGCCAATCCCCGCGTCGCTTCCCGGAACCAAGCCCGTCCCGAAGTCTCTTACCGGCAAAGGTGCGAAGCCGCTGCGCACCGCAGCGCCCGCCGCACCGCCACCGTCTTGGCTTGAGACATGAACAGCGACAACACCATCCAACTC
>SPQI01000453.1 GCA_004570315.1 Oxalobacteraceae bacterium OM1 | reverse complement strand
CGCGCCAGTCCGCGTATGGACACGGTGCCGAACCGCAAGTGCACCGACAGGCCGGACGTGCCCCTGACGGCGGGGTAGTCGCGCGCGTCGGCATAGTCGCCGATGCGCTCCACGAAGTCCTCCAGCAGTTGCCCGCCGCCGGACATGCCGGTCGGTATGCCAAGGTCCGCAAGATCGCTGGGCTCGAATCCAAGGTCGGCCAGCGAGGGCAATTCCGGCTCGCCGGCGGGCGGAGGCGCGAGCTGCGCGGCATAGCGCTCAACCGGATAGGACTGGAGATAGAAGCCGTCGTCACGCAGTTGCAGTCGCTTCAACCAGGCATTCTTGTACGGCGTAAACACGGAGAACGGCTTCCCGGCCTGCGACAGCACTTCATCCTTCTCGAATATCGCCTGGTCCTTGAAGGTGAGCAGCGGCACGGCGGACTTGCCAAGCCTCCTTGCAACGGCGGCATCGCGCGCGATCGCTGCGGGCTCATAGTCATGATTGGTGAAAACGGCATCGGCGCCGAGGCGGGCGGCCACGGCCGGGATGGCGTCGGCAGCTGTTCCGCGCAGGAAGATCATGCCACCGCCCATGCGGCGCAGTTCGGCGTCGAGCTCCTGCAGGCTCGCATGGATGAACTCCACCCGGCGGTCGCGCCGCGGCAACCCGTCGAGAATGTCGCGGTCGAAGACGAAGGCGCAGTGGACGCGGCGGCTTTGCCGGAGGGCATGGTAAAGCGCGGCGTGGTCGAAGCTGCGCAGGTCGCGGCGAAACCATACGAGCGACTTGTCGAAGTGAGGCATTCCGTTTCTCTCGGTCGCCGCGCCGGCAGGGAGGGGCGGCAAAACTGGTAAAATTGCATATTATGGTGAAACCGAGCAAGACACGCCTGACTCCCTCCCGGCCTGACCCTTCGCAGGACACTCCCGATTTTTCTGCGTCCGGCAACGACGCCGGCACCGGGCTGAACCTCGCGAACCATTTCCTGATCGCGATGCCCTCCATGCTGGACCCCATGTTCGGCGGCACAGTCATCTACATGTGCCAGCACAACGACGAGGGCGCGCTTGGCGTTATCATCAACAAGCCTACCGACATGAACCTCGACGTGCTGCTGGAGCGCGTGGATCTCGAGATCCAGGTGTCCCGCACCGGACTGGACCAGACTCCAGTGTTGTTCGGCGGACCGGTCCAGGTCGAACGCGGTTTCGTGCTGCATACGCCGACCGGCGCCTATTCCTCCTCGATGCGGGTCACTGACGAGATCGCGCTCACCACCTCCAAGGACGTACTTGAAGCGGTCGCCATGGGCGCCGGGCCGTCGCGCATGCTGATGATGCTCGGCTGCGCCGGCTGGAGTCCGGGCCAGCTTGAGGAAGAACTCGGGAACAACGGCTGGCTCACCGTGCCGGCCGAACCGCACATCATTTTCGATGTGCCGATCGAGCAGCGTTTCTCGGCTGCCATGAAGCTGCTCGGCATCGATCCGCTGATGCTCGCCGGAGACGCCGGCCATGCGTGAGGGCGATGCCCGGTGAAGACGGTGCTGGCTTTCGATTTCGGACTCAAGCGAATCGGCGTCGCCGTCGGCAATACCCTCATCAGGCAGGCGCAGCCCCTGAAGGTCATCGCCGCCGCCACCAACGACGACAAGTTCGCGCAGCTTGGCGCGCTGATCGCCGAATGGCAGCCCGGGCTATGCGTGGTCGGCCTGCCGTTGCATAGCGACGGCACCGAGCACGAGATGACGGTGCGCTGCCGCCGTTTCGCCAACCAGCTCAATGGCCGCTTCGGCGTGGCCACCGCGCTCGTCGACGAGCGCTTCTCCTCCGCCGTGCTGCCTCAGCGCCGCGGCGAGGTGATCGACGCCGAAGCCGCCGCAATCATTTTGCAACAGTACTTCAACGACCATGCCGAATCCTAATTTGGACGCCGAGGCCCTGTACCAGGTGCTGTCGGAACGCGTCAGGGCGGGCCTCGCCCAGGCGGAACAGGTAGCGATCGTCGGAATCTATTCCGGCGGCGCCTGGCTTGCCGAGCGGCTCGCCAAAGAACTGCAGCTGGACGAACGGCTCGGCTTCATCGACGTCTCGTTCTATCGCGACGACTACGCGGAAAAGGGTTTGCACGCCGAAGTGAAGCCGACGCAGATTCCGTTCGACGTCGAAGGCGCCACGATCCTGCTGGTCGATGACGTGCTCTACACCGGCCGCACCACGCGCGCCGCCATCAACGAGCTGTTCGACTACGGCCGCCCGGCGCGCATCATGCTCGCCGCGCTGGTGGACCGGGGCGGACGCGAGCTGCCGATCGCCGCCGACTTCGTGGCCGAGAGCGTGAGCCTGGCCTCCGACGAGCATCTCGTCCTGCAGCGCGCCGCCGACGGACGCTTCTCTTTCACGGTGGAACATGCATAACCCGCAACTGAACAAGCACGGCGAGCTGCAGCATCTGCTCACCATCGAAGGACTGCCGAAGGCGGTCATCAACCACATCCTCGATACCGCGTCCTCCTTCGTGAGCATCGGCGACCGCGAGGTGAAGAAGGTGCCGCTCATGCGCGGCAAGAGCGTGTTCAACCTCTTCTTCGAGAACTCCACGCGTACGCGCACGACCTTCGAGATCGCCTCCAAGCGTCTGTCGGCCGACGTCATCAATCTCAACATCGCCGCCTCCAGCACGAGCAAGGGCGAGTCGCTGCTCGACACCATCGACAACCTCGCGGCCATGCATGCCGACATGTTCGTCGTGCGTCACGCACAGTCGGGCGCGCCCTACCTGATTGCCAAGCACCTCATCGACACCAACCAGCCGCACGTTCACGTGGTCAATGCCGGCGACGGCCGCCATGCGCATCCCACGCAAGGCCTGCTGGACATGTACACCATCCGCCACTACAAGAAGGACTTCACCAACCTGACGGTAGCGATCGTCGGCGACATTCTGCACAGCCGCGTGGCACGCTCCGACATCCACGCGATGACCACGCTCGGCGTGCCGGAAGTGCGCGCCATCGGTCCGCGCACGCTGTTGCCGGGCGGCCTGGAACAGATGGGCGTGCGCGTCTTCACCGACATGAACGAAGGTCTGAAGGGAGTGGATGTGATCATCATGCTGCGCCTGCAGAACGAACGCATGACTGGCGCGCTGCTGCCCTCGGCACAGGAGTTTTTCAAGAGCTACGGCCTGACGCCGGAACGCCTCGCGTTGGCCAAACCGGACGCCATCGTGATGCATCCGGGCCCGATGAACCGCGGCGTCGAGATCGATTCCGCCGTCGCGGACGGATCGCAGGCGGTCATCCTGCCGCAGGTGACCTTCGGCATCGCGGTGCGGATGGCGGTGATGAGCATTTTGGCGGGGCACTAAGGCATGAATATCGAAATCAAGAATGGCCGCCTGATCGACCCGGCCAGCGGCACCGACGCGCAACGCGACGTCTTCATTGCGGACGGCAGGATCGCCGCTGTCGGCACGGCGCCAGCCGGCTTCCGCGCCAACAAGACCGTCGATGCAAGCGGACTGATCGTCGCGCCCGGGCTAGTGGATCTGAGCGCCCGCCTGCGCGAGCCGGGCTACGAATACAAGGCTACGCTCGAATCCGAGATGCAGGCTGCGATCCAGGGCGGCGTGACCAGCCTCGTCTGTCCGCCGGATACCGATCCGGTCCTCGACGAACCGGGCTTGGTGGAAATGCTCAAGCACCGTGCACGCGGTCTCAACCAGGCCAACGTGTATCCGCTCGGCGCGCTCACCACCGGCCTGAAAGGGCAGGCGTTGACGGAGATGGCGGAACTGACGGAAGCCGGCTGCATCGGGTTCTCGCAGGCCGAGGAGCCGATTCTGGATACCACCGTGCTGCTGCGCGCGCTGCAGTACGCGAACACCTTTGGCTATACCGTGTGGCTGCGGCCGCAGGATCCGCACCTTGGACGCGGCGGCATCGCGCACAGCGGGCCGATGGCATCACGCCTCGGCCTGCCGGGCGTGCCGGTGATGGCCGAGACCATCGCGCTGCAAACCATCTTCGAGCTCGTGCGCGCCACCGGCGCTCGCGTGCATCTGTGCCGGCTCTCGTCGGCGCACGGCATCGAGCTCGTGCGCGCCGCCAAGAAGGAAGGGCTGCCGATCACCTGCGACGTCGGCGCGCATCACCTGCATCTGACCGACATGGATATCGGCTTCTTCGATCCGAACGCCCGCGTCACGCCGCCGTTCCGCGCGCAGCGCGACCGCGATGCGATCCGCCAGGGCGTGCTCGACGGCACGAT
>SPQI01000392.1 GCA_004570315.1 Oxalobacteraceae bacterium OM1 | reverse complement strand
CGCCCGGAGCAGCGCGGCGACCGCAATGACGCACGCCGGCTAGCGCAGCATCAGCAGCAGTCGCGGCAGCCCGCCGCAGGCGGGGCGATGGCGGCCGCCTTCGCCAAGCTGAAAGGCTAAGCAAGGGGGTCTGGACGCGCGGCTCCCGACTGCCGCACAAGACAACGGCCGGCGCGCGCTGCGTTCCGGCCGTTTTTCGTTGGCGCGCCGCACGACGCCACGCACGCCTTTTCCCTATAATGAGGGAATTCTCCAACCGCTTTTCGAAGGCAAGCCATGAGCAACGACGTTCAAGACTGGATCAAGCAGACCGTGACGCAAAACCCGGTCGTGCTGTTCATGAAAGGTACCGCCCAATTCCCGCAGTGCGGCTTTTCCGGCCGCGCCGTGCAAATCCTGAAAGCCTGCGGCATTGACAACATCGTCACCGTCAACGTGCTGGAAGACCAGGAAGTCCGCCAAGGCATCAAGGAGTTTTCCAACTGGCCGACCATCCCCCAGCTGTACGTCAAGGGCGAGTTCGTCGGCGGCGCGGACATCATGAACGAGATGTTCGAGTCCGGCGAACTCCAGGACATGCTGAAGTCCTGATCGACGCATCATGACGACGCGCCGGCTCATCATCGCCATTACCGGCGCAACCGGCGCGGTCTACGGCGTGCGCCTGCTTGAAGTGCTGCGCGACATGCCCGACGTGGAGACTCACCTCCTCGTTTCGGATGCCGGTGTCCTCAACCTCCACCAGGAGCTGGACATGAACCGCAAGCAGGTCGAAGCATTGGCCGATGCGGTCTACAACGTCCGCGACATCGGCGCCTCAATCGCCAGCGGCTCCTTCCAAACCGACGGCATGGTCGTCGCACCGTGCTCCATGAAGACGCTGGCCGCGGTGGCACACGGACTCTCCGATAATCTCATCACGCGCGCGGCCGACGTCGTCTTGAAGGAACGGCGGCGGCTGGTGCTGATTGTGCGCGAAACGCCATTCAACCTTGCCCATCTGCGCAACATGACGGCCGTCACCGAAATGGGCGGCGTGATTTTCCCGCCGCTGCCCGGCTTTTACCAGCGGCCGCAGACCATTGCCGACATGGTGGATCACACCGTAGGCCGCGTGCTGGATCTCTGTGGCGTGGCCCATGCGCTCACGCCGCGCTGGACCGGGATGAACGGCAGCAATTGATCTTCGGATTGCCACTCGGCAACTCGGGCGACGCTTCAAAAAAGAAAAAGCCCATGACCTTGCGGACATGGGCTTTTTTGTTGGTGCCGGCTGCCGGATTCGAACTGGCCACCTGATGATTACAAGTCAACTGCTCTACCAAATGAGCTAAGCCGGCGAAAAGCTTTGTGCGTATTCTACTTTATTTGATGCGCGTAAGTGTAGGACGTCCGCCCTTCTTCGGCGGCTCGCCACCACCGTCCGGCATGTCGTCCTGGATCTGCTCCGGCTGGGTCGGCACCGCCGCGAGAGACGGCGATGCAGTCTCCGCGGGCGCCGTGTCCTGCTCACGTGGCCCGGCCGGCGTTGCCTCGAACGCCATGCCTTGCCCGTTCTCGCGCGCATAGATGGCGACGACGTTGTCCACGGGAATCGAGATTTCGCGCGACACGCCGCCGAAGCGTGCATGGAATTCGATCAGGTCGTTTTCCATCTTCAGGCCGCTGGTCGCGGTGAAGCTGATGTTCAGAACAATCTCGCCATTCTTGACGAATTCCCGCGGCACGCGCGTGCGCGCGTCCACCACAGTGGCAAGGTAGGGCGTATAGCCGTTGTCCGTACACCATTCATAAATGGCGCGTAGCAAATAAGGCTTCGTGGAAATTTCCGACATGACGTTCCTGGGCTCGACACGAGGACCGGTGAGCGGCCCTTGTTGTCATCAACGGCGCATCACCTTCTCGGACGGCGTCAGCGCTTCGATGTAAGCCGGACGCGAAAAAATGCGCTCGGCATACTTCATGAGAGGCGCGGCGGTCTTGGATAGTTCGATACCGTAATGATCGAGGCGCCAGAGCAAGGGCGCAATCGCCACGTCGAGCATGGAGAATTCGTCGCCGAGCATGTACTTGTTCTTCAGGAACAAGGGCGCCAGGGTGGTCAGGCGGTCACGGATTTCGATGCGTGCCTTTTCATGGGCCTTTTCCGCGCCCTTCGATTTGTCGTTCTCCAGCGTATGCACGTGAACGAACAATTCTTTCTCGAAATTGAACAGCATCAGTCGTGCGCGGGCTCGCATCAGCGGGTCAGCCGGCATCAGTTGCGGATGCGGGAAACGCTCGTCGATGTACTCGTTGATGATGTTCGATTCGTACAGGATAAGATCCCGTTCCACCAGGATTGGGACCTGGCCGTACGGGTTCATGACGGAAATGTCTTCCGGTTTGTTGAAGAGATCGACGTCACGAATCTCGAAATCCATGCCCTTTTCGAACAGGACGAGGCGGCAGCGCTGGGAGAAAGGGCACGTCGTGCCCGAATAGAGAACCATCATTTTGCAGTTCCTTAGAAGCAAAAGGGTGAGACGTCGTACGGCTCACCCCGAAAATACCTGCCTGCGAGCCGGCTCGCAGGCGCCACGCTTTACTTGACGTCTTTCCAGTACGACGCGTTCAACCGCCATGCAATGACCAGGAAGATACCCAGGTACAGCAGTACCCAGACACCGAGACGCTTGCGCTGGTTCTGCACCGGCTCGCTCATCCAGTCCAGGTACGAGACCAGATCGGCGACGGCATAGTCATAGTCGAGGGTCGACAGTTTGCCCGGCTTGACCTGCTCGAAGCCGGCGAACTTGTGCACCGTCTTGCCTTCCTCGTGCGGGTCTTTCTCTTCGACAAACTTCGCCGCGCGCACGCCCTGCAGCTCCCATAGCACGTGCGGCATGCCGACGTTCGGGAAGACCAGGTTGTTCCATCCGGTCGGACGAGTATCGTCCTTGTAGAAGGTACGCAGGTAGGTGTAGAGCCAGTCGGCACCGGTGCCGGCGTTCGAGGCCTTGGCGCGCGCGATGACGGACAGGTCCGGCGGCACGGCGCCAAACCAGGCCTTGGCATCCTTGGGCTGCATCGAAACCTTCATCAGGTCACCGACCTTGTCGGACGTGAAGAGCAGGTTGTTCTTGATCTGGTCTTCGCTCAGGCCGATGTCGCGCAGGCGGTTGTAACGCATTGCCGAAGCCGAGTGGCAGTTCAGGCAGTAGTTGACGAACAGTTTGGCGCCGTTCTGCAGCGACGCCAGGCTGGAACGTTCAGGCGCCTTGTCCAGCGGGAAGCTGGCTTCGTTGGCCAATGCGAGCCCCGGCAGCAAGGCCAGGACCGCAATCAGTTTCTTCGAAAAATTCATTGGGTGTCCTTTGCTCTTGTCCATGGGCTCAGTGCGGGTGGAAGGTCACGCGATTGGGCACCGGCTTGAAGGTGCCCATCGTGCTCCACCACGGCATCAACAGGAAGAAAGCAAAGTACATCAGGGTTGCAACCTGGGCGACCAGGGTGTAGGTCGGGGTCGGCGCCTGCGTGCCGAGGTAGCCGAGCGTCAGGAACGCCAGGGCGAACACCACGTACACGTATTTGTGCCAGGACGGACGGTAGCGGATCGACTTGACCGGCGAATGGTCGAGCCAGGGCAGGGCGGCCAGGATCAGCACGCTCGAACCGAACAGCACCACGCCCCAGAACTTGGCTTCCAGCACCTGCGGCAGCATGCCGATCTCGATCAGCACAGCGATCACCGTGATCGCCACCTTGGCCTTGAACGACAGGCGCGAACGGAGCCAGATGAACACCACGTAGAGGACAATGGCCGCCATCACCACCCACAGGAAGTCCGAGGTGGTCGCGCGCAGCACCGAGTAGAACGGGGTGAAGTACCAGACCGGCGCGATGTGCGGCGGGGTCTGCATCGAGTTGGCCGGCAGGAAGTTGTTGTATTCCAGGAAGAAGCCGCCCATTTCGGGCGCGAAGAACACGACGGCCGAGAAGATCAGCAGGAACACCGAAACGCCGAACAGGTCCTTGGTGGTGTAGTACGGGTGCGACGGAATGCCGTCGACCGGATGGCCGTCCGCACCGATGTTTTCCTTGATTTCCACGCCGTCCGGGTTGGACGAGCCCACTTCGTGCAGCGCGATCAGGTGCGCCGTCACCAGGCCCAGCAGCACCAGCGGGAGCGCGATCACGTGGAACGCGAAGAACCGGTTCAGGGTCGCGTCCGACACCACGTAGTCGCCGCGGATCCACAGCGACAGGTCCGGGCC
>SPQI01000393.1 GCA_004570315.1 Oxalobacteraceae bacterium OM1 | reverse complement strand
GCCGCCACTGCAGCGCGCCGATGTCCATCACGCCCAGCCGCTGGCCCGGGCGGGCGCGTACCAGCCCGCCGGCCACGCGCAGGCGTACGGTCTGCGTGCCGGCCTGCACCTCGAGCACATCGCCGGGCCTGCGTTGCAGCCACTCTTGCGCGGCGGGCGAGAGGAAGACCGCATCGTCGGCCAGCGTGGCGAAGGGCCGGTCCTCGGCCGGCACGCCGATCAGGTCGGGCGAAATGGCGCCGGCCTGGAACACGTCCAGGCCGACGAGCTTCAATGCGCTGCGCTGACCGGGAATCGCGGCATCGAGTTCCAGCACCGGACTGGCGACTGCAATGCCCGGGTGCGAGGCGAGCCGCGCATACAGGGCTTCGTCGACGAAGGGCTGCGTGCCGCGCACCTGCAGGTCGGCCTGTCCTGAAATGCTCTTGATCGCCCCGGAGAACTCGTTGAAGGCGGCGAAGTTGATGAGATGGATGGCAAAGCCGAGCGCCACGCCGAGTGCGATCGCGCCGATGGCGACCAGCGCCCGCACCGGATGGGCGCGCCATTCGCCGAGCGTCAGCCACAGGCCTAGGCGTGCGAACGATGCGTTCATGCGGCGTGGTGCAGCTGCATCGGACGCAGGCCCTCGCGCGTGAGCTCCAGCACCCGGTCGGCGGTGGCGGCTGCCGCAGGCGAGTGGGTCACGATGATGCCGGTGGCGCCGTTGCGGCGCAGCTCCTCGCGCAGAAGGAGCAGGACGCCGTGTGCCGTTTCCGGATCGAGATTGCCGGTTGGCTCGTCGGCCAGCAGCAGCCGCGGCCGGTGCACCAACGCGCGGGCGATGGCGACGCGCTGCAGTTCGCCGCCGGACAGCTGGCGCGGAAAATCGGATTCGCGTCCGGCCAGGCCCACGGCAGCCAGCATGGCGCGCGCCCGCTCGACCGAACCGCGGTTCAGCAGCAGCGGCAGCGCCACATTTTGTTCGAGCGTAAGATGAGGCAGCACGTGGAAGGCCTGGAAGATGAAGCCGAAGCGCTCGCGGCGCAAGGCCGTCGCGTCATCGTCGTCCAGTTCCGAGAGGGCAACGCCGTCGACCACGATGCGGCCGGTGTCGGGGCGGTCCAGCCCGGCGATGAGGTTGAGCAAGGTCGACTTGCCGACGCCCGAATCGCCCATGATGGCTACGTATTCGCCCTGATGAATCGTGTAACTCAAGTCATGCAGCACACGCTTGCCGTTCGGATAGGATTTGCCGAGGTTCTGTAGCTGCAACATGGGACCGGATCCGCGCTGGGTTGTGTGCCGTCAAGAAGGGGTTCGAGGCGCAGCCTATGATAGCCAAAATCACCAGCCACCATCGGGCGCCGAGTGCGCTCCAGCAGACCGTGCAAAACGGATTCATCCAGTTGTACCAGAGCGATGACGAGGCCATCCGCAAGGAGCTGGCCGCCGGGCTCACGGCGCCGCAGGCGCACACTTCCCCAAAGTATCTCTACGATGCGCTGGGCTCGAAATTGTTCGCGGCCATCTGCGCGCTGCCCGAGTATTACCCGACGCGCACCGAAGCGGCGGTATTCGATGCCCATCTGCACGAGATCTCGCGCTCGGCAGGACGCGGCTGCACGCTGATCGACCTCGGTGCCGGCAATTGCGAAAAGGCGGCGCGCCTGTTTCCGGCGCTGCAGCCGGTGCAATACGTGCCGGTCGACATCTCGGTGGAGTTCCTGCGCGAGGCGGTGGAGCTGCTGCGCTGCCGCTATCCGCATGTGAGCATGATCGGCGTCGGCATGGACTTCTCCTCCGAGCTCGACTTGCCGGAACAGGTGCGCGACGAGCGTCGATTGTTCTTTTATCCCGGCTCTTCGCTCGGCAACTACACGCCGGAAGAGGCTGCCGCCTTCCTCGGCCGCGTGCGCGATGCCTGCGGCCGCGACGGCGGCTTGCTGATCGGCATCGATCTCGTGAAGGAGGCGGCGTTGCTGGAGGATGCCTACGACGATGCCATCGGCCTCACGGCAGCCTTCAACCTCAATCTGCTGCAGCATCTCAACACCCTGATCGGCACCGACTTCAACGCCCGCGACTGGCGCCATCGAGCCTGTTTCAATGCGGAACAGTCGCGCATCGAGATGCATCTGGAGGCGCGGCATAATGTGACCGTGCGCTGGCCGGGCGGCGAGCGCCATTTCGCTGCCGGCGAAGGCATTCACACCGAAAACAGCTACAAGTACACGCGCGAGCGCTTCCTCGGACTGCTCGAAAGAGCTGGCTTCGGCAAGGTCCGCACCTGGACCGATGCGCGCGGCTGGTTCATGGTGTGCCACGCCTCGGCGCTCTAAGGAGGACAACATGCTGAAGGCTGATTCTGGATTGGCGACCCGCTACCGCGCCGTACGCCAGCACACGCTCGAACTTGCCGCGCCGCTCTCGGACGAAGACTGTTGCGTGCAATCCATGCCCGACGCCAGTCCCGTCAAGTGGCACATGGCGCACACCACCTGGTTCTTCGAAACCTTCATCCTCGAACGCCACGAGCGCGACTTCCGCCCCTTCCATCCCGCCTTCCGCGTTCTCTTCAACTCCTACTACAACGGCATCGGCGACAAGCATCCGCGTCCGCAGCGCGGCATGATCACGCGGCCGGGGCGCGGCGACGTGCTGGCCTACCGACGCAACGTCGACGAACGCATGCTGGCGCTGCTGGCGGACGCCGGTGGCGACGTGGCGGCGCTGGTCGAAACCGGATTGCAGCACGAGCAGCAGCACCAGGAACTGATCCTCACCGATCTCAAGCACATGCTGTCGATGAATCCGCTGGCGCCTGCGTATCGCGCCGAGCCGCCAGCCCAGCATGCGCTGCACGGCGACATGGCGTGGCAGTCTTTCGAAGGCGGTGTAGTCGAGATCGGCTATCCCGACAGCGGCTTCTGCTTCGACAACGAAACACCGCGCCATCGGCAGTTCCTCGAACCGTTTTCACTTGCCACGCGGCTGGTGACCAACGGCGACTTTTTGCGCTTCATCGAGGACGGCGGCTATCGCAATCCGGCGCTGTGGCTTTCCGAAGGCTGGGACTGGGTGAACGCCAATCGCATCGCGCATCCGCTGTACTGGCATGGCGACGGACCGGACTGGCAGGAGTTCACGCTGCACGGCATGCAGCCGCTGGCGCCGCAACGGCCGGCGGTGCACTTGTCGTATTTCGAAGCGGATGCCTATGCCCGCTGGGCCGGCGCGCGCCTGCCGACCGAAGCCGAATGGGAGCATGCCGCGCTCGCGAGCATGCAGGGCAGCGAAACTGGTCTCGCAGAGTTGTTCGACGTCGCCTGGCAATGGACTTCGAGCAGCTATGCGCCGTATCCGGGCTATGCGCCGCTGCAGGGTGCGCTGGGGGAATACAACGGCAAGTTCATGGTCAACCAGTATGTGCTGCGCGGTTCGTCGAGCGCCACGCCGGCCGGTCACTCGCGCGTCACGTACCGCAACTTCTTCCCCGCGACCGCGCGCTGGCAGTTCACCGGCCTGCGGCTCGCACGGTCCGCCGCGGCTGCGCGATAATCGGCGGATATCTGCTTGCCGGGGCGGCGCACCGCCGCCCTTGAACGATGAATTTTTCCTTCCGCTCCGCATCTCCGAATGAAGTGGCGGGCGCCTTGCAGGACGCTCGCGACCACACTCTCGCACTGTTCGACGCCCTCGCCGAAGACGGCTTTCCGCACCGGGAAGGCATGGAAACCGATTTCGATCCGCCGCTCTGGCTGCTGGGCCGCATCGGCTGGTTTGCCGAGTGGTACGTGCTGCGCGATTCCGTCTCCAGCGTGCCGACCGCGGCACAGCGCACCGGCCTGCTGACCAAGGGCGACGACTGGTTCGACACCAACTTCCTGACGCGGCGCCAGCGCTGGAAGCTGGAACTGCCATCGTATGGCGCGTTGAAGACCTATTGCCACGAAGTGCTCGACCGGGTGCAGGACAAGCTGTCCCGCACCCGCGACGACGCTGGCAAGCTCTATCCCTATCGCTTGGCGCTGGCGCATGAGGACATGTGCGGCGAAACGCTGGCCTGCCTGCTGCAGGCGCTCGGCGTGACGCCGCCGCCGGCATTGCGTCAGCAAGCCATTCCGAATTGGGCGCAGGGCGAGATCCGCTTCCCGGGCGGAACCGTCGAGCTGGGCAGCACTGACGAGGGCCAGTTCGTGTTCGACAACGAGAAATGGGCGCATCCCTGCTACGTGCCGGCTTTCACCATGGATTCGACGCTGGTGACGAATGCTCAGTAC
>SPQI01000257.1 GCA_004570315.1 Oxalobacteraceae bacterium OM1 | reverse complement strand
CCGATGGCGTCGCGCAGCACGTGCAGGTCGAGTTCGCGGATGTCCTCGCCGTCGAGCCGCACGCGGCCGGCCTGCGGATCGTAGAAGCGCAGCGCGAGCTGGAACAGCGTGGTCTTGCCCGCACCGGACGGCCCGACGATGGCGACCGTCTCGCCCGGCCGCACGTCGAGCGAGAAGTCGCTGAGCGCGGCGGTTTCCGGCCGGGAGGGATAGCGGAATTCCAGATGTTCCAGCTGCAACGCTGCGCCATTGGCAGGCCGCGGAGGCAGGGGCCGCGGGCGCGCCGGCGACACGATGGGCGAGCGGGCATCGAGCAGTTCCAGCAGCCGCTCGGCGGCGCCCGCAGCGCGTTGCGCATCGCCCATCACTTCCGACAAGGCACCGATCGCGCCGGCAACGATGGACGCGTACAGAATGAATTGCCCAAGCTCGCCGCCGGTAATCTGGCCGCTCATCACGGAATGCGCGCCGAGCCAGAGCACGAAGACGATGGAGCCGAAGACCAGCAGGATCGCCACCAGGGTCAGCAGCGACCGTGCGCGGATGCGGGCCATGGCGGTCTTGAACGCGCGCTCCACCGCCGAGCCGAAGCGCGCGGCTTCCTGATGCTCATGGGTGAAGGCCTGCACCGTCGGCATGGCGTTGAGAATTTCGCCGGCCAGCGCCGAGGCATCCGCCACCCGATCCTGCGAATCGCGCGAGAGCTTGCGCACGCGGCGCCCGAACAGCACGATGGGCAGGACCACCGCCGCCAGCAGCACGATGATGATCGACGACAGGCGCGGACTGGTGATGAAGAGCATGACGAGGCCGCCGGCGAACAGCAGGCTGTTGCGCAGCGCCATCGAGATGCTGGTGCCGACCAGAGTCTGGATGAGCGTGGTGTCGGTGGTGAGGCGCGAGAGGACTTCGCCGGTGCGCGTGGTCTCGAAGAATTGCGGCGACTGCAGGACCACATGCCCGTAGACGGCGCTGCGCAGGTCGGCCGTGACGCGTTCGCCCAGCCACGACACCATGTAGAAGCGCGCTGCCGTCGACACGGCCAGCACGCAGGCCACGACGAAGAGGGCGACGAAATACAGGTCGATGTGGGCTGCGCTCTTCGTGCCGGCCGCGCCGAAGCCGAGGTCGATCATCTGGCGGAAGGCGTAGGGAATGGCGAGCGTCGAGGCGGCGGCCACGACGAGGGCGATGCCGGCGAGCAGGAATTGCTTGCGATAAGGCAGCAGGTAGGGCAACAGGCCCTTGAGCATCACAAGGCTGCCCTTGCGGGTATCGAGAGAAGGTGCATTCATAGTTTCATGGCTTTCACGTAGCCGGTCAGTTCGAGGTAGCCGCGCCCGGCGGGACGGCCGTCGCGCAGGACGCGCACTGCGCCTTCCCAGTAGACGGCGCCGCTGGATTGGCGGGCGTCGAGTTCCTGGTCGTCCTGCAGCGGACTGAGTTGCCACTTCGCGTTTCCGGTTCGCACGACCGCCTCCACCGGATAGGTCGCGCCGGTGCGCGGGGAGTGCCACTGGCGGCGGGGCGTAAAGGCGACCTGGTCCGGGCCGTATTGGGTAAGGTGGCCGTCGCGGTCGCGCAGGGTGGCGTGCGCCCAGACCTTCTCGCCGGACTTGCTGCGGATCTGGAAGGCCATCAGCGCGGCGCCGTCGTCAAGGTTGACGCCGGTCCAGTCCCAGCCGCTGGCGGATTCGTCGAGCACGCTGGTGGACCATTCGTGGTCGAGCCAGGCCGTGCCTTTCACCTCCAGGCGCTTGCCGGCGCGCTCGATGCTGCCGCTCACGCGCAGCTGCGGTTCGCTGTAGTAGTGGCTGGCCTGTTCGCGGCGCGGCCCCTTCTGCGAAAAGCCCTGGTCGCCTTGAAGAAGCACGGGCTGCGAGGGGGCGAGGACGAGATCGAACCGGAATTCACGCGCGGCGAGCGTCGCGGTGTAGCGGCCGTCGGTGTCGCGGACGAAGCGCCAGTCTTTCAGGCGGACATCGGTGTCGCCTTCCTTCGCATAGGCAATGCCGAAGCCCTCGCGTGCCGTGCGCTGGTCGTGCAGGAGATGCCCTTGCGCCGGATCGGACAGCGCGGCGTGCGCAATGATGAGCTGCTTGGGCGCGAAGCGGCTCGGGTTGTCGCGGTCGTGGTCGGTGGCGGAACGGAAGAAGGTCACCTGGAAGCCGAGCGGCTTGCCGTCGGGCGTCTCCAGCCAGCCGGTCACGTACCACCATTCCGTGCGATAGGCGGGATGCGCGCCGAAGTCCGCGGGAAATTGCAAGGGGCGCGGCGTAACGGGCGCCATCACCGGGGGTGCGGCGAAAACCAGGAGCGGCGTGCATCCCAAGCCGGCAAGGAAAGTGCGCCGTTTCACCAGTCCTCCCGCACGGCGCGCACCGCATCGCCCGAGACCGCGTAGCGCCCCGACACAAGCGCCGTCACTGCCGACGATGCGAGCAGCACCGCGGCCACCGTGGCGAGCAGGGACCAGGGCAGGTGCAACTGCATGGTCCAGTGGAAGGACTGCGGGTTGACGACGTAGACGAGGATCAGGCTGATCGCGCCACCGAGCACGAAGCCGACCAGGATACCGAGCAGGGTCAGCATGCCGCCTTCGCCGGCGAGCATGGCGAGGATCTGCCGGCGTGTGACGCCGACGTGGCGCAGCATGCCGAATTCCTTGGCGCGCGCCAGCGTCTGCGCCGAGAAGGTGGCGGCCACGCCGAACAGGCCGATCACGATGGCGACGCCCTCCAGCAGATACGTGATCGCGAAGCTGCGGTCGAAGATCTTGAGGCTGATGGCGCGAATCTCGCCGGGTTCGGAGAATTCCAGTGTGCCGCCGAAGGGCAGGGCACGCAGCCGCTCGATGACCTTGGCTGGTGTCGTTCCGCGTGCGAGCCACAGCGAGGTGTCGTTGATGAGCATGTCGGCGGTGAGGCGGCGGTAGTCGTCGAGCCGCATCTGGACCGCGCCGGATTGCCGTGCGTAGTCACGCCAGATGCCGGCGACGAAGGCCGGCACGTTGCGCCCGCCAAGCGGCAGGTTCACTGTCGCGCCGACACGCCAGCCGTACAGGTCCTGCATGGCCTCGGATGCCCACACCGGCAAGGCGCCTGCAGGCGGCGCGGCGGTATCGCCGGTCAGCGGCAGCACTTTCTCGGGATCCCGTTCGTCGATGGGCCGCGCGAGCAGGACAACGGGTGGTCGCGCCGGGTCGAGCACGAGCTGCGTGTTGCGCAGGAAATTCGCCTGCGCGACGCCGGGCGTGGCAGCAATCGCCTTTTGCTCCGCCGGCGACAGCGAAGCGGTGTTGCCGCTAGCCGCCGGCCGCACGTACAAGTCGGCCGAGAGCACGCGGCCCAGCCAATCGTCGACCGACACCCGGAAGCTGGCGACCATGATGGCCATCGCGACCATCAGGCTGAAGCTGGACAGCACGCCGCCGAGGGCGATCGCCGCCTGGTTGGGCGCGTTCGCGAGGCGGGCAAAGGTCAGCATGCCGACCGTGCGGCGTGAGATGGCAGGGACGGCGGCGAGCAGGCCGCCGAAGAGCAGAGCGGCCAGGCGCGGCATCAGGGCGATCCCGCCGATGAGCAGCAGCATGACCGCGACGTAGCCGAACACCGGCAGCTCGAACACAGGCGGCAGCTGCGAGAGGACGCCGCCGAGAACCAGGCAGGCAAGCGCCGGCCAGGGCGTGCCGAGCCGCGACAATGCGACATCCTCACTGCCGGCTTTCAATGCCTGCGCAGGTCGTGCGTGCGCCGCCTCCCACGCCGGCGCCGCGCAGCCGAGCAGGGCGACGCCGGTGCCGAGCAGGAAGAACACACCGGCCGCCACCGGCGCGAAATGCACGGTCGGACGCACGCCGGGGAAGTAGCCGCCGCCAAGGTCGCCGCCGAAGAGCTCCAGCACGGCGGCGGCCATGGCATAGCCTCCTGCCAAACCGAGCAACGAACCGATCACGCCCAGCACGCCGCCTTCGAGCAACACCTGACGCAGCACGTTGCGGCGCGGCAGGCCGATCACGCGCAGCAATGCGAGTTCGCTGCGCCGGCGAAGGACTGACAGCGCCTGGGTGGAAAACACCAGGAAGGCGCCGGTGAACAAGGCGACCAGCGCGAGCACGTTCAGGTTGACCCGATAGGCGCGCGACATGTTGGAGGTGCGCGCCTCCTGGTCCGCCGGCTCGGTGAGCACGAATCCAAGCCCCAGTTCGCGCGCCAGTTCGCCGCGAAATGCTGTGCGATCGACGCCCCGCAGCAATTGCACATCTACAC
>SPQI01000207.1 GCA_004570315.1 Oxalobacteraceae bacterium OM1 | reverse complement strand
AGACTGTGACGGCCGGCCTCGCCTGGCTGTCGATGGCGAGCGGCGGGCTCAAGCTCATGGAGTTCTCGGGCGATGCGACGTCATGCGATGCGCGCTTGAAGCAGGAACTGGAACGCATCGCGCCGGCGGAAATCCTCGTGGCCGAGGGTGCCGACCTGCCGCCCGCCGCTCAATGCAAATTCACCGGCGTCCCCGCCTGGCATTTCGATGGAACGAGCGGCCGGAAGGCTTTGCTCGAGCAGCTCGGCGTCACCAGCCTGACCGGCTTCGGCGCCGAGCATTTCGATGCCGCCGTCGGCTCTGCCGGCGCCCTGCTCCGTTATGCACAATCAACGCAGGGCAAGGGACTGCAGCACGTCCGCACGCTGGCAGTCGAAACCGAAAACGAATTCATCGGTCTCGACGCCGCCACGCGCCGCAATCTCGAACTGACGGAAACCATCCGCGGGCATGACGACAGTGGCGCATACACCCTCTTCGGCCTGCTCGACCACTGCCGCACCGCCATGGGTTCGCGCCTGCTGCGCTACTGGCTGCACCATCCGCGCCGCGACCAGAATGTGGCGCAGGCGCGCCATGCGGCACTGAACGCGCTCATGCGCGCGGACGCTGCATCCGGCCTGTCTGCAGCACTTGCCGCCGTGCCGGACATCGAACGCATCACTACCCGCGTGGCGCTCGCTTCCGCGCGTCCGCGCGATCTCGCCGGCCTGCGCAATGGTCTTCAGCAATTGCCGTCCTTGCGCAATTACGTCGCGATGTGCAACAAGGACGCCGATGCGCCGCTGTTGCGCTCGCTGCAGGACGCGATGGCAACGCCGTTCGAATGTCTGGAATTGCTGGAACGCGCCATTTCGCTGGAGCCGGCGGCCATGGTGCGCGACGGCGGCGTGATTGCGCGCGGCTACGATGCCGAACTGGACGAGCTGCGCGCGCTGTCCGAGAACGCCGGCCAATTCCTGGTGGACCTCGAAACGCGCGAACGCGCACGCACCGGCATCGGCAACCTGCGCGTCGAGTACAACAAGGTGCATGGTTTCTACATCGAAGTCACGCACGGCCAGACCGACAAGGTGCCGGACGACTACCGCCGCCGCCAGACGCTGAAGAACGCAGAGCGCTACATCACACCCGAGCTCAAGTCCTTCGAGGACAAGGCCCTGTCGGCCCAGGAGCGCGCGCTGTCCCGCGAGAAGTTCCTGTACGAGCAGATCCTCGTCGAGCTCGCGCCGCATATCGGCGAGCTGCAGGGTATTTCGCGCGCCGTCGCAGAGCTGGACGTCCTGGTGGCGCTGGCTGACCACGCTATGCGCAACGACTGGTGTGCGCCGCAACTGGTGATGGAGCCGACGATCGCCATCGAGCAGGGCCGGCATCCGGTGGTGGAAAACCAGATCGAACGCTTCATCGCGAACGACTGCGAGCTTCACGCCGAGCGGCGCCTGCTGCTGATCACCGGCCCGAACATGGGCGGTAAATCGACCTTCATGCGTCAAGTGGCACTCATCACGCTGCTCGCCTACGTGGGCAGTTTCGTGCCTGCCGCGCGCGCGGTGATCGGTCCGATCGATCGCATCTTTACGCGCATCGGCGCCGCCGACGACCTCGCCGGCGGTCGTTCGACTTTCATGGTGGAGATGACCGAGTCGGCCGCCATTCTGAACGCCGCGACCGAACATTCGCTGGTGCTCATGGACGAAGTCGGACGCGGCACGTCGACATTCGACGGCTTGGCGTTGGCTTGGGCGATCGCACGGCACTTGATCGATGCGACACGGAGCTTCACGCTGTTCGCCACACACTACTTCGAGCTCACCCAGCTGCCGGAAACGCATCCGACGGCGGCGAACGTCCACTTGTCCGCGGTGGAGCACAAGGACAGCATCGTCTTCCTGCACGCAGTCCAGCCGGGTCCGGCGTCCCAAAGTTACGGCTTGCAGGTGGCCCAGTTGGCCGGCGTGCCGCAGGCGGTGATCCGCGCCGCGCGGCGGCACCTCGCCGCCCTTGAAGCGCATTCCGTACAGTCGACCCCGCAGTTCGATCTG
Organism: Oxalobacteraceae bacterium OM1; assembly: GCA_004570315.1. GTDB lineage: Bacteria > Pseudomonadota > Gammaproteobacteria > Burkholderiales > Burkholderiaceae_D > Noviherbaspirillum. Next base: position 2,230 of record SPQI01000207.1, on the reverse strand, counting down.
TTCGCCACTAGCATGGCCGATCCCGAACCGTGCGACGACATTCCGGCTCCGCATCCGGCTGCTGGAGCCATCCTGGAGGCACTCGCCGAGTCGGATCCCGACACCATGACGCCGCGCGCGGCACTCGAGCTCGTCTACAGGCTCAGGGACCTGGCGAAATCAGGCGGATGACGATGCGCTTTCGTCTTTGCCTTATCGGGATCGCACTATGCGTGCTGGCAGCCCGCGTCTCGGCGGCGCCATTCGCTTTCGCCGTCGTCGCCCATGCTCCCGCGACCGGTGGCGAAGCAGGTCTGCGGGAGGCCATCGAGCGTACCGATGCCGACAATCTTGCTTTCGTCGTGGTGAACGGATTGAAGCGCGGCGACGAGGCCTGCGCGGATTCGGTCTACGTCGAGCGCAGTGAATTGCTGCAGCAGGCGAAGAACGGCATCATCGTCTCGCCTGCCGCGAGCGACTGGGTTCAATGCCCGCCCGGCACGCGCACGGCCGCGAACGGTCGCCTGAACCGGCTGCGCGAGCTGCTGTTTGCCGATGATTTTTCGCAGGGCGGCAGCCGGCTGCCGCTCGTGCGCCAGTCGGCGGTTGCCAGGTTTCGCGGCTTTCCGGAAAACGCACGTTGGGAAATCGGTCAGGTTCTGTTCGCGACCGTCGACCTACCTGCCGGCAACAATCATTTCGTCACGGCCGCCGGTCGGAACAGCGAATTCGAGGACCGCAGCGTCGCCAACCGCGACTGGATTCATCGCCTGTTTGTCTACGCCGCGCTACGCAAGATGAAGGTGCTCGTGCTGTTCTGCGACGGCGATCCGATGCAGCCGCCGCCCGGCGTAGCAAGGGACGGCTATGCGGAAGTGCGGCGCCAACTGACGACGCGAGCGACCAAATTCAACGGCAAGGTGGTGATCGTGCACGCTGAACCGCATGGGACCGCAGGCGCCATCGAGTGGCATGACGGCATCGGCCGCCTCGCTGTCCCGCCAGGGACGACGCGCGTGGCAGTGGATGTGGCGAGCGGCGTCAGCCTTGACGCGCAGCCGCTCGCGGGGAGTTCAGGCCGGAGCCGCTGAACGCAGCCCGGCAAAGGCTTGATGACTGACTGGGCTTACTGCAGGGGGAAGCTGCGGAAGTGGTCGCCCTCGTCGCCTTCCGCCTGCCCGCCCGGTTCTTCGTGATGGTGGCCGTGTCCGTGCGGACCGTGAACGTGCTGATGGGCGATTTCCTCATCGCTGGCCGCGCGCACATCGGCAACATCGAGCGCAAAGCGCAGCGCAATGCCGGCGAGCGGATGATTGCCGTCCAGGACCACCTTGTCATCGGCGATTTCGGTCACCGTGAAAATCAGCGGCCCGGACTCATCGTCCGCACCGTCCGGCGTGCCCTCGAACTGCATGCCGACTTCAACCGGTTCCGGCAGGCGATTGCGCGGCTCGATCTTCACCAGGTTCGCGTCGTACTCACCGAAGGCATCTTCCGGCTCCACCTGGATCGTGGCCTGGTAGCCGACATCCTTGCCGTCCAAGGCTTCTTCGATCTTCGGCAACGTGTTCTGATAGCCGCCGTGCAGGTACACCATCGGCTCCGCGCCTTCTTCGATCAGATTGCCCTGGGCATCCGACAGCTTGTAGCGGACCGACACGACCGTGTTCTTGGCAATCTTCATGGCTGTTCCTTTCGCAATGGGGAATCGGGATTATAAAGCGACATCTGATGCGAGTTTTGGCGACGCAAGCCCTGTGCCACGCGCCGAAGCGGCGATCATCGTTCCCCGCGTTGCTCCCGATATAATGCGCCGATGAATGCCGATTACACTTTCCTCGGCCACAGCGTGCAGCAATTCCTGCGCGACTACTGGCACAAAAAACCTCTCCTCATCCGCAACGCCTTTCCGGGATTCAAGCCACTGCTGACGCGCGACGCGCTCTTCAAGCTCGCCGAAAAGGATGACGTCGAATCGCGGCTCATCGCCCGCCGCGGTAGCACGTGGACCCTCGACCGTGGCCCTGCCCCGGTGCTTCCCGGACTCGACGAAAAGAACTGGACCTTTCTGATCCAGGGACTCAATTTGCACGACGACCGCGCCGACGCGCTATTGCGCCGCTTTCGCTTCGCACCCGACGCGCGCCTCGACGACCTCATGGTGAGCTACGCTACGGACGGCGGCGGCGTGGGGCCGCACTTCGACTCCTACGACGTGTTTCTGCTACAGGCACATGGCAAACGTTTGTGG
>SPQI01000503.1 GCA_004570315.1 Oxalobacteraceae bacterium OM1 | reverse complement strand
GGGCAGCGAGGTGTTGGTGGAGCGTTTCATTCCCGGGGACGAACATCGCCTCCTGGTCGTGGGTGGCCGCCTCGTGGCCGCCGCGCGCGGCGAACTCGCGATCGTGACCGGCGACGGCGTCTCCACCGTCGAGCAACTCATCAACAGTCAGATCAACACCGATCCGCGCCGCGGCACCACCGAGGACTTTCCGCTCAATCTGGTCCTCATCGATGAAGACCCGGCCGTGCGCCTCGAGCTCAAGCGTCAGGGCTACGAACCGGAATCCGTGCCGGAGCAGGGCAAGCAGGTGCTCGTCCAGCGCAACGGCAACGTGGCCTTCGACGTGACCGACAAGGTCCATCCCGAGGTGGCGGCCGTCGCGTCGCTGGCCGCACGCGTGGTAGGCCTGGACATCGCCGGCGTCGATCTCGTCGCCGAAGACATTTCCCGTCCGCTGGAAGCGCAGGGCGGCGCCATCGTCGAGGTCAATGCCGGCCCCGGCCTGCTGATGCACCTGAAGCCGGCGAACGGCGAAGCACGCCCGGTCGGGCAAGCCATCGTGGACCATCTCTTCGGCGCAGAGGAGAGCGGCCGCATTCCGGTCGTCGGCGTGGCCGGCACCAAGGGCAAGACGATGGTAGCGCGGCTGATTGCGCGACTGCTGACACTGCAAGGCAACTACGTAGGCCTTGCCTGCAGCGAAGGTCTGTTCTTCAACGAGCGCCGGATCCGCAAGACGGACAGTACCGGCTGGGAATCCGCGCAGCGCATCTTCCTGAACCGCGCCGTCGAAGCGGCCGTGGTCGAAAACAGCTGCCGCACCATGTTGGCCGAAGGCCTGGCCTACGACCGTTGCCAGGTGGGCGTGGTGACCAACCTCGATCGCGCCGCCACGCTGCCCGAGTACTACGTCGAAACGGAAGAGCAATTGCGCAACGTCGTCCGCACGCAGGTGGACGTGGTACTGCCGGAGGGCGCTGCCGTGCTCAACGCGGCGGATGCGCAAGTTGCCGGCCTGGCTGAACTGTGCGATGGCGAAGTCGTGTTCTTCGCGTCGAGCCAGGACGCCGGTCCCATCGCCGCGCACCTCGCGCATGGCGGTCGCGCCGTGTTCCTGCGCGGCGAGCAAATCATGTTCGCACACGGCAAGGAGGAGACGGCGGTCAGCCAGCTTGCCGACGTGGCGCTCGCGATCGACATCACGCAGCCCGGACACGTCGAGAACGTTCTCGCCGCCGTTGCCGCCGCCTGGGCGCTCGACCTGCCGGTCGATCTGATCCGCGACGGCATCGAAGCGGTCGACGACGTGGGCGCAGACAAGAAATAAAGAAGGAAGAGTTTTATGGAGATTTCGCGGATCCGGGCGCTGCGCGGCCCTAACCTCTGGAGCCGGCACACCGCGATCGAGGCGATCGTTTCGTGCACGGACGACGAACTCGAGATCGCGCGCATTCCGGGATTCGAGGGCCGCCTGCGCGCTCGCTTCCCGGCCATCGATTTCATGCACGACCAGGAGCATCCCTGCTCGTTTGCGCATGTGCTGGAAAGCGCTGCGCTCGGCCTGCAGGCACAGGCCGGCTGCCCGGTGACCTTCAGCCGCACGGTACAGACCGTCGAGACCGGGACCTTCCAGGTCGTGGCCGAATACACCGAGGAAGCGGTCGGCCGCCTGGCCTTCGAGTTGGCGGAACAGCTGTGCGCGAGCGCGCTGGCCGATACGCCGTTCGACCTGACCGACGCGCTCGAACGTCTGCGTTCGCTGGACGAGGATATTCGTCTCGGGCCGAGCACCGGCTCCATCGTCGACGCAGCGGTCAAGCGCGGCATTCCGTATCGCCGGCTGACCGAAGGCAGCATGGTGCAGTTCGGCTGGGGCAGCAAGCAGCGCCGCATTCAGGCGGCGGAAACCGACAGCAGCAGCGCCATTGCCGAATCGATCGCGCAGGACAAGGAACTGACGAAGAAGCTGCTCGACGCGGCCGGCGTGCCGGTGCCGATCGGACGGTCCGTCACGAGCGCCGAAGACGCCTGGAAAGTCGCCGAGGAGCTCGGCGGCCGCGTGGTGGTGAAGCCGCGCGACGGCAACCAGGGCAAGGGCGTGGCGGTGAATATCGCGACGCGCGAGGAAGTGCTGGCGGCGTATGAAGTGGCCGCGAAGATCAGCTCCGACGTCATCGTCGAACGCTACCTTCCGGGCTACGACTTCCGCATGCTGGTCGTGGGCAATGAACTCGTGGCTGCGGCCCGGCGCGCGCCGCCGCAGGTGATCGGCGACGGCGTGCGCACCGTACGCGAACTCATCGAGGAAGTGAACCGCGATCCGCTGCGCGGCGATGGTCATGCGACCTCGCTGACCAAGATCCGGCTCGACACCATCGCACTTTCGGTGCTGGCCAAGCAAGGCCATACCGCCGACAGCGTGCCGGCCAAGGGCGTGCATGTGGTCCTGCGCAACAACGCGAACCTGAGCACCGGCGGCACGGCGACCGACGTGACCGACGACGTGCATCCCGAAGTGGCCGCGCGCGCGGTCGAAGCGGCGCAGATGGTCGGGCTCGACATCTGCGGCGTCGACGTGGTCTGCGAGAACGTGATCCAGCCGCTCGAAGAGCAGGGCGGCGGCATCGTGGAAGTGAACGCGGCGCCCGGCCTGCGCATGCACCTGCAGCCGTCCTACGGCAAGGGCCGCGCGGTTGGCGAGGCGATCATCAACATGATGTACGGCCGCGGTGACGACGGCCGCATTCCGGTGGTCGCCGTGTCCGGCACCAACGGCAAGACGACGACCACCCGCCTCATCGCGCACATGCTGGCGACCAGCAAGCTGCGCGTCGGCATGACGGGCACCGACGGCGTCTACATCCAGGACAAGCGCATCGACACCGGCGATTGCAGCGGCCCGCGCAGTGCGCGCAACGTGCTGCTGCATCCGGACGTGGATGCCGCCGTGTTCGAGACTGCGCGCGGCGGCATTTTGCGTGAGGGCCTGGGTTTCGACCGGTGCAATGTCGCCGTCGTGACCAACCTCGGCGTCGGCGACCACCTCGGCCTGAATTACATCAGCACGGTAGAAGACCTCGCCGTGGTGAAGCGCGTGATCGTGCAGAACGTCGCCCCGAACGGAATGGCTGTGCTGAATGCGGCCGATCCCATGGTCGCGAAGATGGCGAAGGCTTGCCCCGGCAGCGTGACGTATTTCGCGGTCGATCGCCACCATCCGGTGATGGCGACGCATCGCGCCAAGGGCCGCCGCGTGGTCTACCGCGACGGCGATGCCATCGTGGCGTTGCAGGGCAGCTTCCAGCATCGCTTCCCGCTTGCGGAGATCCCGCTCACGCGCAACGGTGCCATCGGCTTCCAGGTCGAAAATGCCATGGCGGCCATCGGTGCAGCCTGGGCGCTGGAACTCGACTGGCAAGTGATCCGCACGGCGCTGGGCAGCTTCGTCAATGATTCCGGCACCGCGCCGGGACGCTTCAACGTGTTCGATTATCGCGGCGCAATGCTGATCGCGGACTACGGCCATAATCCCGACGCCATCCAGGCGCTGGTGGGCGCAGTGGAGGCAATGCCGGCCAAGCGCCGCGCCGTTGTCATCAGCGGTGCGGGCGACCGGCGCGACGAAGACTTGCGTCGCCAGACGGAAATCCTCGGCGATGCTTTCGACGACGTGATTCTTTACGAGGATCAATGCCAGCGCGGCCGCGCGGATGGCGAAGTGGTCGGTCTGCTGCGCGAAGGGCTCCGCAATGCCAGGCGCGCGAGCCACGTGCAGGAAATCGTCGGCGAGTTTCTCGCCATCGATACCGCGCTTGCGCGCCTGCAACCTGGCGACTTGTGCCTCATTCTAATCGATCAGGTCGAGGAAGCGCTGGAGCACATCGGCAAGCGCGTCAAGGAAGCTTGACGCTTCGGCGGACGTGTCCTGCGCCCGCCGCGTTTAACTTCCATCAAACTTGCAGGCCGCTCCGTTGCCTGCGGTACATCTCCCGAAACACTCGGTTGCAGTCCTTACGGTTGCGGCACTGCCGCACCCGGCCTCTCCTCGTTAACCTTCGAGCACCGTGCGCAAACATCGTGCACCCGTTGCCGCTCCGGCACGAACCCTGATGCCGGGCAGCAGTCCAATGTTCGCAAGCAGCATCCAAGGAGAACGAAGGTGGGCATTCTGAATGCCATGCTGGGCAGGCGCGAGCCTGTCGTCGAGTACCGTACCGTCGATGGCGGCCATCCGGCGCCGTATCCCGACATGACGGACGAGCAACTGTACAACTACGAGATCGCGTTTAACGTACCGAACAAGAC
>SPQI01000378.1 GCA_004570315.1 Oxalobacteraceae bacterium OM1 | reverse complement strand
GGTCGGCGGCATGTTCGGCATCTACTTCGCGGAACGCATCCCGGCAAGCTTTGCCGAAATGATGATGTGCGACAAGAACCGGTTCAACACCTTCTTCCACGCGATGCTCGACCACGGCGTGTATCTCGCCCCCTCGGCATTCGAGGCGGGCTTCGTCTCGGAACAACACGACGATGCTGTAATGACAGCGACCTTCGACGCTGCCGATGCCGCATTTGCACGACTCGCCTGAAATACCGCGGCCGATCCGGCCAGTACCGCCGGATCGGTGCTAGACTTGCGCGCCATGGATAGTTATCCCCCTACTCGTCGACCCTGACGCGGCCTCCACTTCGTGCTGGCCGCCGCATTGCTTTTGAGGCCAGCATGCTCAACAAACTGTTTTCCCGCTTCCGCAAGAACCAGACGCTCCAGGCGCTCGGTCCCGGCTTGATCACCGGCGCAGCCGACGACGATCCGTCCGGCATCGCGACCTATTCGCAAGCGGGCGCACAGTTCGGCTTCAACATGCTGTGGACGGTGGTGCTTACCTATCCGTTCATGGTTGGCATTCAAATGGTTTCGGCCCGCATCGGCTGTGTGACCGGCCGCGGACTCGCTGCGAACATCCGCCGCGCCTATTCGCCCTGGCTGCTCTACGGCGTCGTGCTCTTGCTGCTGGTCGCGAATGTCATCAACATCGCGGCCGACATTGCCGCGATGGGCGAGGCAATGCGGCTCGTCGTAGGCGGTGGTTCGGTGCATCTCTACTCGCTGCTGTTCGGCTTCATCTGCCTGTCCTTGCAGATCTTTCTCCCCTACCGCAAGTACGTGCACTACCTGAAATGGCTGACGCTCGGCCTGCTCGCCTATGTGGCGGCCATGTTCGCCATCCACGTACCCTGGAGCGAAGTGATGCTGCGCGCAGTGTGGCCGAAGTTCGAATGGAACAATGATTCGGTGACGCTCGTCGTCGCCATATTCGGCACGACGATCAGCCCCTATCTCTTCTTCTGGCAGGCGTCGCAGGAGGTGGAGGAGCTGCGCGCGGCGCACAAGGAAGAAAACACGCCATACAACGATGTCCGGAATTACGCGCCGCACATGAAGCGCATCAAGATCGACACCTTGGTCGGCATGGGCTTTTCCAATCTGGTGGCCTTCTGCATCATCTTGACGACGGCGGCGACGTTGGGCGCGCACGGCATCACCAACATCCAGACCTCGTCGCAGGCAGCGGACGCGCTGCGCCCGGTCGCCGGCGACTTCGCCTTTCTGCTGTTCGCGCTCGGCATCATCGGCACCGGCATGCTGGCCATTCCGGTGCTGGCCGGCTCGGCGGCATATGCAGTGACGGAAAGCTTCAAATGGCCGAACGGCCTCGACCTCAAGGTCCTGGAAGCGCGGGAGTTCTACGCAATCATTTCGCTGGCCACGATCGGCGGCATGCTGCTCAACCTGACGCCGGCCGATCCAATCAAGGAGCTGTTCTGGGCGGCGCTGATCAATGGCGTGATCGCAGTGCCGATCATGGCGGTGATGATGCTGCTGGCGCATGACAAGCGCATCATGGGCGCCTTCACGCTGTCGCGCCGCCACACTGTCATCGGCTGGGCCGGCGTAGCGATCATGCTGGTGGCGGTAGTGGCGATGTTCGCCACCATGTAGGCATGGCGTCTATCCGGGTAGGGCTTGGCCACCCTACCGGTCTAGGTTTTTACTCGAGCCAGCCGCGCTTGCGGAAATACCAGAACGGCGCGATCGCACTGCCGAGCATCAGCACCAACGCGAAGGGATAGCCGAGATCCCAGTTCAGCTCGGGCAGGATCTTGAAGTTCATACCATAGATGCTGGCGATCAGCGTCGGCGGCAGGAAGGCCACGCTCGCCACGGAGAAGATCTTGATGATCTTGTTCTGGTTGATGTTGATGAAGCCGACGGTGGCGTCCATCAGGAAGTTGATCTTGTCGAACAGGAAGGCGGTGTGACCGTCCAGGGATTCGATGTCGCGCAGGATCTGGCGCGCTTCCTCGAACTGTTCGGTGTTAAGCAGTCGGCCGCGCATCAGGAAACTCACCGCGCGGCGGGTATCCATCATGTTGCGGCGGATGCGGCCGTTCAAGTCTTCTTCCTGCGCGATGGCGTTCAGCACTTCGGCGGCGTCCTGGTCGGTCACCTGTTTCTGCAGCACGCGGCGGCTGACGTCTTCGAGATTCTGGTAGATGCCTTCGAGCGCGTCCGCCGAATATTCCGCATCGGTCGCATACAGATCGAGCAGCACATCCTTGTAGTCGCCGATGGAACCCGGGCGCGAACGGGCCCGCATGCGCACCAGGCGGAACACGGGGAGATCGTCGGTGTGGACCGAGAACAGCATGTTGCGCGCGAGAATGAAAGCGACGGTGATCACCCGGGCACTGTCTTCCTCGTCGAGCAGGAAGTCGGTGCGCAGGTGCAGGTCGCCGTTCTCCGCCTCGTAGTAGCGGGCGGATGCCTCGATGTCCTTGACTTCGTCCTCGCCCGGCAGCGTCACGCCGTAGATGCTCTTGACCCAGGCGCGTTCCTCGTCGTTCGGATCGGTGAGGTCGACCCAGACGGGCGCGAGCCGTTCGAGCTCTTGGCGGGTTTCAATGTTGACTTGATTGAGCCGGCCGTTTTGCAGAACGAATACGTTGATCATGTGCTCTCCCGGCTGCCTGCCTGTTGCACGCAGCCTACCCGCGGCATGCCGCCGCGAGTCGTTGAAATTTGTGGGAACGCGGCCATGAATCGGTCAGGGATTCGGCCTGGACGCGCTCGCCGCCGGTTCGGCGAGGAGCGCAGGGACGAGGTCAGAGACCCGGATGCACTAGCTCGCCGAAGGGCCGTGGAAAGACGGCTGACAAGTTGTACTGGGACTACCCAAGACGGGTCTCCGGAATACGAAAACAGCGCAAGTGTACTGAGATCGACCAGCACAGGCAAGCGCACCCGGCCGCCTACTTCTGCACCGCGCGCTCGATCATCTTGTCCTGCAGCGCGGGCGCGGCGGCCGTATCGGCTGCCGGCGCCTTCGGGGCTTCGATGCCGCGCGAATCGTGGAGTTGCACGGTCGTGCCGGCCGCACACTCGACATTCGAATAGACGATCTTGCCATTCACGGCGCAACGCCGGATCGCGACCGGTTCGGTCCGCACGGCAGCTTCGGCCGCTTGCGTCGCCTCCCGCACCTTTTGGCCCGCTTCGGTGCCGCGTAATTTGGTCAACGCTTCCGTGAAGAGGTTGCGTTCATGGCGCATGGACATGAGAGCCGTCATAGCGGCAAGGCTGATGAGCGCAACGACGACAGCCGTCCACAACAGGCTCAAGGCACCGCGCTGATATCGCTTGTTCACCTTCGCTCCCGTTTTGATTACGGCAATTCGGCGCCATTCATGCGGCGCAGGATGAGATCGGCGCGACGTGCCAGATACGGCGACCCGCGGTTCTTGTCATAGAAACGCGGGCGCGGCAGCATGACGGCCAGCCGCGCGGCCTGCGGCGCCGACAGGCCGGCAGCAGGCACGCCGTAGTAATGCTGCGCTGCCGCTTCGGCACCGAAGACGCCCACGCCCCACTCCACGACGTTGAGATAGATTTCGAGAATGCGCTCCTTGTCCATCAAGTTCTCGAGCATGTACGTAATGGCTACTTCCTGCGCCTTGCGCAGATAACTGCGCTCGCCCGACAGGAACAGGTTCTTCGCCAGCTGCTGCGTAATGGTGGAACCGCCGGCCACGACCTTGCCCTTCTTCGCGTTCTTCTCGTAGGCCTTTTGCATGGCTTCCCAGTCGATGCCCTCGTGCTCGGCGAAGTTCGAATCTTCCGCCGCAATGATGGCGCGCTTCAGATTGCCGGAGATGCGATCGTACGGCACCCAGCGGTGTTGCAGTTTGGCTTTGGGATTCTGCTCGCGCAGGACCGCGAGCTGGTGCCGCATGAAGCTGGTGGACTCGGGATTGTGATCGATCCACCACCAGATATGCGCGAGGAAATAGAGCTGCAGGAGCAGCACGCCGACGATCGGCAGCAGGATGAGCCAGAGGATGAGCTTGCGCAGCGCCCGCATGTCAGAGTGCGGCGCGCAAGTCGGCGAGCACCGCGGCCGTTTCGGGACGCACGCCGCGCCAGACGAAGAAGGCCTCCGCCGCCTGCTCGACCAGCATGCCGAGGCCGTCGCGCGGCATCGCGCCGCGCCGGGTCGCGAAGTCGAGGAATACCGTCGGCCGCGCGCCGTACATCATGTCGTAAGCCAGCGCGCCGGGGGCGAACACATCGTCGGCAAGCGGCGGCAGTTCGGCTGTGAGGCTAGC
>SPQI01000148.1 GCA_004570315.1 Oxalobacteraceae bacterium OM1 | reverse complement strand
GGCTGGGGGTGGATGCCAACGACGCGCAAGCGGTTTGCTGGTACCGCCAGGCGGCGGCGCAAGGCGAGCGCGTTGCGCAGCGCCAACTCGGGATCGCCTATGCCGAAGGCCATGGCGTGCGCGCCGATCCTCTGCGCGCCTTCGCATGGCTGCAGCGCGCCGCCGATCAAGGCGACAAGGAAGCGCAATTCAACCTCGGGCTCATGCTGGCCAACGGCCACGGCGTCGAACAGGACGACGCCAGGGCGCTCAGCTGGTACCTGCGCGCGGCCGAGCAGGGGCACATATCGGCACAGTACAACCTGGGCAACATGTACGCCAACGGACGGGGCGCCGTGCGCGACGAACGGCGCGCGCTCGAGTGGTACCGGCGCGCGGCCGAGCAGGGCGCGGCCAACGCCCAGTTCAACGTCGGCGTCATCTATGCCAACGGACAGGGCGTGCCGAAAGACGAAGCCAAGGCCGCGCGCTGGTATCGGATGGCGGCGGAGCAGGGCGACGCCAGCGCCCAGAACAACCTCGGCGTCATGTACGCCAACGGCCAGGGGGTAGAACAGGACGACGTTCTGGCCGTGTACTGGTACGGCCAGGCAGCCGAGCAGGGCCATGCGCTGGCGCAGTACAACCTTGGCGGCATGTACAACAGCGGCCGCGGGGTCGAGCGCGACCCGGTACGTTCCTACATGTGGATGCTACTGGCTGCCGATGCCGGCGACGAGACGGCCAGCGCCAACAAGAGCATCGTCGCGCGCCGGCTTACGCCTTCCGAAATTGGCTGGGCGCTGGACATGACGCGCGAGTGGCAGGTCACGCATCGTCATTGCGCGTTTGAACGGCGCAGCCAATAGCCGTGTTCTGGAAACGGGCGGAACTTCGCCTTACCGGGGCGACACCCAGAACTGGCATGGGCGTAACGCAAACCGCAGAACCAGTCGTACCGCATGCCGAAGGCGTAGGGTGTGCACGAAGTGCGCACGCGGTCACCGCATACTGACTTGCGGCTGCTGCTTCCCTACGCTACGTTCGCGAACCGCGTGCGCACAGGTGCGCACCCTAACGGTCATTGCAGAGCGTGCCACCCCGGCGCATGAAAGAATATGGGGTGGAAGGCCGGCGATAGTGGTCGAGAATTTATCGTGGAGGTCCTACCCCGACCCTAACGTGACCCGCGGAACTGATCCGCACCCCGGCTTGCCTCCTTTGAGAGCGAACGTTAAGAAGGCCGTCGGCGACTCGTCGCCTTCAGGCTCCTTCAGTTCCAGCATCGCCGCCTTCCACTGTTTAACTCTACAGCAAACGGAGGACGGATGGAATTGACGACGCTGCACAAGCGAGTCATCGGGCTGGACGTGCACCAAGCCCAAATCACTGCCTGCGCCATCATTGAAGACGAACATGGCGCGCGCCATGTCGAACAACGCCAATTCGGCGCGTTCAAACGCGACCGCCGCGCGCTGGCCGAATGGGCGGCGGCGCTACGGCCGGAGCTGGTGGTCATGGAAAGCACAGGCATCTACTGGAAGAGCCCATACGCGGCGCTCGAGGCGGCTGGCGTGCACACGCTGGTGGTCAATGCCAAGCACGTCAAGAACGTGCCCGGCCGCAAGACCGACATCGGCGATGCGCAATGGCTGGCAACGCTGGCGCGAGCCGGCCTGCTGCGCAACTCGTTCATCCCGCCAGCGCGGCTGCGCGAGCTGCGTCTGGTGTCGCGCCAGCGCCAAAAGCTGGTGGGACAACTGGCCGCTGAAAAGAACCGACTGCATAAGGTACTCACCGACGGCGGCATCCGCCTGGGCGTGGTGGTAAGCGACGTGCACGGCGCTGCGGCGCGCAGGATGGTCAAGGCCCTGATCGCGGGCAAGAGCGCGCCCGAAGTGCTGGAACTGGCCAGCAAGCGCTTCAAGGCCAGCAGGGAAGAACTGTTCGACGCGGTGCAGGGCGAGCTGACGCCGACTCACCGCTTCGTGCTCGACGAGCTGATGCAACACATCGAAGACATCGAGGCACGCATCGCGCGTTTCGATACCTACCTACTGACAGAAATGGAAGAGCAGCGCAACACGCTCGCGCTGCTGCAAACCCTGCCCGGCGTGGACCTGATCGGCGCGGCGATGCTGCTGGTCGAAATCGGCACCGACATGGGCGCCTTCGGCAGCCCCGACCGGCTGGCCTCGTGGGTCGGCGTCTGCCCGGGCAACAATGAATCGGCCGGCAAGCGCAAGTCAGGCCGGGCTGGCAAGGGCAACCCCTACGTGCGCCGGTTGCTGTGCGAATTCGCCCATTCCGCCAGACGCACCACCTGCGTCTTCAAATCCAAATTCGAGTCGCTGCACATCCGGCGGGGGCACAAGCGCGCCATCATCGCCATCGCACACAAGCTGCTGCGTACCGTGTTCTTCATGCTCAAGCGTGGCCAATGTTACCGGGATAGCGCCACCGACTACGAAGCTCTCGCGGTAAAACGTAACGCGCCTCGCTGGATCAAGGCACTCAAGAAGTTCGGACATATCGTCCAAACCGCGTAAGCGCAGGCGTAACACAATTTTCGATGGCCTACTCAGGTCAGGACGCTGCACGTCCGTACAGTGCTTTCTTTCACGTTACGAAAATCAGCTCTTGCGCCACACCTGCACGCGTTCACCCTCGTTGCCAAGCCGGTCGACCGCGCTGACCACCACCACGTCCGCGGCGCCCAGTTTGACGTCATCCGGCACCGACCAATCCCCGCGCGACGCCGGCGCCACTTCGAAACGCCACTCGTCGCCAAAGCGCGACCAGATCGCGTACAGCGCATTGCCCTTGCCCGCGGTGAGCTTCAGCTTGACCGCGCCAGACTTGTGCGCCGCACTGACCACAGGCTTGCCCGGCCCCTCCTTGCCCAGCCATGGCGTGGCCGGCACCAGGGCCGCAGCGCTGTAACTGCTCGCGCGCAGCTGGTCGACAATGCCGCCCCGGTTTTGCATCAGCACCGCCATCGAGAAGTGTACGTGCCCCCCGGCGGCCGGCCGCGCGCGGGTCACGCTGATCTGCTGCACGATCTCCTGCGGGGCGTATTCCTTGCTCGGCGCGCCGATCCTGCTCGTGTACATCCCGGGCCACATGTGGCGGCCCTTGGTGTTCTGCCCGATCCAGTAGTCCAGCAGCACGTCGTACGCCTGCGCAGTCTGCGAAATCGGCCAGTACAGCTGCGGCGTAAAGTAGTCGACCCAACCGTTCTGCAGCCAGGTCTCGGCATCCGCATACAGCTTGTCGTATTGCGAGAAGCCGGAAATGCCGGGCGGACGGCGATCCGGGCGGCCCAGGCCGAACGGGCTGATGCCAAAGCGTACCCAGTTCTTTTCGCGGTGGATCCCCTGGTACATCGCCTCGATCAGCTTGTTCACGTTCTGGCGCCGCCACGCGGCGCGATCGAGCGTGCCGCCGCTGGCCACGTAGCGCTGCCACGACGGCTGGTCAGGAAAGTCCAGCTCTCCCTTGGCCTGCTTGCCCTCCAGCGCCGCTCCTTCCGAGTTGACGGCGCTTGGCGCCTCGATCGGGTACGGATAGAAGTAGTCGTCGATGTGCACGCCGTCGATGTCGTAGCGGCGCACCACATCCAGCACCACGTCCAGCGTCTGCTTGACTGCGGACTCTTCGCCCGGGTCCATCCACAGGTACTGGCCGTATGTTTTCACAGCCGCCGGGTTGGTGCGCGAGATGTGGTTCGGCGCGGCGGCGGATTTGGCGCCGTTGTGGCGCGCGCGGTACGGGTTGAACCAGGCGTGCAGTTCCAGCCCGCGCGCGTGCGCCTCGGTGACCCAGAACTTTAGCGGGTCGTACCACGGCTGCGGCGCCTTGCCCTGGGTGCCGGTCAGGTATTCCGACCACGGCTCGATGGTCGAAGCGTAGATCGCATCGGCGCTCGGGCGCACCTGCAGCACGATCGCGTTCAGGTTCATCGCGCGGGCCTTGTCGAGGATCGCCAGCGCCTCGGCCTGCTGCTGGGCGGCGGAGAGATTCTGCCTGCTCGGCCAGTCGATGTTGGCCACGGTCGATACCCAGGCGGCGCGAAATTCGCGCGGGGCGGGCGGCGGATTGTCGCCGGCGGCGCCAACAGCCTGGCCCGGCTTGGTCGTGGAGCAGCTGGCCAAGAGGCCACTCATTGCCAGCGCACTGGCGACTCCCGCAAGCGCGAATGCGCGTCGTTTGATATCTGGTTGCAAACGAATTCCTTCCCTAAACTTTGACAAACCACTGCCTGCGCCACATGAACCAGGCGATGGCGAACATGACAGCGTTAAACAGCAGCGCATACAGCAACGACGTATTCACTTCCCCGATCGGCAGCGCACGGAT
>SPQI01000100.1 GCA_004570315.1 Oxalobacteraceae bacterium OM1 | reverse complement strand
GGACACGTCCTGCGGCGCCAGCGCCCCGGCGATCATGATGTCGTTGGCATTCATGCCTGCTCCCTCGTTCCTGTCTTGTAGCGGTATCGCAAGACTTTCCGGGAAGCGGAAGACGCTGTCCTTGAACTGGTATAACCAATTAGAAACGCCCGAATTAGAAACGCCGCCGGCGGTACGCTCGCGCCGGCACGGTTTTGCAATTCATGGAACACTTGAGGGTTCGGCGTACCCAAGTCACATGCGGCTCGCTGCGCGGAACACGCCGATAAAGAATTGCTATGGCACCCATTAAGACTATCACTTTTTATTTTTGATAGTCGTATCCTATAATTCACCCATCAGCAGCACACTCCCCGACTCAACCAAGAAAGGAAAGCCATGTCCCTGATCAACACCACCATCAAGCCGTTCACCGCAACCGCCTTCCACAACGGCGACTTCAAGCAAGTCACCGAGAAGGACCTGCTCGGCAAATGGTCCGTCGTGGTTTTCTATCCGGCCGACTTCACCTTCGTCTGCCCCACCGAACTGGGCGACCTGGCCGACAACTACGACACCTTCCAGAAAATGGGCGTGGAAGTCTACGGCGTGTCCACCGACACCCACTTCACGCACAAGGCCTGGCACGACACGTCGGACACCATCCGCAAGATCAAGTACCCGCTGATCGGCGACCCGACCGGCGCCCTGACCCGCAACTTCGACGTCATGATCGAGGAAGAAGGTCTGGCACTGCGCGGCACCTTCGTGATCAATCCGGAAGGCCAGATCAAGCTGTGTGAAATCCATGACAACGGCATCGGCCGCGACGCCAAGGAACTGCTGCGCAAGGTGCAGGCTGCCCAGTACGTGGCCTCGCACCCGGGCGAAGTCTGCCCCGCCAAGTGGACGCCGGGCGCCGAGACGCTGACCCCGTCGCTGAACCTCGTCGGCAAGATCTAAGTCACATTGCTATACCCCGCCGGCCGAACCGGCGCCGGCGGGTTGTTCGAATTCCCCATCCCGTGTTTTACAGCGGTGCGCAAGCGCACCCTACGGGGTCGCTTTGCCCAAATTTTCGCTGCACCATCGGAGAAACCCATGCTTGACGCCAACCTGAAATCGCAACTGCAAGCCTATCTGACCAAGCTCGTGCATCCGGTGGAACTCGTCGCTTCCATCGATGACAGCCCCAAGTCGCAGGAAACCCTCGACCTGCTGCGCGACATCGCTTCGCTCTCCTCGCTGGTGAACGTGAAGAAAGTGCGCGGCGACAATGAGCGCAAACCCTCCTTCTCGGTGAGCCGCGCGGGCGCCGACATGGGCATTCGTTTCGCCGGCCTGCCGATGGGACATGAATTCACCTCGCTCGTGCTCGCGCTGCTGCAGGCCGGTGGCTATCCGCCCAAGGTCAGCGAGGAAGCGCTCGCGCAGATCCGCGCGCTGCCCGGCGAGTACGTGTTCGAGACCTACATCTCGCTCTCCTGCCACAACTGCCCGGACATCGTGCAGGCGCTGAACCTGATGGCCGTCCTCAACCCGAAGGTGCGCCACACCATGATCGACGGCGCGCTGTTCCAGGAGGAAGTCACCGCCCGCGAAATCATGGCCGTACCGACCATCTACCTGAACGGCCAGGTCTTCGGCCAGGGCCGCATGTCGCTGGAAGAGATTCTCTCCA
This sequence comes from Oxalobacteraceae bacterium OM1, assembly GCA_004570315.1. Classification (GTDB taxonomy): domain Bacteria; phylum Pseudomonadota; class Gammaproteobacteria; order Burkholderiales; family Burkholderiaceae_D; genus Noviherbaspirillum. Next base: position 2,679 of record SPQI01000100.1, on the reverse strand, counting down.
AGGTCGACACCGGCTCCGCCGCCCGCGAAGCGGAGAAGATTGCGCAGAAGGATGTGTTCGACGTGCTGGTGGTCGGCGGCGGTCCCGCCGGCGCGGCCGCGGCGATCTATGCGGCGCGCAAGGGCATCAAGACCGGCGTGGTGTCCGAGCGCTTCGGCGGCCAGGTGCTGGATACGCTGGGCATCGAGAACTTCATCTCGGTGAAGGAAACCGAAGGTCCGCAGCTGGCGCAGGCTCTGGAGGAGCACGTCAAGCAGTACGACGTCGACATCATGAACCAGCAACGTGCGAAGGGGCTGGTGCCGGGTTCGACGATTGAAGTGCAGCTGGAAAGCGGCGCGAGCGTGAAGGCGAAGTCGGTGATCATCGCCACCGGCGCCCGCTGGCGCGAACTGAACGTGCCGGGCGAAAAGGAGTACCGCAACAAGGGCGTGGCCTACTGCCCGCACTGCGACGGCCCGCTGTTCAAGGGCAAGCGCGTGGCGGTGGTCGGCGGCGGCAACTCCGGCGTGGAAGCGGCGATCGACCTCGCCGGCGTCGTGGCCCATGTCACGCTGCTGGAGTTCGCGCCGACGCTGCGTGCCGATGCCGTCCTGCAGCGCAAGCTGGCCAGCCTGCCGAACGTCACCGTCATCACGCAGGCGCAGACCACCGAAGTGCTGGGCGACGGCAGCCGCGTCAACGGCATGCGCTACACCGACCGCGCGAGCGGCGAATCGCGCACGATCGAGCTGGAAGGCATCTTCGTGCAGATCGGCCTGCTGCCTAACACCGACTGGATCAAGGGCACGGTCGCGCTGTCGAAGCACAACGAAGTCGAAGTCAATCCGCGCGGCGAGACCAGCGTGCCGGGCGTGTTTGCCGCCGGCGACGTGACCACGGTGCCGTTCAAGCAGATTGTGATCGCAATGGGCGAAGGATCGAAGGCGGCGCTGTCGGCGTTCGATCACTTGATTCGTACGAGTGCGCCGGCGGATGAGCCGGTGGCGAAGGCGGCGTAATGGTTCCTGTTCCTGCGTTGTCTTGACGGTCCTCCTCTCCTCGCGTTCACTGGGTTCCCGCCTTCGCGGGAACCCAGGGGATTGAGTGCTCCACCGGTTGCCCCTAACTACTTGTCGTTCCCGCGAAGGCGGGAACCCAGAGATGCCTGGCCGTCGCTTGCCAAGCGCAAGAATTCCCTCCTCGCTGTAGCCTCCGACAGCCTTCCGTAACACGGTACGGAACCCTCCCCGCCTCCGCTCCCTCTATCGGATGACGGCCGGCCTCATGCCGTGCCGTCCATCCATGGACTGCTCCCGCGAACCTTCCAACTTCGGCAAGTTCACCGACGAACTGTCGCGTGCCTTCCACGAGTACCTCGGCACGCCGACGATCATCATCGCCGCCTTCGTCGTCCTCGGCATCGGCATGGCGGAACTCGAGCAAAGCGGCATTCCAGCCGTCAACGCCCTGCGCGAGTCGCTCCATGCCATGGTGTTCGGCAACGTGGAAGCAACCCGCGAGATCCTGATCTCGTCCGCGCAGACGCTGATCACCATCACCTCGATCACCTTCACCGTGCTTCTGCTCGCGGTGCAGCAGGCGGCCAGCGCGATGAGCACGCAGATCATCGACCAGTTCCTGCGACGGCCGATCAACCAGGTGCTGTTCGGCTACTTCGTCGGCATGTCGCTGTACACGCTGATCACGCTGGCCGTCATCGGGCCTGAGTTCAATCCGGTGCTGTCCACGGCACTCGGCTTCGTCTTCGCCGGCATCGCGCTCTACTTCCTCGCCGCGCTGGTGTACATCACGCTCACGCAGATGCGTTCCGGCATCGTGATCCACGCCATCCACGATGAAACGCTCAACGCGCGGCTGCGCATGCTGCCCCTGCTGGCGCGCACCGGAAGAGCGCCGCGGCTGGCCGGCGTTGCGGACCTGCATACCGTGCCGGTACGTTCGCGCGGCGACGGCTATATCAGCAACATCGACCTCGACCTGATCGAACGCACCCTGCCCGCCGGCGCCGACGAGCTGGAGATCGTGCTCAAGGTGCGCATCGGCTCCTATGTCGCGCACGACGATCTGGTGGCGGAGATCCGCAGCACGCGCACGCCGGCCGCTCCGAACCTGGTCGAAACGGTCCTGCGCGCGCTCAAGCTCTCTCGCGCGCGCGACCTGCAGCTCGATGCCGGACATGGCGTCGAGCAGATCATGAACATCGGCTGGACGTCGATTTCGAGCGCGCAGCACAGTCCGGCCGCCGGCGCGCAGGCCATTCACGCGCTGCGCGACCTGCTGGCGAGCTGGTCCACGCCGGAGCCGCTTGCACAGATGCCACGGGGCGTGCGCCCGCTGCCGGTGGTGTACGACGACAACATCGTGATCCTGCCGCTGCGCTCGCTGGAATCGCTCGCGGTGGCGGCAGTGGAATCGCGCCAGCACCAGAGCTTCGGCCATGTGGTGCAGGCGATCGCCACGATGTACGGACGCCTGCCGCTGGAATTGCGGATGATGTCGGAGGCCATGCTGTTGCGCATCCTGCGCGGCCTCGAGCACGAGCTGCTGACCTTCGAGCTGGACGAGGCGCTCAAGCATGCGGCCGAGCGGCTGGAAGCGGCAGGCGGCGCGCGCATCGCCGAGTGCGTGCGCAAGTGCCGCATGCAGGAGCGCGCGGAGGTCGCGCGGATGGCGCGC
>SPQI01000043.1 GCA_004570315.1 Oxalobacteraceae bacterium OM1 | reverse complement strand
GAATCATGGTGATCGACGGCGGCAGCAGGATGCCCAGCGTGCCGCCGGCGGCGATGATGCCGGCCGCGAAGCCGGGCGAGTAGCCGCGCCGGCGCATTTCCGGAATGCCGGCCGAGCCGATCGCGGAGCAGGTCGCGGGCGAGGAGCCGGCCATCGCGGCGAACAGCGCGCGGGCGAAGACGTTGGCGATGCCGAGGCCGCCGGGAATGCGGTGCATCCAGGCATGGATGGCCGCGTAGAGATCGCGGCCGGCGGGCGACTTGCCGATGGCGGCGCCCTTCAGGATGAACAACGGAATCGACAGCAGCGTGATCGAGGCCATCTCTTCGTAGACGTTCTGCGTCACCGTATCGAGCGACGAAGGCGGCATGAAGAAGTACATGAACCCGGTGGCGACCACGCCGAGCGCGAAGGCGATCGGCAGGCCGGAGAACATGGCGAGCAGGGTCACGCCGCCGTACAGCGCGCCCAGGGTGAGATCGGTCATTGCACTCCCTTATGGTTTGCGCGAACTGCGCCGCGCTGCATGCGACAGCACCTGCACCAGCAATTGCACCGTGAGCAGACTCATGCCGACCGCCATCAGCGAATACGGCACCCACAGCGGACCGGCGAAGGTCGACGAGGTGGTCTGCTTGTCGACCCAGGCTTCATGCAGCAAGGTCCACGACTTCCATGCGAAGAAGCCGCAGAACAGGAAGGACAGCACATCGACGATGAAGGCGCGCACGCGGTTGACGCCCGGCGGCAGCACCGTGGCGAGCGCCTCGATGCCGATGTGCCCGCGCGAGGCTTGCACCCACGCCGTGCAGGAGAAGGTCACGCCCACCAGCAGGAAGACCGAGATTTCGTCCTGCCAGTCGGTGGGCGCGCCGAGGAAGTAACGCGTGACGACCGAGTAGGTGAGGATGACGGCGGTGAACACCATGGCGATCATGGAGAGCCGCAGCGCCAGTCCGTTCACGAGGTCGAGCACGCGCTGGAACGGGCCGTGCGTCACGGGGACGTCCGACCCTTCGATGCCGACGCCGTGGTTCACAGCAGCTTCTCGGCCATGGAAAGCAGCTTGGCGCAGTTCTCGTTCTTGGCGGCGTAATCCTTCCATGCCGTCTGCCGCGCGATGTCCTGCCACTTCTTCACGCTGGCGGCCGTCATGTCCACCACCTTGGCGCCGGCCTTCTGGTAGACCGCGGCGACCTGCGTGTCGTCGGCGCGCGCCGCCTTGGTGGCGAACTGCTCCAGCTCGCCGCCTACCGCGAGGATGGTGCTTTGCTGTTCCTTGCTCAGGCGGTCGAACACGGCCTTCGACATCATCAGCGGCTCGAACATGAACCAGTAACTCTTGTCGCGTGCCGAGGCGAGGCTCTTCGAGACTTCCTCCAGACGGAAGGAGATCAGCGAGGTGGAGGAGGTGAGGGCCGCGTCCATCGCGCCGGTCTGCATGCCGGCATAGATCTCGTTGGAGGGCAGCGACACCACGGCCGCGCCGGCCGCCTTGAGAATGAGGTCCATCTCGCGCGAGCCGCCGCGCACCTTCATGCCCTTGGCATCTTCCGGATCGACGATGGGCTTGCCGCGCGAAGCCATGCCGCCGGCCTGCCAGATCCAGCTGACGAGCACGATGCCCTTGTCGAGCAGGAGGCGGTTGAGTTCCTTGCCGACGTCCGCCGTCTTCCAGGCGGCACCCTGTTCATACGATGTCACCAGGCCGGGCATGAGGCCGATGTTGACTTCCGGCACTTCGCCGCCGGCATACGAGAGCGGCACGAGCGAGAGATCGAGCGCGCCCTTGCGCATCGCGGAGAACTGGGCGTTGGTCTTCATCAGCGAGGAGCCGGGATAGACCTCGAACTTGAGCGCGCCTTTGGTGCGCTTGTCGACCTCGACGGCAAACATGCGGCAGAGGCGGTCGCGGAAGTCGCCTTCGCTGATGGTGCCGCCGGGGAACTGGTGGGAAATCTTGAGGGTCTGCGCCGACTGCGCGCGGGCCAGGTGGTTGAGGGAGAGAAGCGGCGCTGCGGCTGCTGCGCCGAGCAGCATCCTACGTTTGTGGAACATCTCCATGTCTCCTTGTGTGAGCCCTGCGGTTATTTGTGCAGGTGCATATCGGGCACGGTGTGCCCGTACGGTAAAGCTAACCGATTTTTACCTCCTGTGGGAAGCCTTCAGGTGCGACGGCCCTCCTGCCAGATGCGGACGCAGGACAGCGCCAATGCCATGGTCGGATCGATGCTGCGCGCCGCCAGCGGCGAGGCGATGTGCTGCAGGCCGACCGGCACTTCGGTGCAGGCCAGCACGAGGCGTTCCGCGCCGCGGTCGATGAGCGCTTGCGCGGCGGCTTCCAGCAGCTTGCCGCCGTCGTCCAGCGCATTGCGCTTGACGGCATAGCAGCCAGGCGTGAAGAGCGCGTCCTGCTCGGCGTCGCTGGTGACCAGGCACTCGATGCCGTGCGCGGCGAAGCGCGACTGGAAGAAGCCGGCCTCGCTCGTCACGCGCGTGGCAAGCAGGCCGACCTTGCGCAAGCCGGGCGCCTGCTGCAGCAGCGCCAGCGTGGCATCGGCGATGTGGACGATGGGCGCCGCGCTGGCCGCCTGCAGTTCGTCAAACCAGCGGTGGGCAGTGTTGCAGGGAATGACGATGTGGGTGGCGCCGGCCGTATTGAGCGCGCGTATGCCGTCGAGCATGGCGGGCACGGGCGACGGGCCGGTGCCGGCCATCGCCTTCTGGCGGTCGGGGATCTGCGGCACGTTCCACGTCACCACCGGCACATGGTCCTGGTCGCGCGCGGCAGGCGTGGACTGCAGGATCTTCTGCAGCAGGTCCAGCGTCGCCGCCGGACCCATGCCGCCGAGCACGCCGATGAGCGGACCGCTCATGCCGGCTTGAGCGGACCGCTCATGCCGGCTTGAGCGGGCTGCCGAAGACGTCGCGGTAGCCGAACAGGCCAACGGCGCCGCCGGTGTGCACGAACACCACGTTCTCGTCCTTCTTGAAGGCGCCCTTGCGGATCAGGTCGATGAGGCCGGCCATGCCCTTGCCGCTGTAGACCGGGTCGAGCAGGATGCCTTCGAGCTGTGCCAGCAGGCGCACCGCTTCGATCATGCCGTCGGTGGGCACGCCGTAGCCGCCGCCGACGTAGTCGCAATTCGCTTCGACTGCGCTGCGCGGCAGTTCGCCGCGGATGCCGAGCAGCTCATAGGTCTGCTGCGCGAGGCGATGCACGTTCTCTTCCTGCTTCTCCTCGGGCGCGCGCACGCCGATGCCGAGCACGCGGATGCCGGAGTTCATGCCTTCGAAACCGGCAACGAGGCCGGCCTGCGTGCCGGCGCTGCCGGTGGCATGCACAACGCGGTCGACCTTCAGGCCTTGCTCGTTGGCCTGCATCAGGATCTCCTGCGCGCAGACGACGTAGCCGAGCGCGCCGATGGGATTGGAGCCGCCGCCGGGAATCAGGTAGGGCACTTCGCCGGCGGCGAGCAGGCGTTCGCCGACCGGGCCGAGCTCGGCGTTCATGTCGAGGCCGCCGGGACGCGTTTCGAGCGTGCAGCCGAAGATCTGGTCGAGCAGCACGTTGCCGCTCTCGTAATAGTCGATGGCGGCGTCCTTGACTCGGGTTTCAAGCAGCGCGGTGCAGCCGAGGCCATGCTTGCGCGCAGCGGCGACCGTCTGGCGCACGTGGTTGGATTGCGTTGCGCCTTGCGTGACGACATGCGTCGCACCCTTGGCGAGCGCATCGCCGATCAGGAATTCGAGCTTGCGTGTCTTGTTGCCGCCGGTGGCGAGTCCGGTGGAATCGTCGCGCTTGATGTAGAGATTGGGGCCGCCGAGATGCTTGCTCAGATTGAGTAGCGGTTCGAGCGGCGTGGGCGCCTGTGTGAGTTTGACGCGCGGAAAACGAGAGAGGTGCATGGCATGCCGGAATGAATATTGAGAAAGGCAAGATAGCACGCTTGGCGCAAGCCGGCAGGCCGCTGCCTGGCGATGCAGATGCGCAAATATTGGGATGCATCAAACCTGCGTCGCGGGATGCCAGTATGTTGAAAAGGTTTATTCATTGCGAGCCCTCGGCCGGGCTTCCGGCGGCGCTCACCCTTTGCATCTTTGCACCTTACGAGGAGTCACGACATGTCAAACCTGGGATCCGCCAAGCAGGCCCTGCGCGCCGAACTGGCGCATGCACGGCAAGGCGCGGCTTATTACCAGTCGCTGGCGGAAACGCTGGAAGAGGCGCTGGAAAAACTCGAGACCGTGGACTCCGGCACGACGTCGCGCAGGAGTGCCCGCAGTGCTGCCGAGCCGGCGCAGCCGAAGCGCCGCGGCCGCAAGCCGGCCGCCGCGGCAGGGC
>SPQI01000197.1 GCA_004570315.1 Oxalobacteraceae bacterium OM1 | reverse complement strand
CTGGTCAACGCTTTCAGGCAATATTTTTCGCCGGAGCGGGTGTCGCAGACGGGCCCGACCTCGGCCAGCGAGGATTTCGGTTCGTTCGGCGCGGCGTGGCAGGTGCCTTCGGTGTTCTGGTTCGTCGGCGGCACCGATCCCGCGACCTATGCCAAGGCCAAGGCGGCGGGCGAAGTCAACAAGCTCCCAAGCAATCACAGTCCGTTCTTTGCGCCAGTCATGCACCCGACGCTGGAGACAGGCGTGGAAACCATGGTGGTCGGTGCACTGGCCTGGCTGTCTGCGGATGCCGCAGCCGGCGGCACGGGATAAGCGCCGCGGGAGGCAACGTGGCCCATCCCTTCGGCGTCGATCCGAACGCGGCGATCAAGACCCTGGTGCTGGTCCTCGACCTGGCCGGCACGTTCGTCTTCGCGCTCAGCGGTGCCCTGGCTGGCGTCAAGCGGCGGCTCGACTTCTTCGGAATCCTGGTGCTTTCGATCGCCGCCGCCAATTCCGGCGGCATCGTACGCGATGTGTTGATCGGCGCGGTGCCGCCCGCCGCGATCCTGGACTGGCGCTATTTCGCGACGTCGATCACGGCCGGCATTCTGACGTTCTTTTGCGCTCCAGCCATCGAACGCTTGCGCAGCCCCGTCCTCGTATTCGATGCCTTGGGCCTGGCGATGTTCGCGGTCGCGGGCGCGCAGAAGGCGCTGGCGTTCGGTCTGCCACCCGGCATGGCGGCCTTGCTCGGCATGATCACCGGGATCGGCGGCGGGATGGCGCGCGACGTGCTGCTGACCGAGGTGCCAACGGTGCTGACGTCGGACATCTACGCGACAGCTGCTCTGGCCGGGGCAGGGATGGTGGTGCTGGCCGACATGCTGGGCTTGCCCTCCGGGTTTGGTGCCGTATTCGGCGCGGCACTGTGCGTCGGCATACGGCTGCTCGCCATCTTCCACAACTGGCATTTGCCGGCACCGCACGGACCACATGCACCACGCGCACAGCGAGCGCCGCGCGTGCCGCCTCCTTCGTCGGATATCGACAAGGATGGGTAGCGCGATATCGGACAGCACGCGGCATGCAGGCTTTGCCCGCAGGCGTCTCGCGTTCGGCGTGGCCGTGATCTGCCTGATGGTCGGTGCGATGGAAGGATGCGGCACCTTGCCCTCACTCGACAAGCGCAGCAGCACAGTGGCCTTCGCCGACACCCGCGATACGCGGCTCGGCCGGGCGGTCGGTCCGAAGGCGGACGCTCATCCGGGGCAGTCGGGGATTCATCCGTTGTCCGACGCGCGCGATGCGTTCGCTGCGCGGGCCCATCTGGCTGCGGCGGCGGAACGCTCCCTTGACGTTCAGTATTACATCTGGCGCAAGGACATGACCGGCACGCTGCTGTTCGACGCGCTGCGGCGCGCCGCCGACCGCGGCGTCAGGGTGCGCCTCCTGCTGGACGATAACAACACCACGGAACTCGATACGGTGCTGGCCGCGCTGGATGCGCATCCGAACATCGAAGTGCGCTTATTCAACCCATTCGTCATTCGCCACCCACGCTGGATCGGTTACCTGACCGATTTCTCTCGCTTAAACCGGCGCATGCACAACAAATCGTTCACGGCCGACGATCAGGTCACCATCATCGGGGGCCGAAATGTCGGCGATGAATATTTCGGTGCGGCGGACGATATGCTGTTTGCAGATCTCGATGTCATGGCCGTCGGGCCGGTCGTCCGCGACGTGTCGAACGACTTCGACCGTTACTGGGCCAGTGCATCGTCCTATCCGGCCGACCGGCTGTTGCCGCCTGCGCAACCCGCCCTGGTCGCACATCTTGCAGAGGACGTGACGACGCTGGAAAACGGACCGGCCGCCCTGCGTTACCTGAACGCACTACGCGATTCGACATTCGTGCAAGAGCTGATGCAGGGCAGGCTGTCGCTCGAATGGGCGCCGACTCGCATGATCAGCGACGACCCCGCCAAAGGGCTTGGCCTGGCCGGTCCGCAAGCGCGCATGCCGGAAAAAATCAAGCGAGCCGTCGGCACGCCGGCATTCCAGGTCAATCTGGTCTCGCCGTATTTCGTGCCGACCGCCGCAGGCGTAGACGCCTTGACGGCCATGGCCCGGCGCGGTGTACGCATCCGGGTGCTCACCAATTCGCTGGAGGCCACCGATGTGGCTGCGGTGCATGCCGGCTATGCCAAGCGGCGCAAGGCATTGCTGGAGGCCGGCATCACCCTGTATGAACTGCGCCGCCTGTCACCGGTCTCGGAGACAGCCGCGCGCCGCAGTCGGACGGGAAGTTCGTCCGCATCCAGCCTGCACGCGAAAACGTTTTCCGTGGATGGCGAACACGTCTTCATCGGATCGTTCAATTTCGATCCGCGCTCGGCACAGCTGAATACGGAAATGGGCTTCGTCATCGAGAGTCCGGCCTTGGCCCAGCAGATCGAAGCGCGGCTCGGCCGTCGCATTCCGACGGCGGCGTATCAGGTGCAACTGTCGAAATCCGGCCAGCTTACTTGGATCGAGCGACGCGAAGACGGGCTGATACGGCATGACACCGAACCGGGCACGACGTTTTGGCAGCGCGCGGCAGTCAGGTTCTTGTCGGTGCTGCCGATTGAATGGCTATTGTGATGGCGTCGGCTTGAAACATCAGGATGATGTCTGCGCGTCGTTGGCGGCGGAGCAGTCGTCAGATGTTTGTATCCTGTGGCGGAACCTTCCGGGGGTCTGGCAGCGACGCGCTCGGTGTGTTCACATCCGGTGGGGCCGTTTCGGCACAGCCCAGCACAAACGATGTCATGGTCAGCGAACCCATGGCGCCGCCATCGATAAGTACGGCCGCCGTTTGCTGTGCCGAATTGGCAAGCCCGGCCAGATAGGCCAAAGGAAGAAAGTGTTCCGGTGTCGGTACGGCCCTGTGGTATTCCGGGTGCCGTCCGATGTTGACGAGGCTGTCCGGGTTTGTGGTCATGATCTTCTGCACCTGCGCATCGAAGTCGCTTGCCCAATCAAAGGCCTGGTCGGCGAGTTTCCAGTTGATGAGCCGCAGGTTGTGGACGACGTTTCCGCTTCCCAGGATGAAAATCCCGCGTTCGCGCAATGGCGCCAGTCGCTTGCCGAGCTCGACGTGGTAAGGCAGGTCTTCGCCGGCGTGCACCGAGAGCTGCACGACCGGAACGTCAGCCTTCGGAAAGACATGCGCCAGTACCGACCATGTTCCGTGGTCCAGTCCCCAGCTATCGCGGTCCAGGCCGATGTAGCTCGGCCGCACTACGTCCGAAATTTCCTCGGCGACATCGGGCGCACCCTTTGCGGGGTAGTCGAAGTCGAACAGTGGCTTCGGGAAGCCATAAAAATCGTGGATGACCCTGGGATTCGGCATGGCCGTCACCGCACTGCCGTTGATGAACCAGTGCGCCGAAATGGCGAGCACGGCGCGCGGCCGCGGCAGCGTTCGCCCCAGCTCCCGCCATGCGGCAGTAAATCGGTTGGTTTCCAATGTGTTCATCGGACTGCCGTGTCCAATAAATGCCGACGGCATGGTGTGCACTGCGCTCATTGCGCCTCCCGCGTGATATGCCGCTCAAGGGCCGAAGCGAACTGTTTGAACCGGTTTTCCTGATGAAGTTTTCTATTCCAGGACGAATGTGCGCAACGAATATCCAACCTGCAACTGCTTTGAGAGGCGTCAACCCGCTTGTGGCTGGCGATATCGGCATCGCCCTCTGCTCGTAGCATGAAAGGACTGATGGTCTAAGCGTCTCCGTTCTGGGACCAGACCTATTGAAACAGCCCGGCGTAGCGGTTCACGTCGCCGACGATGAACTTCCGGCGCGCGCGGTAAGCTGGCAGCGCCTCGGCGTCGGGTCGGGCTGGAGGAGAGCAGCATGAGCATCCCAACCAAGCCGATTGGCTCTTTCGCGGGCCTGATGCAGGCACTCTCGCAGGGCGAGCCGTGCAACCTGGAATTGCAGACCTCCGTCCTGAGCCCGTATTCGATTTCTCTGCCGCCAGGGTTTTCGCTCACCGGCAAGGACAAGGACAGCTGCATCCTGAGCTTCTGCAATGGGGATGGTGTCGGTTTGACTGCCGATAACCGGGTAGCGAACCTGACCGTGATGACCACGCCGGCAGCGCGCGCCATCTACACGCAGACCGGCCTCACCGACATGGGCAGCATCACGCTCAGCGACCTCGCCGTGACAGGGCAGGTTTCCATCATTATCCGGGGCGGCACCAGCACGCTGAATCTGGTCGTCGACAAGCTCCATATCGCGGCCTGCGATTGCCGTCGCTACAGCGAGCAGCCGCAGAAGTATGGCGTCAATGTTTTCCAGGGCGCGCTCACGGTCTA
>SPQI01000007.1 GCA_004570315.1 Oxalobacteraceae bacterium OM1 | reverse complement strand
CATCGGCCATGCTGTCAACAAGATCCTGAAGGACACGATCGTCAAGGCGCGCAACATGGCGGGCTTCGATGCGCAATACGTGCCGGGTTGGGACTGCCACGGCATGCCGATCGAAATCCAGATTGAAAAGCAGTACGGCAAGAACCTGCCGACGGCCGAGGTGCTGCAGAAGTCGCGCGCCTACGCCGCCGAGCAGATCGAGCGCCAGAAGAAGGATTTCATTCGCTTGGGCGTGCTCGGCGAATGGGACAACCCGTACAAGACCATGAACTTCAGCAACGAGGCGGACGAGATCCGTTCGCTCGGCAAGATCATGGAGAAGGGCTTCGTCTATCGCGGCCTGAAGCCGGTGAACTGGTGCTTCGACTGCGGCTCCGCGCTGGCGGAAGCCGAAGTGGAATACCAGGACAAGCGCGACCCGGCCATCGACGTCGGCTTTCCGATTGCCGAGGAAGACCGCCACAAGCTGGCCAAGGTTTTCGGATTGGAGGCGCTGCCCGAAGGCACACCGCGCATCGTGATCTGGACCACGACGCCATGGACCATCCCGGCCAACCAGGCGCTGAACGTGCATCCCGAGGCCGAGTACACCATCATCGAAATGGTGAAGGACGGCGTCGCGAATCAGGTGTTGCTGGCCGCCGAGCGCGTGGCCGACTTCGTAGAGCGCATCAAGCCCGAAACGCACCGCTTCCTGCAGCGCGACCGCAGCTTCGGCCCGAACGCCGAGACCGCTGTGCGCGCCAAGGGCATGGAACTGGGCGGCGTGCGCTTCATGCATCCGCTGCACGCAACCGATCCCTTCTACAACCGCTTCTCGCCGATCTACGTGGCCGAGTACGTCACGCTCGACACCGGCACCGGCGTCGTCCACTCCTCGCCGGCCTACGGCGTGGACGACTTTGTCTCCTGCAAGGCGCACGGCCTGAAGGACGAGGAAATCCTCAACCCGGTGATGGGCGATGGCAAGTATGCGTCCTGGCTGCCCTTCTTCGGCGGCATGACGATCTGGGAAGCGTCCAAGCCGATCTGCGCCAAGCTGGAAGAAGTCGGCGCGCTGTTCAAGCTCGTGATGTTCGACCACAGCTACATGCACTGCTGGCGCCACAAGACGCCGATCGTCTACCGCGCGACCTCGCAATGGTTCGCCGGCATGGACGTCGTGCCCAAGGCCGGCGGGGCCAACCTGCGTGAAATCGCGCTGGCCGGCATCGAGGCGACGGCCTTCTTCCCGGGCTGGGGCAAGGCCCGCCTGCAGGGCATGATCGCGAACCGCCCGGACTGGACGCTCTCGCGTCAGCGCCAGTGGGGCGTGCCGATGGCCTTCTTCGTGCACAAGGAGACCGGCGAGCTGCATCCGCGCACGCCGGAGCTGCTGGAGGAAGTGGCCAAGCGCGTCGAGCAGCATGGCATCGAGGCCTGGCAGGCGCTTGATCCGAAGGAGGTACTTGGCGCCGACGCCGACATGTACGTGAAGAACAAGGACACACTGGACGTGTGGTTCGATTCCGGCACCACGCACCAGACCGTGCTGCGCGGCTCGCATGCGGCGCAGTCGCAGTTCCCGGCCGACCTGTACCTGGAAGGCTCCGACCAGCATCGCGGCTGGTTCCACTCTTCCCTGCTGACCTCGTCCATGCTGAACGGCCAGCCACCCTACAAGGCGCTGCTGACGCACGGTTTCGTGGTGGACGGCGAAGGCAAGAAGATGTCGAAATCGAAGGGTAACGTCGTCGCGCCGCAGAAGGTGTCGGACACGCTGGGCGCCGAGATCCTGCGCCTGTGGGTGGCTTCGACCGATTACTCCGGCGAGCTATCCATCTCCGACGAGATCCTCAAGCGCGTGGTGGAAGCCTACCGCCGCATCCGCAACACGCTGCGCTTCCTGCTGGCGAACACCTCCGACTTCGACCCGAAGAAGGATGCGGTCGCGATCGGCGAGCTGTTCGAGATCGACCGCTACGCCATCGCGCGCATGGCGGAGCTGCAGAAGGAGATCCTCGCGCACTTCGAAGTCTTCGAATTCCACCCGGTGGTCGCCAAGCTGCAGATGTACTGCTCGGAAGACCTGGGCGGCTTCTATCTCGACATCCTGAAGGACCGTCTCTATACGACCGCACCCGATTCGCAGGCGCGCCGCTCGGCCCAGTCGGCCATCTGGCACATCACCAACGCCCTGCTGCGCGTGATGGCACCGATGCTGTCGTTCACGGCGGAGGAAGCCTGGGCGGTGTTCGTGGGACCGGAAGCTTATGCGGAAAGCGGCGAGACGATCTTCACGCAGACGTATTACCAGCTCCCCGAGGTCGCCGATGCGACCGGACTGCTGGCCAAATACGCCGTGCTGCGCGAGATCCGGGGTGCAGTGACGAAGCAGCTGGAGGAAGTGCGCGTGGCGGGCGGCATCGGCTCGTCGCTGCAGGCCGAGATCGAGATTAAGGCCAGCGGTGACAAGTATGCATTGCTGAACAGCCTGGGCGACGACCTAAAGTTCGTCTTCATCACCTCGCAAGCCAAACTCACGCAGGTGGGCAGCGAAGCGGAGGAAGGCGTGACCGTGACGCCATCGGCGAACCCGAAGTGCGAGCGTTGCTGGCACTATCGCGCGGATGTCGGCTCGCATGCCGAGCATCCGGGTCTGTGCGGACGCTGCTTTGCAAACCTGTTCGGCAAAGGCGAGGCGCGGCGGTTTGCTTAAGCGCCAAACGGCCGCACCGCGCTCCGTCATTCCGGCGAAAGCCGGAATCCAGCGACTTTGAACGTCACTGGATTCTTGCGTGCGCCGGAATGACATTTCTTTGATTGTGCCGCGTCGATAACGATTCGCCGCATCGATAACTATTCTTACATCATCCGCTTATGGCCACGAAAAAGAAAAGCAGCTTCTCGACGACCTCCGGCAGCGCCAGCCTGACGCCCTGGCTCGGCATTGCCGCCATCGTCATCCTGTTCGACCAGATCACCAAGGTCACCGTCAACAAGCTGTTCCATTTCGGCGAATCCTATCCCGTCACCTCCTTCTTCAACCTGGTCCTCGCCTACAACAAGGGCGCCGCGTTCAGCTTCCTCGCCGCGGAATCTGGCTGGCAACGGTGGTTCTTCACCGGCATCGCGGTCGCCGCAGCCATCTTCATCGTCTACCTGCTGCGCAAGCATGCCGGCCAGCGCATGTTCTGCTGGGCGCTCGCGCTCATCCTCGGCGGCGCCATCGGCAACGTGATCGATCGCTCTATCTACGGCCACGTCATCGATTTCCTCGATTTCCACGTCGGCGGCTGGCACTGGCCCGCGTTCAACATCGCCGACTCGGGCATCTGCATCGGCGCGGCGCTGCTGGTGATCGACGAGTTGCGGCGCGTCGGACGCTAATTTTCCGGGCTGCTACACTGGCGCTCGTCATTTTCAGGAGGCCGTATGGATCTCTCGGGTAAACGCATCGTGCTCGGCATGACCGGCGGCGTGGCCTGCTACAAGGTCGCCGAACTGACCCGCGGGCTGGTGAAGCAAGGGGCTTCGGTACAGGTCGTGATGACTCAGGCAGCAACGCAGTTCATCACGCCCGTGACCATGCAGGCGCTCTCCGGCCGCCCCGTCTATACCGACCAGTGGGACGCGCGCATTCCGAACAACATGCCGCACATCGACCTCACACGCGACGCCGATGCGCTGGTGATCGCCCCCTGCTCCGCCGATTTCCTCTTCAAGCTCGCGCACGGTGCCTGCGACGATCTGCTCTCCACGCTCTGCGTCGCCCGCCCGATGATGCTGCCGGTGCTGGTGGCGCCCGCGATGAACGTCGAAATGTGGCAGAACCCGGCGACGCAACGCAATGTCGGGCAGGTGAAGGCCGACGGCATCCGCCTGATGGGTCCGGACGCCGGCGAGCAGGCCTGCGGCGAAACCGGCATGGGCCGCATGCTCGAACCGGAACAGCTGCTGGAAGAAGTCATTGCGGCGTTCCAGCGCAAGGTCCTGGCCGGCAAGCGCGTGCTGGTGACGGCCGGTCCGACGTTCGAGCCGATCGATCCGGTGCGCGGCATCACGAATCTTTCGTCCGGCAAGATGGGTTATGCGGTCGCCCGTGCAGCGCGTGAAGCCGGAGCGGACGTCACGCTCGTTTCCGGTCCGACCGCGCTCGATACGCCGTTCGGCGTGCACCGCATCAACGTGCAATCCGCGCAGCAGATGCATGACGTCGTCATCTCGCGCGCCGAGGACCAGGATGTCTTCATCGCAGTCGCGGCGGTCGCCGACTGGAAGGTCGCGAACGTCAGCGAGCAGAAATTGAAGAAAACAACGGCCGGCGACACGCCTGCCCTGCAGTTCGAGCAAAACCCGGACATCCTCGCAA
>SPQI01000361.1 GCA_004570315.1 Oxalobacteraceae bacterium OM1 | reverse complement strand
CGGCCATCACCAGGCCAGCGTCATGCAACGGCTCGGCGTGACGAAAGCGAATGCCAAGGTCATTGCGCGCTTCACGGACCGTGGCAATTTCTGGCAACAGATGCAGGCGCACCGCTGGGTCTGGCTGTACGACGCCAAGGGACGACCGATTGCCCCCGAGGCGCTGCCGAAGCGCATCGCCGACCTTGGCGACGATCCGTACCGCAGCCTCGCCAGTTACGCCGAAGATGCGGGATACATCAAGCGCACGGACATCTACTTCATGGAGTTCCAGTGGGCCCGCTACTTCGGCGAGCGCATGCACTGGCAGCCGGTCGACCGGCTCAGCCTGTTGCCGGCCTTGCAGCAGGCCGAACGGCTCGCCTGCGATCCGGCCGCACATGATCTGCCCGGCTACGCCGGTCCATGCGAGATGCGCAAGTAGTGCGCAAGTAATGAGCAAGTAAGCAGCACGCCGGCCGCCCGAATACAATGCCGGGAGAGAACTAGGCATGCCCGCGGCGGTCTACGATTCCTGAGAAGAACACGAATCCCGGACGATTGCCGACGCCACCCAGGCGCGGCCATGCCAAGTCCACAAGCCATTTCAGGTTCAATAAGTGACACAAAAACAGATCGTCGTCATCGGCGGCGGCGTCGTCGGCGTTTGCACGGCCTACTTTCTCGCGGAAGCGGGCCATGACGTCGCCGTCATCGAACGTCATCACAACGTTGCCCAGGAAAGCAGCTTCGCGCATGCCGGCATCGTCGCGCCGGATGGCATCGGCCCATGGGCAGCGCCCGGCATGCCGCGCCTGGTATTGCGCCAGATGCTGCGCAACGAGGCTCCCGTGCTGCTGCGCGCCCGTCCCAACCGTACGCTGTGGCGCTGGGCCCAGCGCTGGATGGATGAATGCCAGCTCGACCGCTTCCGCATCAACGTCGAGCGCATGCAGCGCATCGGTGCTTACAGCCGCGACGTCCTGCGCGCAATGCGCGATCACTATCAGATCGACTACGAACGCTCCGATGGCGTCCTGCAGGTCTTCCGCACGGCACAGGACGTGCGGATGGCGCAGCCTATGCTCGACTGGATGGCCGAGAACGAGATTCCCCACAAGGTGCTCGACCCCGATGCCGCGCGTGCGGTCGAACCGGCGCTCGGTACGGAGGCCCCCTTTGTCAGTGCCGTACACCTGCCGCGCGACGAAGCGGGTAACTGTCCGCTATTCGCCAAGCGCCTGCGGCACATCGCCGCCTCGATCGGCGTGCAATTCTTCTTCACCAGCCGCGTCGAGTCGCTGAATTCGCATGCGGGCCGCGTTGCGCTCATGGTGGACGGGCAGGAGTTTTCCGCGGACGCCGTCGTGATCGCTGCGGGCATGGACAGCATTCCACTGCTGCAGCCGCTGGGCATCCATGTGCCGCTCTACCCGGTGCGCGGCTATTCGCTGACGGCGAGCATCAAGAATTTCGACCAGACGCCCTCCGGTGCCGTCTACGACGAAGCCTACAAGGCGGCCGTCGTGCGGCTCGGCGGGCGCATGCGCGTGTCGGGTCTTGCCGAAGTCGGCACGCCGTCGCCCAAGCTGCGCGAGGCGGCGCTGCGCACGCTGATCAAGGTCGGCAGCGACTGGTTTCCGCAGACCGCGAACTACGTCACCGCCAGCGTCTGGACCGGCGTGCAGCCGATGCTGCCGGACGGCCCGCCGCTGCTGGGCGGCACCCCGCTGCGCAACGTCTACATCAACCTCGGCCATGGATCGAGCGGTTGGGCCATGGCGGCCGGCTCGGGCAAGGTCGTCGCAGACCTGATCTCCGGCCGCAGCCCGGACATCGACCTCGACGGACTGACGCTCGCGCGCTATGGATAGCATCGACTGCCTCGTGATCGGCGCCGGCGTTGTCGGCCTTGCCGTCGCACGCGCCCTGGCGCTCGCCGGCCGCGAGGTAGTCGTCATTGAAAAGAATCCTGCGATCGGCATGGAGACAAGCTCGCGCAATAGCGAGGTCATCCATGCCGGCCTCTACTACCCGACCGGCAGCCTGAAGGCGAAGCTGTGCCTCGAAGGACGTGAAGCGCTTTACGCCTATTGCGAGCAACGGTCGGTGCCGCACCGCCAATGCGGCAAACTGATCGTTGCCAGTTCCAGCGCCCAGCTCGACGCCGTCGATGCCATTCACCGACAGGCGCTGGACAACGGCTGTACCGAGGTACGCCGCTTGAGCCGTGACGAGGCGCGCCGGCTCGAGCCGGCACTCGAGTGCGCCGGCGGTCTGATTTCACCACGCACCGGCATCCTCGACAGTCACGCCTACATGCTGGCGCTGCAGGGGGACGCGGAGCACGCAGGCGCGGCGTTCGCATTCGATTCCGAATTGCTTGATGCGGAGTTACGTAGCGAAGGCATCCTCGCTCGCATCCGCGGCGGCCAGAATATGGCCGAGGTGTTCGCGACGACCCTCGTGAATTGCGCCGGACTCTGGGCGCCCGGCATTGCTGCACGTGTGACCGGCCTCGACCCGGCAGCGCTGCCGCAGGCCCGCTATGCCAAGGGCAACTACTTCACGCTGGCAGGCAAATCGCCTTTCTCACACCTCGTCTATCCCGTGCCGGAACCGGGCGGCCTCGGCGTCCACCTGACGCTCGACCTCGGCGGCCAGGCGCGCTTCGGCCCGGACGTGGAATGGCTCGACATCACGACGCCCGAGGAAGCCGATTACGCCGTCGATCCGAGTCGCGCCCTGCGTTTCTACGAAGCCATTCGACACTACTGGCCGGCGTTGCCCGACGGCGCCCTGCAGCCGGCCTATGCCGGCATCCGGCCCAAGCTCGCCAATGCCGGCGACTTCGTCTTCGCTAGCCACGGTTGCCCCGCCTATCTCGGCCTGTATGGCATCGAATCACCGGGACTCACCGCATCGCTTGCCATCGGCCGCCACGCCGCCCAATTGCTGGGACATTGACCGGCCGGGAACTCGCATAAAATCGCGGTAATATCCCGCGAGGCCGCCATGCCAGTTTCACAGCCGCTCTACACCGTTGCAGAGATCCGCGCCATCGAGCATGCCGCCCTCGCCGCCGCCGCCCCTGGCACTTTGATGCAGCGCGCTGGCGCAGCTGCCGCAGAGCAGGCAAGGCACCTGCTCCAGGATCGGCAACAGGCAAACGTGCTCGTGCTGGCCGGCCCGGGCAACAACGGCGGCGATGCGATCGAGTGCGCTAGCCTCCTGCAGGAGGCCGACTATCGGCCGGTGGTACTGCACACAGGAGATCCCGGCCGCCTGCCTGCCGATGCCAGCGCTGCCTACGCGCGTGCGCAACGCGCAGGCGTGCGCTTCGTCGCGCTATCCGCATGGCGGGAAACGCTTCAGGACGCGCGCTGGGACTTGATCATTGACGGCTTGTTCGGCATCGGCCTGGCCCGGCCGATCGAGGGAGAAGTCTGCGCGCTCGTAGAAGCAGTGAACGGCGCCAACGTCGCAATCCTCGCGCTCGACGTACCCAGTGGCTTGGATGCGGACACCGGCAATATCATTGGCGTCGACGGCGTTGCGGTCCACGCTTCGCACACCATCACCTTCCTCGCCGACAAACCTGGCCTGCACACCGGACACGGCCGCGACTATGCTGGCACTGTTGCAGTAGCCTCGCTCGACGTCGCGGCGGCGCTCTATCCTCCTGCGACCATGCACCTGTCCGGTCCGCATGCCTTCGGGGCGCACCTCACGCCGCGTTCGCATGCCAGCCACAAGGGCACTTACGGCGATGTCGCCGTCACCGGCGGCGCGCACGGCATGACCGGCGCGGCCATCCTTGCAGCGCGTGCAGCGGCAAAGTGCGGTGCAGGGCGCGTCTTCGGCGTGTTCCTCGATGCGCCGCCGAGCCACGACCCAATCCAGCCCGAACTCATGTTCCGCAATGCCGAAGGCTTTGACTTCGGCAACAAGGCCATCGTGCTCGGTCCGGGACTCGGTACCTCGGCCGCTGCAGCGGCATTGGTCGGACGCGCGCTCGCCGAACCGGCACCCGCGGTCATCGATGCCGATGCCTTGAACCTCATCGCTGCCGACAGCTCCTTGCAGCAGGGCTTGACGCAGCGCGGTCGCGCCCTTCTCACGCCTCACCCGTTGGAAGCGGCCCGCCTCCTCGCGACTTCCGCCGTAAACGTGCAATCCGACCGCCTCGCCGCCGCGCGTTCGCTCGCCGTCCGACTTCGTTCAGTCGTCGTCCTGAAAGGTTCCGGCACGATCATTGCGCGCCCTGACGGCATGGTTGCGATCAACCCGACCGGCAATCCCGCGCTGGCGACAGCCGGCTGCGGCGATGTGCTCGCCGGCATCTGCGGCGCCCTGCTCGCACAGGGCTGGCCCGAGTG
>SPQI01000501.1 GCA_004570315.1 Oxalobacteraceae bacterium OM1 | reverse complement strand
GAGGGCGGCATCTCCACCAACCGCGTGTATGGCGAGAAGTTCCTCGGCATCACCTACGGCCCGCAGATCCAGGTGTATTACCTGATCGCCTTCTGGCTGTTCCTGGCAACCATCGGCATGTATGCATTCACGCAGACGCCGCTGGGCCGCATGATCAATGCGGTGCGCGACAACCCGGAGCGCGTGGAATTCGTGGGCTACAACACGCAGTGGGTTCGCTATCTGACGCTGGTCCTGTCTGCGTTCTTCGCCGGCATCTCAGGCGGCCTGACGGCGATCAACTTCGAGATTGTGACGGCGGAAAACGTGAGCGCAGTGCGTTCCGGTGCCATCCTGCTGTTCACCTTCATCGGCGGCGTGGGCTTCTTCTTTGGCCCCATCATCGGCGCCATCATCGGCGTGTTCCTGACTGTGATGCTGTCCGACTTCACCAAGGCCTGGCAACTCTACCTCGGCGTGTTCTTCATCATGATCGTGATGTACGCGCCAGGCGGCGTGGCGAGCATTCTCATGATGAACCTGCGCGTGGCCAAGTTCGGCAAGTTCAGGCGCGTGTTCCCAAGCATGGCGGCGGTGACGGCGTCGGCGTTCGTTGCGTTCCTTGGAGCCGTGATCGCCATCGAAATGCTGTACCACCTGACGCTCAATTCGGTGAATGGCACCGAAACGAGTCTGTTCGGGGTCACCGTCGATACGGCGGCTGCGCCGGGCTGGATCGTGGCCGGCGTGCTTATTCTTGTCGGCGGCATTGCATTCCTGCGTACGAAGACGACCTTTCAGAAAGTGTGGGGCGAAGTGAATACTGAAATCGAAGAAGCGATGCGGAGGGCAGCATGAGCGCCTACGCACTTGAACTGAAAGACGTCCGCAAGAGCTTCGGCAAGTCGGAGATCATCCGCGGCGCCAACCTGGCGGTCCCGAAGGGCGAGCGCTTCGCCATCATCGGACCGAACGGCGCCGGCAAGTCGACGCTGTTCAACCTGATCTCCGGCCGCTTCCCGGTCAGCTCGGGCAACATTCTCCTGAACGGCAACAGCATCATCGACAAGAAACCGTTCGAGATCAACCGCGCCGGCCTGTCGCGCAGCTTCCAGATCACCAACATCTTCCATCGACTGTCGGTGTACGAGAACCTGCGCTGCGCGGTGCTCTGGTCGCTCGGCTACAAGTACTCGTTCTGGCATCGCCTCAACGGCTTGAAGGATGCGCATGAGCGCGCCGAGGGTGTACTCGAACAGATCGGCCTGCGTCGCCGTCGCGACACCGCCGCAGGCTTGCTGACCTATGCGGAGCAGCGTGCGCTGGAAATTGGCATCACCATCGCCGGCGGCGCCGACGTCATCCTGCTCGACGAACCGACCGCAGGCATGAGCCGTTCGGAGTCCGATGCGGCAGTCGAGCTGATCCGCAAGGTCACCGTCGGCAAGACGCTGCTGATGGTGGAGCACGACATGAGCGTGGTGTTCGGCTTGGCCGACAAGATCGCAGTGGTGGTCTACGGCGAAGTGATCGCCTGCGACACGCCGACCAATATTCGCGGCAATCCGAAGGTGCAGGAAGCGTACCTCGGCGGCCACGCGCCGGTGGAGGCAGCATGATGCTCGAGATTAAGGATTTGCACGCGTATTACGGCAAGAGCCACGTGCTGCATGGCGTGGACCTGAATGTGGGCGAAGGCGAGATCGTCAGCCTGCTCGGCCGCAACGGCGTCGGCCGTTCCACCACCGTGAAGTCGACGATGGGCCAGGTGCAGGTGACCGGGTCCATCCGCTTCAAGGGCGAGGAAATGGTCGGCCTGAAGGCCTTCGAGATCGCGCACAAGGGCCTCGGCTATGTGCCGGAGAACCGCGACATCTTCCCGACGCTCACCGTGGAGCAGAACCTGATCCTCGGCGAGAAGAAGGGCAAGAAGTCGCGCTGGAGCCTCGACGACATGTACCGCATGTTCCCGCGCCTGAAGGAGCGGCAGAACACGCAGGCGGGCTTTCTCTCGGGCGGCGAGCAGCAAATGCTGACGCTGTGCCGCACGCTGATGGGCGATCCTGACCTCATCATGATCGACGAGCCGACCGAAGGCCTGGCGCCGAAGATCGTGGACCTCGTGGCCGAGTATCTGAAGGAGCTGAAGAACCGCGGCATCTCGGTGCTGCTGGTGGAGCAGAAGCTGGCCATCGCGCTGGAGATTTCGCAGCGCGTCTACGTGATGGGTCATGGCTCCATCGTGTTCGAAGGCACGCCGGACGATCTCAAGCGCAATGCGTCCATCCGCAAGGAATGGCTGGAGGTCTGATGGGTTGCATCGGCCCGGACGTCGTCCTTCGCGACCCTGCGTATATACACGAGAGCGCCTACCTCTACGGGAAGGTGACGGTCGAGGAGGGCGCGTCCATCTGGATCAATGCGGCGGCGCGCGCCGAGATGCACGAGATCGTGATCGGCGCGTACACGAACATCCAGGATTTCGTGATGCTCCACATCGGCGACCGCACGCCGACCATCATCGGCAGTCATTGTTCGATCACGCACCACTGCACCATCCACGGCTGCACGATCGGCGACAACTGCCTCATCGGCATCAACACCACCATCATGGACGGCTGCGTGATCGGAGAGAACAGTATCGTCGCCGGTCACACCTTCCTGAAGGAAGGCACGGTCATTCCGCCGAACTCCATCGTAATGGGGACGCCGGGCAAGGTGGTGCGCGAGCAGAACAATTACGTCCGCACGCGTCTCAATGCCATGCTGTACCACCGTAATGCGCTCGCCTATGCGAAGGGCGATCATCTCGGATGGTCGCAGCCTTCGCTGCAGGCCGAGATCATGGCGGAGATGGCGCGCTTGCAGGCGGAAATGACTGCCTGAACGCTCTCGCGTGAGCCGCTCCATGACCGGCGGAAACGCCTGTCATGCCTGCTGCAACCGCTTGCATCACCAAGGGTCTATGCCACTGCCGGACTTTTTTCTTGAAAAATAATACGAGCGTGCTTTTCTGGGTTATATTAGCCCTTCGAAAATAACAACCATCCTCCCGTCGCCACCACATTTAAGGAAGAGATATGACAGCCGAATACAAGGTCAACGGCTCCGTCGCCGTCATTACGCTCAATAATCCGCCTGTCAACGGCCTCGGGCACGCGACCCGCAGCGCCATCGTCGAGGGCATGAAGAAGGCGCTGGACGACGCGGCCGTGAAGGCCATCGTGATCACCGGTGCCGGCAAAGCCTTCTCTGGCGGCGCCGACATCAAGGAATTCAATTCGCCGAAAGCGATGGCCGAGCCGACGCTGCATACGGTGATCAACGTGGTGGAGAATTCCGAGAAGCCGGTAATCGCCGCGATCCATACCGTCTGCATGGGCGGCGGTCTCGAACTCGCGCTGGGCTGCCACTACCGCATCGCCGCGCCGGGCGCGCAGATCGCGCTGCCGGAAGTGAAGCTGGGCATCCTGCCGGGCGCCGGCGGCACGCAGCGTCTGCCGCGAGTGCTGGGCCTCGAGATGGCATTGAACATGATCGTCTCCGGCAATGCCGTGCCTTCCGAGAAGCTGGCCAAGACCAAGCTGTTCAACGAAATGGCGCAGGGCGACCTGATGGAAGCCGCCACCGCCTTCGCCAACAAGGTCGCCGATGTGCGCCCGCTGCCGATGGTCCGAGACATTAAGATCGATTACCCGAACTACGAGGCCTTCCTGCAGTTCTCGCGCAATACGGTCAAGGCGATGGCGGGCCTGTTCCCGGCACCGGTCAAGTGCGTGGACGCGGTTGCTGCCGCGGTGACCAAGAAGTTCGACGACGGCATTCGCTATGAGCGCGAGTTGTTCGTCGAGCTCGTGCAGACCAACGAATCGAAGGCGCTGCGCCATGCGTTCTTCGGCGAGCGCGCCGCGAGCAAGGTGCCGGACGTACCGGAAGATACGCCGACCCGCGAGATCAAGTCCGCTGCCGTGATCGGTGCGGGCACCATGGGCGGCGGCATCGCGATGAACTTCGCGAATGCCGGCATCCCGGTGACGATTCTCGAGATGAAGCAGGAAGCGCTCGACAAGGGACTGGCGACGATTCGCAAGAACTACGAGAACACCCTGAAGAAGGGCAAGCTCACACAGGAGAAGTTCGACCAGCGCGTGGGCCTGATCAAGGGCTCGCTGTCGTATGACGAGATCGCCCAGGCCGACATCGTCGTCGAAGCCGTCTTCGAGGACATGGGCGTGAAGGAGCAGGTGTTCAAGAAGCTGGACGAAGTGATGAAGCCGGGCGCGATCCTGGCGTCGAACACCTCCACACTCGACGTGAACAAGATTGCCAGCTTCACCAAGCGACCGCAGGACGTGATCGGCCTGCACTTCTTCAGCCCGGCCAACGTGATGAAGCTGCTGGAAAT
>SPQI01000022.1 GCA_004570315.1 Oxalobacteraceae bacterium OM1 | reverse complement strand
CGTGCAAGGCCGGCACGCCGTGCTCGGCCGCCTCGCGGTCGAGGCGGGCGCGGATGTCGGGATCGGCTTCGGGCAGCGCATCGAGGCCGTCGCGCAAGGCCTTGTAATACAGCATCGTCCCGCCCACCAGCAGAGGAAGCCGGCCACGCCTGGCGATGTCATCGATCAGCCGGATGGCGTCCGCGCGGAATTGCATCGCCGAATACGCCTGCGTCGGCTCGATGATGTCGATGAGATGGTGCGGCGCCGCCGCGCGCTCTTCCGGCGTCGGCTTGGCCGTGCCGACGTCCATGCCGCGATAGACCAGCGCCGAATCCATGGACACGATCTCCGACGGCACATGGCGCGCGATCTCGAGCGCGGCCGCCGTTTTGCCGGAGGCCGTCGGGCCCATCAGCACGATTGCCAGCGGTAGAGGCAAGCCGTTCATGCTGGCGCCCTCGCGGGCGGCGCAGCGAGCAGGCGCACGGCGCTGAAGATGAAGATGCCGAGCGCCGCGGCAATGCAGGCGAGGGGATAGAGCGTGCCGTTGTAGGTCGCGCCGACGATGGTGCCAACGATCAGCGCCACGCCCATGTAGAGCGCGCCCATCAGTCCGGCTGCCGTGCCGGCCTGCTGCGGGAAGGGCGAGACCGCGCCCGACTGCGCCAGCGGGAAGTTGATGCCGTGCGCGCCCATCGTGAGGAACATGGCAATTACCACGAGCGACCAGTGCGCGATGCCGGCCCAGGCTGCCGCGAGGAAGGCGAGGCCGGAGACGAGCGAGACGCCGCTGCCCACCCGAAACGCGCGCGCGGCGCCGACTACGTGCAGCAGGCGCCGGCACAGGATGGTGCCGCCGAGGTAGCCGGAGACGCCGAAGGCGAAGCAGTAGCCGAAGCGTTCGGTCGGCACGTCGAGCACGCGGATCAGGACCATCGAGGCGCCGGAAATGAAGGTGAAGATCGCGCCGTACGAAAGCGCGCCGGGCAAGGCATTGGCCCAGAACTCGCGCGTGCCGAGGATGAGGCGGTAGTTGGCCAGCAAGCCCGACAGCCGCGTGGCATGCGGATCCTTGCGCAGGTTCGTTTCCGGCAGGCGCAGCGCGGTGACGGCCAGCAGCAGGGCGGAGAAGCAGGCGTGCGCGCCGAAGGCGGCCCGCCAGCCGAAGCCGACCTGCAGGTAGGAGCCCAGCACCGGTCCGAACAGCGGCGCCAGCGACAGCCAGGTGCTGGCGGCGGCCACCACCCGTGGACTGTCCTCCGGCGCATAGGCGTCGCGCACGATGGCGCGCGCCAGCATCACGGCGGAGCAGCAGCCGAGCGCCTGCAGGAAGCGCGCGGCGATCAGCAGCCAGATGTCGGGCGCCAAGCCGCACAGGATGCTCGCGCAGACGTAGAGCGCGAGCCCGGACATCAGCACCGGGCGGCGACCGAAGCGATCTGACAATGGACCGACGATCAACTGGGCGCCGCCGAAACCCGTGACGAACAGCGAGAGTGTGAGCTGCACCGTCGATGGTGCAACATCGAAGGTCGTGGCGAGTCCCGGCAAAGAAGCAAGGTAGAGATCGGTCGACAGCGGCTGCAGCATCAGGAAGCAGGCGATCAAAGGCAGCAGCGGCGCATGCGCGAACGGCGCCAGGGCAAGGGCCGGCTTGTTCATTTACTGGCCGCGCAGGAACAGCTTGTCGAGGTCCGACAACGCGAGTTGCACCCAGGTCGGCCGGCCGTGATTGCATTGGTCGGCGCGTTCGGTGGCTTCCATCTGGCGTAGCAGGGCGTTCATTTCCGGCAACGTGAGGCTGCGGTTGGCGCGCACGGCAGTGTGGCAGGCGAGCGTGCCGAGCATCTCGTTGCGGCGCTCCAGCAGCATGCGGGAACCGCCGAATTCGCGGATGTCACGCAGCACGTCGCGCGCGAGCGCCTGGGCGTCGGCGGTCTTCAGCAACGCGGGAATGGCACGCACGGCGAGCGTCGTCGGCGACAGTGCGCTGATGTCGAAGCCGAGCGCGTGCAAGGTCTGCTGATGTTCTTCGGTCGTGCCGACTTCGACCGCGTCGGCATGGAAGGTCACGGGAATGAGCAGGGGCTGCACCTGCATGGCGTCGGCGTCGAGCGCGTTCTTGAGCTGCTCGTACAGGATGCGTTCATGTGCGGCGTGCATGTCGACGAGCACGAGGCCCTTGGCGTTCTGGGCGAGCACGTATATGCCATGCAGTTGTGCCAACGCGAAGCCGAGCGGGAATTCGTCCTGCGGCAGCGTCGTCGTTGCAGGCGCGAACGTGGCTGTCGCGGACTGTTGCACCGTGTCGCCCGGCGTGTCGCTCGTGGCGAACAGGGCACCGTAATCGGCGGTGCGCTGGGCGACGCCAAAGCCCGACGCGAATTGCGCGCTGAACGTCGTCTGCTGCGCATCGCGCATCCAGGGAATGGCGCCCGGGTTCGGCGCGACGGGAGCGGGTGCGGTGCCGTGCGCGGTGGCGGAGGTCTGCGCCAGCGCGCGGCTGACGGCATGGAAGACGAACTGGTGCACCGCGCGGCTGTCGCGGAAGCGCACTTCGATCTTCGACGGATGCACGTTCACGTCGACCAGCGCCGGGTCGAGATCGAGGCTCAGCACATAGGACGGATAGCGGTCGCCGTGCAACACATCCTGGTACGCCGAGCGCACCGCGTGCGTCAGCAGCTTGTCGCGCACGAAGCGTCCGTTGACATAGAAGTATTGGCCGTCGGCGCGCGCCTTCGAGGCGGTCGGCAGGCCGACGAAACCATGCAGGCGCAGCGGCCCCGCGCTTTCGTCGAGCGGTAGACGCGCGTTGGCGAATTCGCCGCCGAGAACATGCGCGCTGCGCTTGTCGATCGGGCTGACCGTCCAGTGGTCAACTGTCTTGCCGTTGTGACTCAGCGAGAACGCGACGTCGGGGCGCGACAGCGCAATGCGACGCACGACTTCCGCGCAATGGCCGAACTCGGTCTGTTCCGACTTGAGAAATTTACGGCGAGCCGGCGTGTTGTAGTAGAGGTCGCGCACGTCGACCGTCGTGCCTTGCGATCCTGACGACGGCACGACCTGGCTGTGCTTGTCGCCGCAGATTTCCCACGCGTGCGGCGCATCGTTGGTGCGCGAGGTCAGGGTCACTTGCGCCACCGATGCAATCGAGGCAAGCGCCTCGCCGCGGAAGCCGAGCGTGATCACGTTCTCGAGATCGTCGAGCGACGCGATCTTCGAGGTGGCGTGGCGGGCCAGCGCGAGCGGCATCTGCTCGGGCGGAATGCCGCGGCCGTTGTCGGTGATGGCGATGCGTTTGACGCCGCCTTCTTCGAGCCGAACGGTGATTTGCGTCGAGCCGGCGTCGAGGGCGTTTTCGAGCAGTTCCTTCACGACGGCCGAAGGACGATCCACCACTTCGCCCGCAGCGATCTGGGAGATCAATTGGTCGGACAAGGCCTGGATCGGGCGAGGCGAACGGAGCGGAGCATTCATGGCCGGAATTATAGCGTTGGGCATCGCCTTGCCGATGGCGCATGTGCGGCTATGGTCCGCGCGACAACTTTCTGCGCCGAAGCAAAAACCGCCGCATGCGCCGTGCGACACTCGGGTGGTCACCGCGGTAGGCGCCGTGTATGATTCCCGCGGACATTTCGGCCCGATGCGGCCATTCTTGGATCACATAATGGATTTCATGCAATTCGTCGACATGGTGCTGCATGTCGACAGATACCTCGGCGAAGTCATCGGTCAGTACGGCACGATGGTCTACGCCGTACTCTTCGCCATCGTGTTCTGCGAGACCGGCCTCGTGGTGCTGCCCTTCCTGCCGGGCGACACGCTGCTCTTCATCGGCGGCGCATTCTGCGCGACCGGCTCGATGCACGCCGGCCTGCTCATCGTGCTGCTCGTCGTCGCGGCGGTCGCTGGCAATACGGTGAATTACTGGATCGGCAATGCGATCGGCCACCGCGTGTTCACCCACGATTACAAATGGCTGGACAAGGACGCATTGCGCAAGACCCACGCCTTCTACGAAAACCATGGTGGCAAGACCATCGTGCTGGCGCGCTTCGTGCCCATCGTGCGCACCTTCGCGCCATTCGTGGCCGGTGTGTCGGACATGACCTTCGCGAAGTTCCAGCTCTACAACGTCACCGGCGCGCTGCTGTGGGTCGTCGGTCTCGTCGCGGGCGGCTACTTCTTCGGCAACATCCCGATCATTCGCGATCACCTCAACACCATCGTGCTGCTCGGCGTCGGAGCGGCCGTCATTCCGCTCGCCCTCGGCGGACTCTGGAAACTGGCGCGCCGCGTATTGCGCCACTCCTGAACGAAAAAGCCGGCGCAACGCCGGCTTTTTTTTTGAACTCCTGCACGCACCGCAGCCCGCGCTGCGTCGCCTTTCCTGGGTGCCG
>SPQI01000402.1 GCA_004570315.1 Oxalobacteraceae bacterium OM1 | reverse complement strand
GTTCGAGCCGCAAGTCATGGCCGATGCCGGCTTCGATTACCACGGCATCGGCCGTACGCTGGCTCGCGCCGCCTGAGGAATCGCCCATGCAAACCCTGCTTGCACTTGCCTTCGCCGATGCCTATGCCGAGCTGCGCCTGCGCATCGCCTGCGTGTTCTTCAGCGCCATCCTCGTCATCGGCAATCTGCCGGGCGCGCGCGACAGTCTCGATCCGGTGGCGTCCGGCGTGACGCTGCACAGCTGCGCGTATTCCTTCATCGCCTACCTGATCTACTTCGGCACGGTTGGTACGTGGGGGCGGCGCGTCGCGACGACGATCTTTGCCGTCGCGCTGCTGGGTGCGCTCGATGAAGGCGTGCAGGCCATCGTTCCGTGGCGGGAAGCCGCGTTGATGGACTGGATGGTGGATGTGCTGGCCGCAACGGTCACGAGCGCGGTGCTGAGCGTTGCGACCGCGTTGGCGCGTTCGCGCGCGGTCAGCGGATGATGTGCGCGGGTATGCGCAGGTAACTGCAACCGGTGCGGTAGACGGTCCACGTCGTCAGCCAGCCGACGGTGCCCGCCACCAGCCAGCCGGCAGCGACGCCGGCGAGTACGCCGATGTGGACGAGCAGGGCGATGTAGGTGAAGCCGAAGGCGGCCATGCCGACGATCACGGCGAGACGGCCGCACAGCACGAGGCGGCGCTCGAGCCCGTCGTACCAGGCGCGCTGCCGCGCGCTGCGGAAACCGTGTCGCATGACGCCTCCATGGCGGGATGAATACCGGTGTGATCCATCGGCGAATGGTACGGTTCCGTGGCGAGGATGCGCTGGATCAGCATCCGGAACTGCGATGTGCGAGGCATTTGCGGTTGCGCATATCAACGTCTCCCTCCCCGTCAAGGGGAGGGAACATCTTCGATCGAGCATGCCGCGCCGCTCGAGCAGCCACTCAATGCAACGCCATCCCCGTCGCCGGCAGGAAATGACTGAACGCCCGATCCACCCGGCTCCAGCGGAAATCGCGCGTCAGCTTGCGCAGGCGCGCCTCCGTGCGCGAGAGATTTACATAGTGACGGAAGCGCGTCTTCAGGCTCGTACCCGGAATGCGCGGCTGGCGCGGATCGATTTCCCAGGGATGGAAATAGAAGATCGCCGGCTTGCGGTCCTCGCGATTCACGGTGTCGATCGCCAGCTTTGTCAGCGCATACGGCATCAGGCGGAAGTAGCCGCCGCCGCCGGCCGGCAGGTTCTGGCCCAGCGTGCGTACCGTGGTGATCGGGATCTCGACCAGTCCCTGGTGCGGCCGGTACGGAAAGCGCGGCGCGTCGGCGATGCCGTAATGATCGTGCTGCACCGGATACACGCTGGAACTGTAGTCGTAGCCGGCGCGGCTGATGCAATCGAACGCCCAGGGATTGGCGGTGCTGATGGAGAAGCTCGGCGCGCGGTAGCCGCGTACCGGTACGCCGCCCAGGTCTTCCAGCATCGCCTTGGCTGACGTGATGTCGTTCAGGAATTCCTTCGGCGTCTGCTCGGTGGCGCGCAGGTGCGAATAGCCGTGGCTCGCCAGTTCGTGCCCGCCCTCGACGATGCGCCGCACCAGGTGCGGATAGCGCTCCGCGATCCAGCCGAGAACGAAGAAGGTGGCCAGCACGCCTTTCTCCTCGAACATGTCGAGCAGCACGTCCATGTTGCGCTCCACGCGGCAGGGAATCGAATTCCATGCCTTGCGATGGATGATCGGGGCGAGCGACGAGACCTGGAAGTAATCTTCAACGTCGACCGTCAAGGCGTTGACGATCTCTCCTGCACCGGGCTGGGTCGGCATGGTGAAACTCCCTGAATGTTGTTGTCGTGCCGCAATGGCATACACGTGTGGGCACGTGTTTTGTCGTTTTCACATCATGCGGTAAATGTTCCCCGGAATGGCGGTATATCAATCTTCCCGTTGAGCAGTATCAAGTTGCTAACCTTGCGGCAAATTAAAGTTGGGCCGTGCAACGTTGAAGCCAGGCATGTCGAAACGGTTTCCACGAAGCACCCGATGCACCGAATCAACCTTTCCCGGAGCAAGAGAATGATGGCCCACACTTTCTTCCGCGTAGTTGCCGCGCTCGCAGTCATCTTCGCCGCCTTGCTGGCGGGCTGTGCGAGCCACCCGCCGGCGCCGCCGGCCGCCGCCGTCTCGTACGACTACCAGATCGGACCCGGCGATACCTTGAACATCGTGGTCTGGCGCAATCCCGAGTTATCGATGACGGTGCCAGTGCGCCCCGACGGCCGCATCACCGCCCCGCTGGTGGAAGACATGCAGGCTGCCGGCAAGACCACCACCACGCTCGCCCGCGACATGGAAAAAGTGCTGAGCCAGTTCGTGCACGATCCGGTCGTGACGGTGGTGGCCACCAACATCGTCGGTCCCTACAGCGAGCAGATCCGCGTCGTCGGCGAAGCCGCCAAGCCGCAGCTGCTGCAGTACAAGCAGAAGATGACCCTGGTCGACGTGATGATCGCCGTCGGCGGCATGACTGAATTCGCTGCCGGCAACCGCGCGAGCATCCTGCGCACGTCCGAAGGCGACAAGCAGTACGGCGTGCGCCTGAACGACCTGCTCAAGCGCGGCGATTTTTCCGCCAACGTCGAGATGCGTCCGGGCGACGTTCTCATCATTCCGCAGAGCTGGTTCTGACCGGCGCTCCCGGCCCCGTGCAGGGAGTGCGCTGTTCCGCACGCCCTGTCCGCTCCCATTCGATGGAACGTGACGATGGATAAAGTGATATTCGAAGCGCTGCGGCACTTGCGCGCGATGCGCCAGCATCTCTGGCTCGGCATGCTGACCGCCTGGATCGTGGCGGTCGCGGGTGCGGTCGTGGTGTTCTCGATCCCGAAGAAGTACGAAGCCTCGGCGCGGGTGTTCGTTAACACCGACTCGATCCTCAAGCCGCTGATGGCCGGGATGACGGTGCAGCCGGAGACCAACCAGCGGGTGGCCCTGCTGTCCAAGGTCATCATCAGCCGGCCCAACGTGGAAGACCTCATCCGGCAAACGAGGCTGGATGAAAAGGTGAAGTCCACCGAGCAGCGCGAGCGCCTGATCGACACCGTGATGCAGTCGCTGAAGATCCAGGGCACCGGTGATCGCGACAACATCTACGTGCTCAAATTCCGCGACACCGACGCAGCGCGCGCCACGCTGATGATCGAACTGCTGGTCAACAAGTTCATTTCCAGCAGCAAGCGCAACGACACCACCGAGGCCGCC
The DNA here is from genome assembly GCA_004570315.1 of Oxalobacteraceae bacterium OM1. Taxonomy (GTDB): domain Bacteria; phylum Pseudomonadota; class Gammaproteobacteria; order Burkholderiales; family Burkholderiaceae_D; genus Noviherbaspirillum. Next base: position 1,182 of record SPQI01000402.1, on the reverse strand, counting down.
AAGCAGTTCCTCGACGAGCAGTCCACCGCCTACGAGAAGCGGTTGCAGGAAGCCGAAAGCCGCCTGAAGGAATTCAAACTCAAGAACATGACGGGCATGATGACCGGCGAGCCGCGCGACCAGGTGGCGCAGCTGGCCCAGGTCGCCCAGCAGCTTGTGCAGGCCCGCCTGCAGCTGCGCGAAGCGGAGAATCCGCGCGACGCCTTCCGCCGCGGCCTGGCCGACGAGGGCGTGGTGGCCACGCCGTCCGGCACGACCACGCTCGCGGCCGACGAGCTGGCCGACATCGACACGCGCATCGGCGCCATGAAGCGCAACCTCGACGGCCTGCTGCAGAAATACACCGACAACCATCCCGACGTGATCGGCGTCCGCCGCGTGCTCGGCGAACTGGAGCAGCAGCGCCAGCGCCTGCTGGCGCAGACCGGGCGCACCGGGCCGGTGACGGCGCAGCTGGTCAGCGCCGGTCCGCGTGCTTCGGAACAGCTCAAGGTGTCGCTGGCGCAGGCCGAAGCCTCGGTCGCCTCGCTGCGCGCGCGCACCAGCGAGTACGCCGCCCGCTACGCCACGCTGCAGGAGACGGTGCGCCGCATGCCGGAGTACGAGGCACAACTGGCGCAGCTCAACCGCGACTATGAAACCAATAAGAAAGCCTACGAGAACCTGGTGTCGCGGCGCGAGTCGGCCAACATCGCCGACGACATGCTGTCGGTGTCGGGCGTAGCCGACTTCCGCCTGATCGACCCGCCGCGCGTCTCGCCGTCGTCGGTGTCGCCGGCCCGCGCGCTGCTGCTCGCCGCCACGCTTGCCCTGGCGCTCGGCCTGGGCGTGGGCGTGACCTTCGTCGCCAAGGAAGCGCGCAGCCGTTTCTACGACCGCATCCAGCTCGAAGACGTCACCGGCCTGCCGGTGCTCGGCGTGGTGTCCATCGTGGAAAGCGAAGCAAACCGGCGCGCAGCGGCATTGCGTACCCGGCGCCTGATCCAGGGCGCGGCGGCGATGCTGCTGCTGTACGGCGCGGTCGTCACGACCGGCTTCCTGCTGACCAAGCCGCCGGTGGCATGAGAGAGGAACCATGAGCCTGATCGAAAAAGCTGCACAACGACTCGAAGAACTCAATCCGCCGATGCCTGCGCCGGTGCCTGCTCCGGCGCCCAAGCCGGTGGCCGTGGCGCAGACCAT
>SPQI01000468.1 GCA_004570315.1 Oxalobacteraceae bacterium OM1 | reverse complement strand
ATTCCATCGTCTGCCAGCCGATGGAATCGGCCGGTTGCCACGGCTCCGGCGCCGGCGCGCCCGTCAGCAGGAACTCGGGAGGCAGCGGTCCCTTGCGCTGCGCCAGATAGGCATTCACGCCGGCGGCGTAGGCTTCGAGTGCGGCACGCGCATCGTTGTCGAGCTTGGCGAAGATGCGTTCAGCGTTGCGTCGAACGCCCAGGGTGCGCAGGAAGCGGTCGGCATCGAGCGCGTTCGGTCCCAGCACTTCGGCCATCCGGCCGGCAGCGATGCGTCGATTCATTTCGAGCTGCCACAGCCGGTCCTGCGCGTGCACGAAGCCGAGGGCAAAATAGGCGTCATGGTCGGACTTGGCATAGATGTGCGGAATGCCTTCGGCATCGCGCACGACGTCCACCGCGGCCTGCACGCCTTGCAGCTGGATGCGGCCGTCAAGCTGCGGCAGGCTGGCGTTGCGATACCACAGTGCCGCGCCGGCCAGCAGCACCAGCAGCAGTGCGACGACCAGTCCGATTCTTTTCATGATGCGGGTCATGTTGTGTTGTCTCCGTCTTGTTCACCTTGCATGCCGAGGGTAGCACAGCCGGAAGCCCGCGTTGCCAGGTGGTAAGATGCTAGGAACAGTCATGTCAACGCTTTCAAAGCCAGTCCTTCTCATGAAATTCGACGTCGCCATCGTGGGCAGCGGCCTCGCCGGGCTCTCGGTCGCCTTGCACCTGGCACGGAGCCGCAAGGTCGCAGTCATTTCCAAACGCAGCCTGCTGGACGGCGCAAGCAATTGGGCGCAGGGCGGCATTGCCGCAGTGCTCGATTCGGGCGACAGCCATGAGCAGCATATCGACGACACGCTCGTGGCCGGCGCCGGCCTCTGCGATGAAGGGGCTACGCGCTTCATCGTCGAGAACAGCCGTTCGGCAATCGAGTGGCTGATCGAGCAGGGTGTGCCGTTCACCCGCGACCCCAATGCCGAACTCGGCTTCCACCTCACCCGCGAAGGCGGTCACAGCCAGCGGCGGATCATTCACGCCGCCGATGCCACCGGCCACGCGGTGCAGGTCACGCTGGAAGAAAAGGTACGCAGCCACCCGAACATCACGGTGCTGGAAAATCACTGTGCCATCGACGTGATCCGTTCCGACAAGGTCGGTCTCGGCGGCGCGCCCTGCTGCCTCGGCCTCTACGTACAGGACGTGAACACCGGCAAGGTCCTGACCCTCGCCGCTGACCACACGGTGCTCGCGACCGGCGGCGCCGGCAAGGTCTATCTCTACACAACCAATCCCGACACCGCCACCGGCGACGGCATTGCGATGGCATGGCGCGCGGGCTGCCGCGTGGCCAACATGGAATTCATCCAGTTCCACCCGACTTGCCTGTACCACCCGTATGCGAAATCTTTCCTGATCACCGAAGCCGTGCGCGGTGAAGGCGGCGTGCTGAAGTTGCCGGCGGAAGCCGGGGCGGCGGCAGGCAAGCGCTTCATGCCCGACCACGACGAGCGGGCCGAACTCGCGCCGCGCGACGTGGTGGCGCGCGCCATCGACTTCGAGATCAAGAAGCGCGGTCTGGATTACGTCGATCTCGACATCAGCCACCAGCCGCCGGAATTCCTCAAAGAGCATTTCCCGACGATCTACGCACGCTGCCTCGAGCTGGGCATCGACATCACCAAGCAGCCGATTCCCGTCGTGCCGGCCGCACACTACACCTGCGGCGGCATCGTGACGGACAACATCGGCCGTACCGACCTGCCCGGCCTCTATGCGGTGGGCGAAACCGCCTACACCGGCCTGCACGGCGCGAACCGTCTTGCGAGCAACTCACTGCTGGAATGCCTGGTCATCGGCCGCGCGGCGGCCAGCCACATCGAGCAGCAGCCGACCGCGAAGACGGTGAGCCTGCCGGCCTGGGATGAGAGCCGCGTGACGGACGCGGACGAAGAAGTGGTGATCGCGCACAACTGGGACGAGCTGCGGCGCTTCATGTGGAACTACGTGGGCATCGTGCGGACGACCAAGCGGCTCGAGCGTGCGCAGCATCGCATCCGTCTGCTAAGGGACGAAATTTACGAGTACTACGCGAACTTCCGCATCACGCGCGACCTGATCGAGCTGCGCAATCTCGTCGATGTGGCATCGCTCATCGTGGAAAGTGCGCTATCGCGCCGGGAAAGCCGCGGGCTGCACTACAGCACCGACTATCCCGAGACCCTGCCCAAGGCCTTGCCGACGGTGCTCTCCCCGGCCAACCGCCGTCAGCCGGAGAGCGAGCGCAAATACAACCGCTGATCAACAGATGATCAGCCGATGATCAAAGCTTGCCGAGGACGCGCAGCGAGTAATCCGTTGCGCGCACGTCCTTGGTCAGGCTGCCGATGGAAATGCGGTCCACGCCGGTCTCGGCGATGGCCCGCACACTGTCCATGTTCACCCCGCCGGATGCCTCAAGAATGGCGCGATCGTTCGTGAGCTTGACGGCTTCGCGCATCAGGTCGGTCGAGAAGTTGTCGAGCAGGATCGACGTTGCGCCGGCATTCAGCGCCTCCTGCAATTCCTGCAGGTTCTCCACCTCGATCTGAATCGACACGCCGGCATCGAGCGCGAGTGCCGCGCGCATCGCCGCCGCTACACCGCCCGCTGCAGCAATGTGATTCTCCTTGATGAGGATGCCATCGTAGAGCGCCAGCCGCTGGTTCTTCCCGCCGCCGACTCGGACCGCATACTTCTGCGCCAGGCGCAGGCCAGGCAAGGTCTTGCGCGTGTCGAGGATGGCGGCACGGGTCCCGGCGATGTCGTCGACATACTTGCGCGTCGCCGTCGCCACGCCGGACAACAACTGCAGGAAGTTGAGCGCGCCGCGTTCAGCAGTCAGCAAGGCGCGCGCCGGCGCTTCAATGGCACAGACTTCACTATCGGCCGCCATCATCGCGCCCTCGGCGTAATGCCAGGTGATGCGGATGCGGCTGTCGACCTGCTTCATCACGCCTTCGAACCAGGGCGCCCCGCACAGCACGGCAGCTTCGCGCACCACGACGCGCGCCTTCACCCATTCCAGTTCAGGCACCAGTTTGCCGGTAACGTCACCGGTGCCGACGTCTTCCGCCAAGGCCGCGCGGATGTTGGCCTCAAAGGCTTCGCACAGCGCCGGATCGAACGGCGCGAAGGGGTTCTGGAGCGTGCTCATGCCGGACCGATCCCCGCGAACAGTTTCTGTTCCTGCGCCAGGTCGGAACCCGGACGCACGTTCGCCTTGCGCTGGGCGGCGAAGGTCAGCATGCGGTCGATGCAGGTGTAGGCCTTGCGTCCGATGTCCGGATCGACATGGATTTCGTTGCGGCCGGACTCCAGCACATCGGCGAGATTCTGCAGGCTGTTCATGGCCATCCACGGGCAATGCGCGCAGCTCTTGCAGGTCGCGCTGTTGCCTGCGGTCGGCGCGTCGATGAAGCGCTTGCCGGGCGCGGCCATGCGCATTTTGTGCAGGATGCCGTTGTCGGTGGCGACGATGAAAGTATCGGCGTCCAGCTTCTGCGCCGCGGCGATCAGCTGCGAGGTCGAACCCACGACGTCGGCCTGCGCCACGACGGCTTCCGGGGACTCCGGGTGCACCAGGACCTTCGCGTTCGGATACTCCTTTTTGAGCAGTTCCAGTTCGATGCCCTTGAACTCGTCATGCACCAGGCAGGAGCCCTGCCACAGCAGCATGTCGGCACCGGTCTTGCGCTGGATGTAGCTGCCGAGGTGTTTGTCCGGCGCCCAGAGGATCTTTTTGCCTTGGGCATGCAGGTGCTCGACGATTTCCAGGCCGATGGAAGACGTCACCATCCAGTCGGCGCGCGCCTTCACGGCGGCGCTGGTGTTGGCGTACACCACCACGGTGCGGTCCGGATGGGCGTCGCAGAATGCGGCGAACTCCTCCGGCGGGCAGCCCAGGTCCAGCGAGCAGGTCGCGTCGAGATCGGGCATCAGCACGGTCTTTTCCGGGCTCAAAATCTTGGCGGTTTCGCCCATGAAGCGCACGCCTGCCACGACGAGCGTCTTGGCTGCATGGTCGCGGCCGAAACGGGCCATTTCCAGCGAATCCGACACGCAGCCGCCGGTTTCCTCAGCCAGGTCCTGGAGGTCGGCATCGACGTAGTAATGCGCCACCAGCACGGCGCCGCGCTCCTTGAGGAGGCGCTTGATCTTCTGCTTGAGCTCGGCTTTTTCTTCCGGCGACGGTGCCAGCGGCACGCGTGCCCAGGCGTTCGCGACGCAGCTCGTGCCGCTTTCCATCTGCGGGCGCTCGAACTCGACGGTCTTGATGGGTAGGGTTTGCATGGTGTGATGAACAGTGGCAAAAGTGGCGCGAGGCCAATTCCGGAAGTATGCCCGATTCACAAAATCAGGGTCCGGCCACCCTGTTTCAAGCGCTTTGAAATCGGTGTAGTATTTCCGCAGTGCAAGAT
>SPQI01000466.1 GCA_004570315.1 Oxalobacteraceae bacterium OM1 | reverse complement strand
TAGCTGGGCGGCTGGGTCGAGGCCGGCATGCGGCACGTGAAGATGAAGGTGGGACGCCAGCCCGGCCGCGACCTGGCGCGGGTCCGCACGGCGCGCGCGGCCATCGGCGCCGGTCCCGAGCTCTTCGTCGATGCCAATGGCGCCTACCGCCGCAAGGAGGCGCTGGCCTTCGCCGATGCGGCCGCCGGCCTCGACGTGACCTGGTTCGAGGAGCCGGTGTCGTCCGACGACCTCGACGGCCTGCGCCTGCTGCGCGACCGTGCCCCGCCCGGCATGGCCATCACCGCCGGCGAATACGGCTACGACCAGCCCTACTTCCGCCGCATGCTCGACGCGCAGGCCGTCGACGTGCTGCAGGCCGATGCCACTCGCTGCGGCGGCATCACCGGCTTCCTCAGTGCCGCAGCGCTGTGCGAAGCCTATGGCGTGCCGCTCTCGAGTCACTGCGCACCGTCGCTGCATACCCCGCTGTGCTGCGCGGCGCCGGCAGCCATTCATCTCGAATATTTCCATGACCATGCGCGCATCGAACACATGCTGTTCGAGGGCGCGCCCGAGCCGGCCGACGGCATGCTGTCGCCGTTCCGCGATCGCGCCGGCCTCGGACTCGAACTGAAAGAACCGGAGGCACGATGCTACGCAATCTAGTCGACACGCGCGCCGGCGAGCCGCTGGCCGGCATCCGCGACGTGGAGCGCCTCGCGCAGGAACTGGCGCAACAGACGCACGCCGAAGTCCGCTTCTCGCCCGGCGACCGGGCGCTCTACGCCACCGACGCGTCCAACTACCGCCAGCCGCCGATCGGCGTGGTGATTCCCCGCACGATCGAGGATGTGGTCACCACCGTGCAGCTGTGCTACCGCTACGGCGTGCCGGTGCTCTCGCGCGGCGGCGGCACCAGCCTGTGCGGTCAATGCTGCAATGTCGCGGTGGTCATCGATTTTTCCAAGTACCTGAACCGCGTGCTGGAGATCGATCCGGAAAACCGGATCGCGCGCGTCCAGCCCGGCACGGTGCTCGACGACCTGCGTCACGCCGCCGAACAGCATGGCCTGACCTTCGCGCCGGACCCGGCCACGCATACCCACAACACCCTCGGCGGCATGATCGGCAACAACTCCTGCGGCCCGCACTCGGTCATGGGCGGCAAGACCTCCGAAAACGTCATCGAACTCGACGTGCTCACCTACGACGGCGTGCGGATGACGGTGGGCGCTACCAGCGAGACGCAACTGCGCGCGCTCGCCAACCGGGACGACCGCCAGGGCGACATCTATGCGCGCCTGCTCAGCCTGCGCGACAGCTATGCCGGCGAAATCCGCAAGCACTTCCCGCAGATTCCCCGCCGCGTCTCCGGCTACAACCTGGAGGCGCTGCTGCCGGAGAACGGGTTCCACGTGGCCCAGGCGCTGGTCGGGTCCGAAAGCACCTGCGTGATCATTCTCGAAGCGAAGGTGCGCCTGGTGCCCAACCCGCCTGCGCGCTCACTGCTGGTGCTCGGCTACGAGAGCGTCTACGAGGCCGGCGACCATGTGCCCGAGGTGATGAAGCACAAGCCGATCGCGCTGGAAGGCATGGACGACCGGCTGGTCGACGACATGAAGGCCATCCATCTGCATCCCGACAACATCGAACTGCTGCCCAAGGGCGGCGGCTGGCTGCTGGTGGAGTTCGGCGGCCGCGACAAGGCGGATTCCGATGCCCAGGCGCACAAGCTGATGGACGCGCTGAAGAAGACCGACAAGCCGCCCACCATGAAGCTCTACGACGATCCGCCGGTGGAGCGCCAGATCTGGAAGGTGCGCGAATCCGGCCTCGGCGCCACCGCTCACGTGCCGAACAAGAAGATCACCTGGGAAGGCTGGGAGGATTCGGTGGTGCCGCCGGAGCGGCTGGGCGAATATCTGCGCAAGCTGCGTGCGCTGTTCGACAAGTACGGCTACGGCTGCGATCTCTACGGCCACTTCGGCCAGGGCTGCGTGCATACGCGCATCGACTTCGACCTCGAAACCGCTGAAGGCATCGCCACGTTCCGGGCCTTCCTGCATGAAGCGGCGGAGCTGGTGGTGAGCTTCGGCGGCTCCATCTCCGGCGAGCACGGAGACGGGCAATCGAAGGCGGAGCTGCTGCCCATCATGTTCGGTGAGAAGCTGATGCAGGCCTTCCGCGAGTTCAAGGGCATCTGGGACCCGCACTGGAAGATGAATCCCGGGAAGATCGTCAATGCCTTCAGCGCCGGCGAGAACCTGCGCATCGGCACGGACTACAACCCGCCTGAACAGCCGGTGCACTTCCACTATCCCGGCGACGAGGGCAGCTTTCCCCGCGCGTTGCTGCGCTGCGTGGGCGTGGGCGAATGCCGCAAGAAAGACGGCACGATGTGCCCGAGCTACATGGCTACGCGCGAAGAAAAGCATTCCACCCGCGGCCGCGCCCGGCTGCTGTGGGAGATGCTCAACGGCGACGTGCTGCACGGCGGCTGGCGCAACGAGGCGGTGCATGAGGCGCTCGACCTTTGCCTCTCGTGCAAGGGATGCAAGGGCGAGTGTCCGGTGAGCGTGGACATGGCCACCTACAAGGCCGAGTTCATGGCGCATTACTACGAGCATCACCGGCGTCCGCTGCATGCCTACGCCTTCGGCATGATCGACCGCTGGGCGCGGCTCGCCTCGCACATGCCGGGCGTGGCCAATTTCTTCACGCAGACGCCCGGCATCGCGGATCTCGCCAAGCGTCTCGGCCACATCGCGCCGGAGCGCCAGATCACCCGCTTCGCGCCGCGTACGTTCACGGCCGGATTCCACCGGCGAGAGCCGGCGCATCCGCATGGCATGAAGGTGCTGCTCTGGCCGGACACGTTCAACAACTACTTCCATCCCCAGGTCGCCGAGGCTGCGGTGGAAGTCCTCGAACATCTCGACTACCGCGTCGAGATTCCACGAGTGCATCTCTGCTGCGGCCGGCCGCTGTACGAATTCGGCATGGTGGACCGCGCCCGGCAATACCTGCAGCGCATCATGGACGCGCTCGACGAGGACATCCGCGCGGGCACACCCATCGTCGGGCTGGAGCCGGCCTGCGTGTCGGTCTTCCGGGAAGAATTGCCCAACCTGTTCTCGCACAGCGAGCAGGCAAAGCGCCTCGCCTCGCTGGTGTTCCTGCTGAGCGAGTTCATCGAGCGGCAGGCAGATCAAAAGCAGTTCCCGCAGCTCCAGCGGAAAGCAGTGGTGCACGGGCATTGCCATCACAAGTCGGTACTGAAGATGGACGCCGAAACCGCCGTGCTGAAACGGCTCGGGCTCGACTTCGAGGTGCTGGATTCCGGCTGCTGCGGCATGGCGGGCTCCTTCGGTTTCGACAAGGACAAGTACCCCGTGTCCATGCAATGCGCCGAACGCGTCCTGTTGCCGGCCGTACGCCGCGCCGGCACGGAGACCCTGGTTCTGGCGAACGGCTTCAGCTGCCGCGAGCAGCTGATCCAGTCGGCCGGGCGCCAGCCTCTGCATCTGGCGGAAGTGCTCGTCATGGCGCTGCGCCAGGAATCATCGAAGTGAAAGGAGATTGCATGAAACCGATCGGCAAAACCCGCTGGGCGATCGCGGAAGGCTACATTCCCGGCGAAAGCACCGGCAGCGGCCGCGCCATGCTCAGCCACGAGACCGCCTGCATCTTGAACGCCGGCGAAAGCCCGGCGCGCATCTCGATCATGGTGTTCTTCAAGGAACGTCCGCCCGCCGGCCCGTACCGCGTCACCGTGCCGCCCGAGCGCACGCTGCATCTGCGCTTCAACGACTTGCGCGACCCCGAGCCGATTCCGGCGGAGACGGATTACGCAAGCGTGATCGAGTCGGATGTTCCGATCGTGGTGCAGCACACGCGGCTGGACTCGCGCCAGGCCGAACTGGCGCTGCTGTCCACCGTGGCGTTCGGATCGGACTGAACACAAGGAGGAACTGCATCATGCAGCCACACGATCTCACCATTCTCGCGTCCCGCCTCGCTGGTATCGCAGCCCTTGCCGTGGCACACGCGGCGTTTGCGGCCAGCCCGTCCGGCGGCACCAACATTCCGGCGCTCGAAACGCCGGTCATTCCGCCGGCGATCATCCTTGCGCCGCTGGAGATTCGCACCACGCCGACCTTGAAGGAAGGATGCTGGGTACAGCTGTTCCCGCAGGCCGACTACAAGGGCGACGACAACCTGACGATCTCCGGTCCGCTCGACCTGCCGTCGCTGCATGCGCCGCGCGGCGGCGTGGTGTGGAAGGAGAAAACCGAAAGCCTGATCGTCGGCCCGAAGGCATCGGTGGCGATTTTCGAAAACGCCAACTTCAGCCACAAGACGACCGAACTGCAACCCGGCACACGCGAGCCGCGGCTGCGCGGCAATCTGAAATTCACGCAGTCGATCGATTCGCTGCGTATCCGCTGCACGTCCTGACGTCCTTGCCACGGAGAGTGTCATG
>SPQI01000263.1 GCA_004570315.1 Oxalobacteraceae bacterium OM1 | reverse complement strand
GTGCGAGGCCGGCACGACTTGCATCGCGAGCGAGGTCAGCACCGGGAAGCCGACCACGCAGCCGAGCGAGGTCATCAGGAGCGCACGCAATTGTCCGCGCGCCGGGCGGGGCGCGCCCACCCACCAGAGCAGCACGGCGGAGCCGACCGCAGCGACGACGGCGCGGCCGAGCGCCACGAAGATCGGGTTCAGCTCGGCCACGGCGATGCGCGTGAACGGCAGCGTGAGGCTGAAGATCGCCACGCCGATGAGGCCGAGCCACATGCCTCGCGTTTCGTGCTGTGAAGTGGTCGGGATGACTTGGGCGGTCTGCATGGAGGCTCCTTATAACCAGATCGCGATGGCGGAATAGACGGTCAGTGCAACCATGAGCGCGCAGAAGAGGCGCTGCCACAGCGGCTGGGTGAGGTAGCGGCGCAGTGCGGCGCCGGTGCCGGCCCAGACGCTGATGCACGGCAGGTTGACGGCGCAGAAGATGATGCAAAACACCGCGATGGCGAGTGCCGCCGGCTGGATGCCAGGCAGAAAGGCCGAGGCGCCGGTGATCGCCATGACCCAGGCTTTCGGATTGGCGAACTGGAAGGCGGCGGCGCCGAAGAAGGACATCGGGCGAGCGCTGCTCGACTCGGCTTCGCGGAACGCCATGCTGCGCAGGTTCCACGCGAGATACAGCAGGTAGGCCGAGCCGATCAACTTGAGTGCAGTGTGGATGGACGGCACGGCCATCACCAGGCTGCCGATGCCGGCGGCGCAGAGTGCGAGCAGCACGCCGAAGCCGACCGTGATGCCGAGCATGTGCGGAATGGAGCGCGCGAAGCCGAACACAATGCCGGACGAGGTCAGCATGATGTTGTTCGGGCCGGGCGTAATCGACGACACGAAGGCGAAGATCGCCAGCGGCATCAGTGCCTGCAGTTGCGGTTCCATCGGGACTCCATTGAAATTCGAACGGGTTGAGGTATCCTAAACGAGTGGACCAGTACACTACCAATACACTTCACCAAATAATTTCAACCACTGTCACGGCGATATGACCAATACAGCGAGTTCACGCCGGCCGCCCGGCGAGCTTTCCATTGCGGCATCCCAGGTGCTTTCGCGTTCGGCGGGAGAGTCGCTGGTGGACCAGATCGTGCGCTCCATCGAGACGCGCATCGACGACAAGCTGCTGCGCACCGGTGCGCGCATGCAGTCGATCCGGCAATTCGCGGAGCAGCATGGCGTGTCGCGTTTCACGGTGGTGGAGGCCTACGACCGGCTGGTAGCGCGCGGCTACCTGGAGTCGCGGCGCGGCTCGGGTTTTTATGTGCGCGAGCGCGCGCCGCTGGCCGCGAGCCGCCCTGCCCCGAGCGCGCTCGACCAGCCGCAGGGCAGCCTCGACGTGGTCTGGCTGGTGCGGAACATGTTCCGGCAGCATCCGCCGCAGAACACGCCGGGCTCGGGTTTATTGCCGAGCGACTGGCTGGATGGAGAACTGATTGCGAACGGACTGCGCGCAATCAGCCGGCAGAACCAGGCGCTGCTGCTCCAGTACGGCAATCCGCAGGGCTTCGTGCCGCTGCGCCAGCAATTGCAGCTGAAACTCGCGGAGCTGGAGATCGCGGCGACGCCGGAACAGATCCTTACCACCTCGGGCATCACGCAGGCACTCGACCTCGTCGCGCGGCATTTCACCCAGCCCGGCGACACCATCTTCGTCGACGATCCGGCGTGGTTCCTGATGTTCGGCTCCTTCGCCACGATGGGCTTGAAGGTGGTCGGCATTCCGCGCCTGTCCGACGGCCCCGACATCGCCAAGCTCGCCGAACTGGCGGCGGCGCACAAGCCCAAGCTCTTCGTCATCAACTCGGTGCTGCACAATCCGACCTCGACCTCGCTGTCGGCGGCGAAGGCCTTCCAGGTGCTGAAGATCGCGGAGCTGCACGACTTCACGATCGTCGAGGACGACATCTACTGCGACCTGCATCCGGGCAGCAGCGTGCAGCCGGCGACGCGCATCGCCTCGCTCGACCAGCTCAATCGCGTGATCTACCTCGGCGGTTTCTCGAAGACGCTGGCGGCCAATCTGCGGGTCGGCTTCATCGCGACCTCGGTCGACAACGCCAAGCGGCTGGCCGACCGCAAGATGCTGTCCGTCCTCGCGACCAGCGACCTTGGGGAACGCATCGTCTACAAGATCCTCTCCGAAGGGCATTACCGGAAACACGTGGACCGGTTGCGCGTCAAGCTCGACGGCGTGCGCGACCGGACGGCGAAGCAGCTGGAGCGGGTCGGCGTGAAGGTGGACATGGCGGCGCCGGCGGGCATCTTCCTGTGGGTGGATGCGGGGTGCGACACCAACGTGCTGGCGGAGAAAGGCGTGGAGGCGGGCTATGTGTTCGCGCCGGGGAGCTTGTTCTCGCCTTCGCAGCTCCCGTCGACGCGGATGCGGATGAATGTGAGTTGCATGAGCGACGCGGCGGTGTTGCGGTTTTTGGAGAGGGAGTTGAAGGGGGCGAAGTAAGCCTGCGAATTGTGCGAGACAGGCGTTCGGTGCATTCGACTCAAGGGAGAGGAGCCCGGGAATGCCTTGGCTTCGCCTACCCCAACCACTGCCATTCCGGCGAACGCCGGAATGACGGAGGGTTGTTTGGGCGCGGGTACGTTGGACCGCCCCGTCACAGCTCCCGCGCAATAATCTCCTTCATGATCTCGTTCGCCCCGCCGTAAATCCGCTGCACCCGCGCATCCAGATACATCTGCGCAATCGGATATTCCAACATATACCCATACCCGCCGAAGAGCTGCAGGCAGCGATCCACCACCGTGCACTGCAGATCCGAGATCCAGTACTTCGCCATCGACGCCAGCACGGTATCCATGCGCCCCTCGATCATGTCGACGATGCAGCGATCGATGAAGGTCCGCGCGACGGTCGCCTCGGTCTTGATTTCTGCCAGCACGAAGCGCGTGTTCTGCATCTCGATCAGCGCCTGCCCGAAGGCCTTGCGTTCGCGGGTGTAGTCGATGGTGAGCTGCAAGGCCCGCTCGATCGCCGCGACGCCGGCCACGCCGAGAATGGTGCGTTCATAGGGCAGCTCCGTCATGAGCTGGACGAAGCCCTTGCCTTCCACGCCGCCGAGCACGCTGTTCGGCCCGCAGCGCACGTCGTCGAAGAACAGCTCGCAGGTGTCCTGCCCCTTCTGCCCCATCTTTTCCAGGATGCGTCCGACGCGGAAGCCCGGCGCATCGCGTACCTCCACCAGCATCAGCGACACGCCGCGCGCGCCTTCCTCCGGCGAAGTCTTCGCCACCACGAGAATGAGATCGGCGAGATAGCCGTTGGAAATGAAGGTCTTCGATCCGTTGATCAGGTAACCGTCGCCGTCGCGCCGCGCCGTGGTGCGGATACCCTTGAGGTCGGAGCCCGCGCCCGGCTCGGTCATCGCAATGTCCGCCACCATCTCGCCGCTCGCCAGCCTGGGCAGGTACTTGCGCTTCTGCTCCTCGGTGCCCTGGTTCAGCAGGTAGTGGGCGACGATGGCGTGCACGTGAATACCGAACGCCATGTCGCCCGCGTAACCAAGTTCTTCGAACACGATGCTCTGGTGCGCGAAGCTGCCGCCGGAGCCGCCGTACTCGTCGGGAATGTCGGCCAGGAGAATGCCGATTTCGCCGCCCTTGCGCCACAGGTCGCGGTCGACGTGCTGCTGCTTGCGCCAGCGTTCCTGGTGCGGAACGATTTCACCCTCGACGAAGCGGCGCACGGCGCTGCGGAAGGTGTCGAGTTCGGGCGTCATCCAGGGCGATACGTAATGCATGGGCTTGTCTCCTCGTTGTTATGTTTGCGCGCTTACCATTCCAGTACGACTTTTCCCTTCGACCGCCCCGCTGCGACGGCTTCCATGGCCTGCACCAGCTGAAGAAAGGGATAGCTGCGGTCGATGACTGGCTTGACCTTGCCGGATTCCACCACGGCGGCGATGCGGCCAAGTTGTTCGCCGTCAGATTCCGTCAAGAAGCGGAAGTAGCGCGCCTTGGCCTGGCGAGCCAGACGGTAGATCGGGCGATTCATGAAGTGCATGGCGACGCGCACCAGCGGCCCGGCACCGACCTGGCGGGCGAAGTCGCGGTCCGGCGGACCGGCCACGCTGACCACCACACCGGCCGGCTTGACGACCCGGAAGCTGTCGGCGGTCGTCTTGCCGCCGAGGGTGTCGAAGACGATGTCGTAGCGCGCCGCATCCTGCAGATAGTCCTCGCGGTCGTAGCAGATGACGCGCTCGGCGCCAAGCGCGCCAACCCACTCGGCGTTGCGGCTGCTCGTGGTGGTCGTCACATGCAGGCCGAGCACGCGGTGCGCATACTGGATCGCGAAGCTGCCGAGTCCGCCCGAACCGGCGTGAATGAGGATGCGCTGTCCCGGCCGGGCCTTCGCCCGGTCGACGAGCGCCTGGACGGTGGTGAGCGCCACGAGCGGCAGCGA